>NZ_QKSO01000018.1:0-96707 GCF_003234215.1 Curtobacterium sp. MCSS17_006 | reverse complement strand
GTCGGGATCGAGGCCGCGAAGGCGCTCGTCGAGCTGCCGTCGCCGTTCGCCGGCACCGCCGCGGGAGCGGGAGGGGTCTGCGCGACCGGGGCCGACGGGGCGGCAGCGGCCTGCGGGGTGGACGCGACCACGGGCGAGACCGGGGCGGTCTGGGCGACGGGCGCCGCGCCTCCAGGCTGCTCGACAGGCTGTTCCGCAGGCGGCGTGAGGGCCGCACCGGAGGCGACCGACGCGTCCGAGTCGACGCGGATGATCGGCTTGCCGACCTCGACCGTGTCTCCCTCGGACACGAGCAGACCCGTGACGGTGCCGGCGAACGGCGACGGCAGCTCGACGAGCGACTTCGCGGTCTCGATCTCGACGAGCACCTGGTCGACGGCGATCTCGTCCCCGATCGCGACGCGCCACTGCACGATCTCGGCCTCGGTGAGACCTTCACCCACGTCGGGCAGGGGGAATTCGGCGGCGGCCACTACGGCTCCTTCGCGGATCTGGTCGTGCTCGGTCGGACGGGTCAGTAGGCGAGGGCGCGGTCGACGGCCTCGAGGATGCGGTCGGCATCCGGCAGGTGCAGGTGCTCGAGCTTCGACACCGGGAACGGCACGTCGAAGCCGGAGACCCGGAGCGGCGGTGCCTGCATCGTGTAGAACGCCCGCTCGGCGACGGTCGCGGCGATCTCGCTGCCGACGCTGACGAAGCCGGATGCCTCTTGCGCGATGACCAGGCGGCCGGTCTTGCGGACGGAGGCGAGCAGCGGCTCCCAGTCGATCGGCGAGATCGAGCGGAGGTCGATGACCTCGCAGCTGGTGCCCTCGGCCTCGGCGATGTCCGCCGCCTGCATCAGGGTGGCGACCATGGCGCCGTGCCCGACCAGGGTGACCTCGGTGCCGGTGCGGGCGACGCGGGTGGTGTGCATCGGGACGTGGCCGTCGACGAGGTCCACCTGGCCCTTGGGCCAGTAGCGGGACTTCGGCTCGAGGAAGATCACCGGGTCCTTCGACGCGATGGCTTCCTGGATCATCCAGTAGGCGTCGTTCGGCGTGCTCGGGCTGACGACCCGCAGGCCCGGGGTGTGCGCGAAGTACGCCTCGGGGGATTCCTGGTGGTGCTCCACGGCACCGATGTGGCCGCCGTAGGGGATGCGGATGACGACGGGCAGCGACATGTGTGCCGGCAGGCGGTTCGCCATCTTCGCGAGCTGCGAGGTGATCTGGTCGAACCCGGGCCACACGAAGCCGTCGAACTGGATCTCGACGACCGGGCGGTAGCCGCGCAGGGCGAGGCCGATCGCGGTGCCGATGATGCCGGCCTCGGCGAGCGGGGTGTCCCGCACGCGCTCGGGCCCGAAGCGGTCCTGCAGGCCCTCGGTGATGCGGAAGACGCCGCCCAGCTGGCCGATGTCCTCGCCCATCAGCAGGACCTTGTCGTCCGCTTCCATGGCCGCGGCGAGCCCGGCGTTGAGGGCCTTGGCCATCGGCAGGGTCGGGGTGGGGTCGCTCGGGACCTCGCCGGCGCCCGGGTGGGAGCGCAGGGTGTAGTCGAAGAGCTGCTCGGTGGTGCTCATGCGTGGGCGCCCCCTTCGAAGCCGGCCTCGTACTGGGCGAGCCAGGCCTTCTGCTCGGCGATCCGCGGGTGCGGTTCGCGGTACACGTTGTCGAACATGACGTCGACGGACGGTGCGGTCAGGGCGACGGTGCGGCGTCGGACGTCGGCGGCGATGTCCTCGCCCTCTTCGTCGAACGCGGCGAACTGCTCGTCCGTCGCACCCTTCGAGCGGAGGTACGCCTCGGACCGGACGATCGGGTCGCGCAGGACCCACTCCTCGAGCTCGCCGTCGGCGCGGTACCGGCTCGGGTCGTCGGAGCTGGTGTGCGCACCGATGCGGTAGGTGTCGGCCTCGATGAAGGCCGGGCCCTGGCCGCTGCGGGCGTGCTCGGTCGCGACGACCGAGGCCGTGTAGGACGCGAGGATGTCGTTGCCGTCGATCAGGACGCTCGGGATCCCGAAGCCGCGCGGGCGGTCGACGAGCGGCGTCGGGGACTGCACCGACACCGGCACCGAGATGGCCCAGTGGTTGTTCTGCAGGAAGAACACGACCGGCGCCTTGGTCGACGCGGAGAACACGAAGGCCTCGTTCACGTCGCCCTGGCTGGTGGCGCCGTCGCCGAAGTAGACGATCGAGCAGGCGTCGCGGTCCGGGTCGCCCGTGCCGACGTCGCCGTCGAGCTTCTGGCCGAGCGCGTACCCGGTGGCGTGCAGGGTCTGCGAGCCGATCACCAGGGTGGAGATGTGCGTGTTGCCACGCTGGTCCGGGTCCCACCCGCCGTGGGTCTGCCCGCGGTACATCGCGATGATCTCCATCGGCTCGACGCCGCGGTGCATCGTGACGGCGTGCTCGCGGTAGGACGGGAACACGTGGTCCTGGGCGCGCAGGGCGAAGGCCGAGCCGGTCTGTGCCGCCTCTTGCCCGTGGCTGGGCACCCACAGGCCGAGCTGGCCGGTGCGCTGGAGGTTGTGGCCGGCGTGGTCGAACCGACGGGTGAGCACCATGCGGCGGTGCATCGCCAGCAGGGTCTCGTCGGGGATCGCCCGCGCGGCGGCGGCGAACTCGGCGTTCTCGTCGGTCTCCACGAACCGACCCTCGGGGTCGAGGAGCCGGACGGTGGTCGTCGCGGGAGCCGCGGCGCGGAATGACATGCGGGCCAGCGTAGCGCCAGGCACTAGTCGGCCACCTGGAGGTCCCCCACAAGTGAGCGGGCTGTTTGGAGGAGCGTTTCCACAGCTTCGTGCTCGCCGATCGAGATGCGGATGCCCTCTGGCGGGAAGGCCCGGACGATGATGCCGGCGTCCTCGAACGCGGCCGCCGCGGTGGCCGTCCGCTCGCCCGTCGGCAGCCAGAGGAAGTTACCCTGGGCGTCCGGGACGTCCCAGCCCTGGGCCCGGAGCTCGACGACGATCCGGTCGCGCAGGGTGGCGATCTCGGTCACGCGTCCGAGCAGTTCGGCCTCGCGTTCCAGGCTGGCGAGCGCCGCCGCCTGGCCCTGGGCGGTCACGGACAGCGGGATGGCGCAGGCCCGGACGGCGTCGAGCACGTAGTCCGGACCGAGCGCGTAGCCCACCCGGAGCCCGGCGAGCCCGTACGCCTTCGAGAAGGTGCGGAGGACCACGAGGTTGGGGTGCGCGGCGAGCAGCGGGTGACCGTGCACGGCGGCCTCGTCGGTCACGAACTCGGCGTATGCCTCGTCGAGCACGACCAGCACCGACTGCGGCACCGCGGCCATGAACGCGTCGAACTCCGCGGCGGTCACGATCGGCCCCGTCGGGTTGTTCGGCGAGCAGACGAGCACCATGCGGGTGCGCTCGGTGACGGCCGCGGCCATCGCGTCGAGGTCGTGCCCACCGTCGGCGCGGTTCGGCACCTGCACGCTGGTGGCGCCGGCGACCGTGACGACGCCCGGGTACGCCTCGAACGAGCGCCACGCGTAGACGATCTCGTCGCCGGGGCCCGAGGTCGCGCGGGCGAGTTCGTGCAGGATCGCGACGCTGCCCGGGGCGACGTGCACCTGCTCGGCGGTCAGCCCGAAGCGGTTGGCCAGCACGGCGCGCAGGGCGAGGGCGGTGGCGTCGGGGTAGCGGTTGTACGAGGTCTGGGCCTGCACGGCCTCGACGACCCCGGGGAGCGGTGGGAACGGGTTCTCGTTGCTCGACAGCTTGAAGGCGGAGTCGGACGCCTGTCGCCCCTGCTTGTACGCGGGGAGGACGGCCACCTCGGGCCGGATGTGCACACGCTGCTCGCTCACGGGTTCAGGCTACCGGCAGGCCCACGGCACCCACGAGGGGAACGAGGGCATCATGGGCGCATGCGATTCCTCGTCCGCCTCGTCGTCAACGCCCTCGCGCTCTGGCTCACCACGCTCATCGTCAGCGGCGTCTCCGTGACGCCGTTCGGCGACGGCGGGACCACTGCGACCGTCCTCACCTTCCTGCTCGTGGCGTTCGTGTTCGGTCTCGTGAACGCGGTGATCGGCACGCTCATCCGGATCGTGGCGTTCCCGCTCTACATCCTCACGCTCGGGCTCATCTCGTTCGTCGTGAACGCGATCCTGCTGCTCATCGTCGCGGGCATCTCGGAGGCGTTCGGCTTCGGGCTCGAGGTCGACTCCTTCGGCTGGGGCATCGTCGGCGCCTTCGTGCTCGCGGTCTTCGCCTGGCTGATCGGGCTCTTCGCCCGCCCGGTGCTCAACCGCCAGCGGGCGTGACCCCGGCGGACCTCGCGGAGGACCCCGCCCTGCGTCATGATGTGCTCATGACCCAGGACGTCGACGCCCCGTTCCGCGTCTCGTTCGTCTGCAGCGGCAACATCTGCCGCTCCCCCATGGCCGGTGTCGTGTTCGCGCAGATCGCCGCGGACGCCGGTCTCGCCGACCGGTTCCAGGTGGAGTCGGCCGGCACCGGTGACTGGCACGTCGGCGAACCCGCCGACGAGCGCACGATCGCAGCGCTGGCGGCGCGCGGATACGATGGCAGCAGGCATCGCGCCCGTCAGTTCGACCCGGACCGGTTCCCGGACCTCGACCTGGTGGTCGCACTCGACCGCTCCCACGAGCGCATCCTGCGTTCGTGGGCCCCGACCATGGACGACTCCGCCAAGGTGACGCTCCTGTTGCGGTACGACGCCGCCTGGCCCCAGCAGGCCGACGTGCCGGACCCGTACTACGCGGACCGGCACGAGTTCGACCGAGTGCTCTCGACCGTCGAACGGGCCTGCCGGGCGCTCTTCCACCAGCTCGAGCCGGCAGTCCGTCAGGGAGCCCCATGACCCCCCTTCCCCCGCAGCCGATCAGCCCGCTCGACGGGCGCTACTACCCGATCGTGCACACGGTGGGCGAGCACCTCTCCGAGGCCGGCCTCAACCGCGCGCGCATCGTGGTCGAGGTCGAGTGGCTCATCTTCCTGACCGACCACGCGATGTTCACCACCTCGCCGCTCAGCGTCGACGACAAGGCAGCACTGCGCGCGATCGCCTCGACCTTCGGCCAGGACCAGATCGCGGAGCTCGCCGAGATCGAGGCGACGACCCGTCACGACGTCAAGGCCGTCGAGTACTTCGTGCGCCGCCGGCTGTCCGAGCTCGGGCTCGACGCGATCGCCGAGCTCACCCACTTCGCCGCCACCAGCGAGGACGTCAACAACCTGTCCTACGCACTCACCGTGCGGGACACCGTCGACCAGGTCTGGCTGCCCGGCTTCCGTGCCGTGCTCGAGAAGCTCCGGACGCTCGCCGTCGAGCTGAAGAGCGTGCCGATGCTCTCGCACACCCACGGTCAGCCGGCCACCCCGACGACGCTCGGCAAGGAGCTCGCGGTCGTCGTCTACCGGCTCGAGCGCGTGCTCGCCCAGATCGAGGGCGGCGAGTACCTCGGCAAGTTCTCCGGCGCGACCGGCACCTTCTCGGCACACCTCGCCGCCGACCCCGAGGCCGACTGGCCCGCGCTGTCCCGCGAGTTCGTCGAGGGCCTCGGCCTGACGTGGAACCCGCTCACCACGCAGATCGAGTCGCACGACTGGCAGGCCGAGCTCTACGACCGGGTGCGTCACGCCAACCGGATCCTGCACAACCTGGCCACCGACGTGTGGACCTACATCTCGATGGGGTACTTCACGCAGATCCCCGTCGCGGGGGCCACCGGGTCGTCGACGATGCCGCACAAGATCAACCCGATCAAGTTCGAGAACGCCGAGGCGAACCTCGAGATCTCGTCGGCGCTCTTCTCGACGCTGTCCGAGACCCTCGTGACGAGCCGACTGCAGCGGGACCTGACCGACTCCACCACCCAGCGGAACATCGGCGTCGCGTTCGGGCACTCGCTGCTCGCGCTCGACAACCTGCGCCGCGGTCTGGGCGAGATCGCCGTGAACGAGGCCAAGCTCGCCGACGACCTCGACCACAACTGGGAGGTCCTCGCCGAGGCCATCCAGACGGTCATCCGCGCCGAGGTCACGGCCGGGCAGTCGAACATCGAGGACCCCTACGCGATGCTCAAGGAGCTCACGCGCGGCAAGCGGGTGAGCCAGCAGGACCTCATCGTCTTCGTGAACCGTCTCGACATCTCCGACGGCGCGAAGGCCCGGCTGACCAACCTGACGCCGGCGACCTACACGGGCCTGGCGGACGAGCTGGTCGACCACCTCGACGTCTGAGCACGACGGACCGGCGGCCGGACGGTCGTCGGTCCGTCGTCGGATCCGCGTCCGGGGGGTGCGGAATCCTGAACGGTTCGATAGGTTCGTATCGCTGAGTACATCTCAGCACGGGGGGCGTCGCAGTGGATGCACCCTGTCCACTGACCGGATGGATCTCCACACCGTGCTTCGTTCTCGCATCACCGCGGCCGCCGTCGGCGCCACCGTGCTCGGCGTCTCCGCCGCCCTCGTCCCGACGGTCTCGACCGCCCTGGTGACGAGCACCGCTGCTTCGGCCATCGTCACCTGGACCGACTCGGCCGACGACTTCACCGCCGCGCCGACCGGCACCTTCCCGCTGACCGACCAGTGGTACTGGGCGTCCGTGACCGACCTGGACGGTGGCGGTTCGATCACCGACCACGCCACGCTGGACGAGGACGGCCTGTCCGTCTCCGAGGGCGAGGCCGTCGGCCTGGTCCGCGGCCTGAACAAGCCCGTGCCCGCGAGCAGCGTCCCCGCCCTCGCCGCCGGCATCAGCATGACGACCACCGGCGCGACGAGCTTCGGTCTCGCGGTCCAGGAGGGCGGCGACACCAGCGCGCAGACCGTGGTCTTCGCCACGGACGCGCCCGAGACCGGTGACGGCGTCGGCATCTCCGACGGCACCAGCAACTGGATCGACCCCGCGACCGGCGAGGTCGAGTCGACGACGGAGCTCACGGCCGACCTCGAGGCCGCCGACGCGCAGGTCGTCGGGTACGTCGTCTACGTCGGCATCGACGTCGCCGCCGACACCACGGCCCCGCCGACGCCCGAGCCGACCGAGACGCCCGCTCCGACCGACGAGCCCACCCCGGCCCCGACGGTCGACGGCACCCCGGCACCGAGCGCGCTGCCCAGCAGCGAGCTGAAGAGCCTCGCCGCCCCGCTCGAGGCGAACGGTCAGTCCCTCGCCGCCGACGCCAGCGGTTCGATCTCCGCGCTCCGCGTCGACGACACCACGACCTACTTCACGCCGCAGCCCACCGCGGCCGCCGAGCTCCTCACCCCGACGGCCACGCTGACCGAGGCCACCACCACCGGTGTCCGCATCCAGGGCTCGGGCTTCGCTCCGAACGAGCTCGTCGGCGCCGGAGTCGGCACCGGCGCCCAGGGCACCGACATCCCCGGGGTCGCGTTCCGCGCCGACGCCGACGGCAACGTCTCCGGCACCATCGTCCTGCCCGCCGACTTCGTGAACACCGCCGGCGCGTACAGCGTCGGTCTCGTCGGCGCCTCGTCGGCACAGGCCGCGCAGGCCGCGCTCACCGTCACGGCCGACCCGGCCGCTGCCGGTGACCCGGGCACGGCACCGGTCGCCGTCCCGGTGCCCGGAACGGCGAACTTCACGGGCTGATCTTGCCGATCCTCCCGACCGAGCCACGGCGGCGTGCGACTGTGATCGCCGCCGCCGTGGCCGTCGTCTGTGCGGGGGCCGTCGCGTTCGTCGCCCTCGGTCCCCTGTCAGCCGCGCCCGCCCCGACCCCCACCCGGTCCGTCGCGGCACCGTCGCCCACCCCGACGACGACACCGGAGCCGACCCGGTCGGCAGCACCCGTCGACGCGCTCGACGCGCCGGCCAGCACCACGGTCGCTGCCGTGACCGGCGCGTCCGTCCCGGTCAGCGCGAGCGCGGGTGGCAAGGCGACCCAGACCCTCGAGAACCCGCAGGCGTCCGGTGCCCCGCTCGTCTTCCGGGTCGTCGACCAGCAGGACGGCTGGGCGGAGGTGCAGCTCGCACAGCGCCCGAACGGCAGCACCGGCTGGGTGCCGACCAGCGCCGTCACCCTGACCGAGGACCCGTACGCGATCGTCGTCACCCGCTCGACGAAGACGCTCGACCTGTACAAGGACGGCAAGGTCGTCGACAGCTACCCCGTCGCCACCGGCACCGGCGGCACACCGTCGCCGACCGGCCGGTTCGCGCTGACCGAGCTGCTCGCACCGACCAACGAGGGCTACGGCCCGTACGCGTACGGCACGACGGCGTTCTCGGACGTGCTCAACTCGTTCGGCGGTGGCCCCGGCCAGATCGGGCTGCACGGCACGGAGGACACGTCGAGCATCGGCACCGCCGCCTCGCACGGCTGCATCCGCATGCACAACGCCGACATCACGGCGCTGGCGGAGCGCCTGCCGCTCGGCACGCCGTTCCAGGTGCGCTGACGTTCCAGGTGCGCTGACGTTCCAGATGCGCTGACAGGCGGCCTGGAGGCACGGCGTGCGCCCGGCAGTGGGCGCCACCGTCTCAGGTGGTGACGTCCAGGGCGACGGCGACCAGCGCCTCCAGGACGGTGCGCACCACGGGACGGACGGCACGGTCGGGGCGGACCAGTGCCTCGATGCGGCGTCCGGCACGGACGTCGGCGAGCTCCGCCAGGTGGAAGCGCCCGGCGGCCCGCGTGCCCGACGTGTACCGCGGGACGAGTGCGATGCCGTGGCCGCCCGCCACCAGGTTCTCGATGACCGGCAGGTGGATCGTGCGGAACGCGACACTCGGCGGGGTGTCCGTCGCCGCGGCCATCGCGTGCAGCACCCGGTCGATCGGGTAGCCCTCCGGCACGCCGATCCAGCGTTCCCCGACGACCTCGTCGATGCCCACGCGTGCGCGGCCGGCCAGGGCGTGCCCGGGCGGCAGGGCCACGTCGAGGGGTTCGCGGAGCAGCGGCACGGTGTCGACCGATCCCTGGTCCGCCGGGCGGACGCCGTCGGACCGGTGCCCGACGACGACGTCGTGGTCGGCCGCGAGCGGTGCGAACTCCCCCTCGCTGACGTCCACGTCGACCAGGGTCAGCGCGATGCCCGGGTGTGCCTGCATCCGGGTGAGCACGCCGGGCAGCAGCAGTTCCGCCGCCGACGGGAAGATCGCCAGCGACACCGGTCCGGTCGTGCCACCGAGGTGCTCCTGCCAGGCGGCGTCCACCCGCGCGATGGCGGTCGCGACCCCGGACGCCAGGCCCGCGAGCACTTCGCCGTGCGAGGTCAGCCGGACCCCGCGCCCGACGCGTTCGACCAGCGGGACCCCGACCTGCCGCTGCAGCGTCTGCAGCTGCTGGGAGACGGCGCTCGGTGTGCGGTGGGTGGCCTCGGCGACGGCTGTGACGCTGCCGCGCTCGGCGAGCTCCCGCAGGACCGCCAGCAGCTGCACGTCGAAGTCGACCATGCAGGAACCCTACATCGTGGTTCACGAAGGTTTCGATGGACCTACAACGTCGCGCCCGGGACGATGAGGAGCATGACCACCCGAGACCGCCTCCTCGCCGTCGTCGTCGCCGTGGTCTGGGGACTGAACTTCCCCGCGACGGCACTCGCGCTCGAGCACTTCCCGCCGTTCCTGCTCGCGGCGCTGCGGTTCACGATCCTGGCGGTCCCGACGCTGCTGTTCGTGCCGCGGCCGCGGATCCCGTTCGGGCGGCTGCTGCTCGTCGGTCTCGGGCTCGGCGTGCTGCAGTTCTCGTTCCTGTACCTGAGCATGGCGTCCGGCATGCCGTCGGGGCTGGCCTCGCTCGTGCTGCAGGCCTCCGCGCCGTTCACGGTGGTGCTGGCCGGGGTGTTCCTGCGCGAGCGGCTGACCGGCCGGCAGGTCGTCGGGGTCACCGTCGCCGTGGCCGCCCTCGCCGCGATCGCCCTGCACCGTTCCCAGACCGCCGCGCTGCTGCCCGTCGTGCTCGCGCTGTGCGGTGCGCTCGGGTGGGCGATCGGCAATGTCGCGACCCGGCGGGCGGGGGCTGCGAACCCGCTGCACCTGACCCTGTGGTGGTCCGTCGTGCCGCCGGTCCCGATGGTCGTGCTGTCGCTCGTGGTCGAGGGGCCGGACCGCATCGGCACCGCACTCGGTTCGGCGTTCACGGCGGCCGCGCTGCCCGCCGACCTCGGCCTGCTCTACATCGTGGTCGTCGCGACCCTGGTGGGCTACGGCATCTGGTCGCGGCTGCTGGCGGCCTACCCGTCGAGCACGGTCGCGCCGTTCTCGATGCTCGTGCCCGTGGTCGGGGTGCTCGCGTCGTGGGCGGCCTTCGGCGAGGTGCCCGACCTGGTCGAGGTGCTCGCCGGCGCGGTCGTCGTGGCCGCCGTGCTGTGGTCGTCGCGACCGGCGCGGGACCGCGGGCCGCGACCGGCCCCCGTCGACGAGGGCGCACGACGTGCCGCTGCCGTGTCGCCGAGGTCGCACGACGTGCCGCCCGGACCGCTCGCGAGCGGCAGTCCGCGCGACCTCGACCCGGCGCTCAGCCCCGGTGCTGGCGACGCTCCGCGATGATCCCGGCGAGCGCCCCGCGCAGGTGCGGGTACCGGAACTCGTAGCCGGCCTGGGTCAACCGGGTCGGCACCACCCACCGGCTCTTCAGCACGAGTTCGGTCTCGGTGCGGATCGCGAACGACCCGAGCTCGAGCATCCACCGCCAGGTCGGCACGCCGAACCGGCGCCCGACGGCGTCGCGGAGGGTCGCCATCACGGTGCGGTTGTCGGACGGGTTCGGGCTCGAGAGGTTCACCGGCCCCTCGATCTCCGGGTGGTCGCGGAGGAACCGGATCGACCCGAGGACGTCGGCGATGTGTACCCAGCTGAAGCGCTGCCGACCGTGCGTGGGCCGGTGGTGGTGGTACGTGCCGGCGCGGAGCCGGGAGCGCGTCGGCACCCACGGCCCGTCGTACTGCGGCCCGCCGAGGCCGGCCTGCGCGAGCCGGAGGAGTGGCAGCAGGGCGCTGCCGTCGCCGAACACGATCGCCATCCGCAGCGCCACACGACGGGTGCCGGGCAGGTCGGCGCCGAAGAAGGCGTCCTCCCACGCGCGGGCGACGGAGACCGAGAACCCCTCGCCGATCTCCCCCGTCGCTTCGTCCTGCGGTCGGTCGTCGGCGTGCCGGTAGATCGTCGCGGTCGAGGCGTTCATCCACAGGGGCGTCGGGTGCTCGGACGTCCGGATGGCCTCGGCGAGCTCGAGCGTGGTGTCCACCCGCGAGCGCATGATCTCCGCGCGGTTGCGTCGGCCGTAGCGGCAGTTGACGCTCTTGCCCGCCATGTTCACGACCATGGCGGCGCCGTCGACGAGTTCCCGGATGCGCATGGTGTTGCCCCACACGGCGTCGCCGGTCCGGCCGATGGTGACGACCCGGTACCCCTCTTCCGTGAAGGCGTCCCGCAGGTACCGGCCCACGAAGCCGCTCGCTCCCGCGATCACGACGCGGCCCTTCTGGTCGCTCATCTCATCCCCGTTCTGTGTCCGGCGCGATCTCGTACCGGAACGCCCCCTCGTACCGGTACAGCGTGCCGAGCACCGGCGCCGTGAGCACCAGGGACACGCGCTGCAGGTCGGCTTCGTCATCGAATCGTTCTGTGAGCGTCACACGCGGTGCGATGAGGGCCGGGAGGCGTACCTCGCGTCCCAGCGCTCGGAACGTCACGCGCGTGGAGACCAGGCGCAGGGCGCCCGCATCGGGACCGTCCCCGTCGACCTGCGCCCGGAGCCGGGCGCTGATGCGCCCGTGGCGACCGAGGTGGTCGACCAGGCCGTCCGGTTCGGCGGTGATGGCGTCCACCATCGTGCGGCTGCCGGAGCGGAACCGGAAGGTGCGGTGCGCGCGGACCGCGACCCGGGCCTCCCGTCCGGCACGACCACGACGGACGTGAGCCGGCCGGTTCTCGACCGTGAAGGGGACGTCCCGTTCCCAGACCGGGAACATGACGGAATCCCGGGCGAACCAGGCGAGCAGCGGCCAGAGCCACCGGCGCGGTGTGCCGACGACGTCGAACACCCCTTCACCGCGGCCGACGTGACCGGGCGGGATCGCGCCGAAGTACGTCGACAGTCGCGGGTGCAACCGGGCCAGCACGTCGGATGGTGTGGACAGCTCGTAGGGCGACCGGCTCACGGTTCGATCCTGGCATGTCGTCAGTGCGGATCCCTACGATGTCGCACATGGGACACGACCACGGGCACGGCGTCGGGCACGCCTCGGAGCGCGCCCTGCTCATCGCGTTCTGCATCTCGGCGGGCATCCTGCTCGCCGAGGTCGTCGGCGCCGTGGTCACGGGCTCGCTCGCGCTGCTCGTCGATGCCGGGCACATGGTCGTCGACACCGGCGGACTCGGCATCGGGCTCGTCGCGACGCGGCTCGCCCGCCGGTCCCCGACCGCGCAGCGCACCTGGGGCTTCCAGCGGGCCGAGGTCCTCGGGGCCACCGCGCAGGCCGCGATCCTGCTCGCCGTCGGGGTCTACGTGATCATCTCGGCGGTGCAGCGGCTGTTCGTGCCGGAGGAGATCCACTCCGGACCGCTGCTCGTCTTCGGCATCGTCGGACTCGTCGGCAACCTGGTGGCCTACGCGGTGCTGCTGCGGGCCTCGGGCGAGGGGTTCACCTCGCGCGCCGCCCGGCTCGAGGTCCTCAACGACACCCTCGGCTCGGTCGCCGTCATCATCGCCGCGATCGTGCTCATGCTGACCGGGTGGGAGCGGGCGGACTCCGTCGCCGCGATCCTGATCGGCCTGCTCATCCTGCCGCGGGCGATCCGGCTGCTGCGCGAGACCGCGAACGTGCTGCTCGAGTCGACGCCGCCGGGGCTCGACCTCGACGACGTGCGTGGTCACATCCTCGAACTCGACCACGTCATCGCGGTGCACGACCTGCACGCGACGCTCGTGGCGACCGGGGTGCCGAACCTGACCGCGCACGTGGTCGTCGACGACCACTGCTTCTCGACGGCGCACGCCCCGGCGATCCTCGACGAGCTGCAGCGGTGCGTAGCGGAGCACTTCGACGTGCCGGTGGAGCACTCGACGTTCCAGTTGGAGCCGGTGTCGCACCGGCGGCACGAGTACGAGGTGCACGCGTAGGGGTCCGCGCTCGGGCGTGTGGGCGTCGGTCGGGGTCGCTTCGGCTTCGCGACGATCCACCAGGTGATCGACGCGTGGTCTGTCGCAGAACGGGTGTCCGCAGGTGCCGCGTCAGCAGTCGTCGGTGCGCGTGGGGTACGCCGTGATCACCCGGTCGGTGGTGGCCGAGACGATCACCTTGACCCAGGGCTCGTCGTCGGGGCGTGAACCGTCGTCGAACCGGACGGGTGCGGCGTAGCAGACCTTGCCGTCGCCGGCGTCGAGCGGGAACCCGGAGCGCGGGTCCTCGAGCGCCGTCTGCACCGCGGTGAGCATGGCGTCGTCCCAGTCGCGCGAGCCGTGCCCGGTGACGACGTCCTGCCAGTCGGCGGTGTGCCGCACCCGGATGTGCTCGTACCCCTGGGCAGCGGTGCCGCACTGCAGGGTGACGCGGCCCAGGGCCTCGGTCTCGTACTGCGCGACGGCCGCCTGGGTCGTGATGTCGCACCGGCCGAGCGCGGTGCTGCCGGGCATGTCCGGCCCGGTGCGGGTGATCGTGACGGTGCCGTCACCGGCGGCCGTCGGCGCGTCGCTCGGCGTCCGCGAGGCCGAGCCGGCACCGATGGTCGGGTCGTCCGCGCCCTGCCGTGCCGTCAGGAACAACCCGCCGGCGAGGAGACCGGCGGCCACCACGGCCGCGACGCCGGTGATCACGGGACGGTTGCGGTTCCGGGGCACGCGCCCAGTATGCCGGGAGTTCGACCGCACGACGGAACCAGGCTCCGGACACGGCACCGCGCGATCGCGTGGTGCGGTGTCCGGAACCTGGTTCCGGGCGGACGGGAGGCCCGCCACGCGTCAGGCGCGCGCGGCCAGCCGGGTGCCGGCGACGACGGCCAGGACGGCGACGAGCACCACGTACCCGATCAGGACGGGGAGCGTCGGGATCACCAGCAGCGCCGCCCCGACGGCCACGACCGGCACGGTGAGCCCGGCGTACGCGAGGAGGAACGTGGCGGCGAGCACGCCGCCCCGACGCTCCGGGCCGACCAGTGCTGCGGCGCTGCCGATCGCCGCGCGGAACAGCAGGCCGACGCCGGCTCCCGCGACGACCCCGCCGCCGATGAACCCGGCGACCTGCAGCAGGACCGCGGCGACGGCGAGGACGACCAGCCCGACGACCAGGAGCACCATGCCGAGCCGGATCTGCGCACGCTGCGACAGTCGGGCGAAGACGATCTGCGACAGCGCGCTCGCGGCGAAGACCCCGAAGGTCGTGGCACCGGCGGCCAGGCGGTCGGTGACGTGGAACGTGGTGCCGAGGAAGCTCGGCGCGACCGAGGTGAAGAGGCCCTGCACGGCGAGCGCCGCGAACGCCGCTGCGCCGGCGGCCCAGAACGCGGCACCCTGCCCCTCCGGCGCCTGCATGCGCTGCGGGCGGTAGGCCACGGGCTGCTCGGGACGGTCGACCGTCTCCGGTGCGGCCAGCACGAGCACGAACGCGACGGCCAACGCGATCACGAACACCACGTACGGGACCATGAGCGGCTGCCCGACGAACTCGGCGAGCGCTCCGCCGACCAGGGCGCCGAGCGACAGCCCCCCGAGGTTCACGGCTCCGGCGGCGACGCTCGCGCCCTTCGCGGAGTCGCTCGACCCGGTGGCACGGACCCGGAGCTCACCGAGGTGCGCCGTCGCGGTCGCCGTCAGCGTCCCGACGCCGAGGCCGGTCACGAGCCGGGCGACGATGAGGCCGGTGACGTCGTTCCAGAGCAGGAACAGCACGGCGGCGACGAGTTCGAGGGCGATCGACACCAGGATGAGCGGACGGCGTCCGTGCACGTCGCTGAGGTGCCCCGCCAGGTACAGCGACCCGACGACCCCGACCCCGTACGCCGCGAAGATCACCGTCGTGGTGAAGGTCGGGAAGCCGTCGCGGGCCTGGTAGATGACGTACAGGGGTGCGGGGACGGTCGCGAAGGCCATCACCGCGAGGAAGGCGAAGGCGACGACCCAGAAGCCGAAACCGTGGCGCCGACGGGTGTGGACACGGCGTCCGCGCGGGGCGACGACACGGTCGCTCGCGGATGCGGGAGCGGCGGTGGTGGCGGGGACGGTGCCCGTCGGGGTGTCGGTGACGGTTGACATGCTCCGATGATCGCGCTCGCGGTGCATCGAGTCCAACGGATGCGCTTGATGCGCGCGATCGATCTGCTCGATACTCGGACGATGGAGACCCGACTGCTCGAACAGTTCGTCACCGTCGCAGCCGAGGGCAGCGTCACCCGGGCGGCGGAACGGCTCTGGGCCGCGCAGTCCACGGTGTCCGCGGGCATCGCCTCGCTCGAGCGCAGCTTCGGGGTGCGGCTCTTCGACCGCACCGGACGACAGCTCGTGCTGACCCCCGCCGGCGAGGACCTGCTCCCCCACGCCCGCGCGGTGCTCGAGTCCCTCGACCGGATGCACGACCTGGCCACCGCCGACGACGCCGACCTGCGGGGCCGGGTGCGGCTCGGCATCTTCACGAGCATGGACATCGTCGACCTGACGGGCGTGCTGCAGCGGTTCCGGCGGCAGCACCCGCTCGTCGCCGTGGAGCTGATGACCTCGCCGTCGGGGACGACCGGGCTCGTGCAGGACCTGGTCGCCGGGCGGCTCGACATCGCCTACACGGGCCTGCCCACCGTGCCCGCCGGGGTCGTCGTGGAGCCGCTGCGGGAGATGCCGTTCCGGGTGTTCACCGCGTCGGACCACCCGCTCGCCGGCCGGTCGTCGGTGTCGCTCGCCGAACTCGCCGATGAACCCTTCGTCGACACCGCGCACGGGTTCGGCAACCGGATCATCCTCGACGGGGCACTCGAGCGTCTCGGGATCCGTCGGCGCATCGTCGCGGAGATGAACGACATGCCCGCCGTGATCCGGTTCGCCTCGGCCGGGCTCGGCGTCGGGGTCGTGCCGGACTCGGGGGTGCGGTACGACGGGGCGGTGCTCGACCTGGAGGACGAGGTCGACCCGCTCCGCATCGGCCTGGCGGTCCGGACGTCCCCGGAGCCGAGCCGCGCGGTCCGGACGCTGGCGCGCGACATCGTGGCGGCGCGGGTGGGGTGACGCGGGGCGCGTTCACTGTGCTTCGTGAGCAGGAACGGTCGCGTCACGGTGCGCGAGGCGACCATTCCTGCTCACGATCTGACCACCGACGGACTGGAGGCACGGGTCGGGTCCGCCACGTGCCTCCGGGCCGTCAGTCCCCCCAGAACGTCGCGATGAGGGCGGGCAGGAGCCCGTCGGTCGGGACGTTGGTCTGTTCGATGGTGATCCAGGTGTCACCGCGGGCGAAGTACGTGTAGGCCTTCTCGACGCCGTACGGCTCGACGGTCCCGCGGGACTGGCAGAAGGTTCCGCCGTCACGCTCCGTGCAGGTCCCGCCGCCGTCGTACGCGGGGAACTCCTCGATCTCCCGCTGGATGGTCGCCTCGGTGGCGGTCCCGGCCCGGACCTCGATCCCGGACACGTCCGCACGCGGGTCACGCCACGAGCAGGAGACCTTCGACTGGGTGCCCGCCGGGTCCTGACCGTCCGGCACTCGATCGGTACCCGACGGTGGGTCGGCCTGCGTCAGCGGAGTGTCACCGAAGAAGCGGTCGTAGTCCTCGGCGGGGACGAGCGCACGACAGTCCATGGGGATGGTCGCCGCGGCGGGGGTCGGTGTCGACGTCGGGGTGGGCTTCGGGACCGGGGCACCCGTGATCGGGGCGGAGCTCGGCGTCGTGGAGGACGGCGCGGGCTCGGGCTGCTGGGTCTGGGTGGGAGCGGCGACCGGGTCGGCGTTCTGCTGCGACAGGGTCAGAGCGACGGCGCCGGTCGCGGTGCCGACGGCGAGCAGCGCGACGACACCGATGACGATCCCGGACCGGCCCCGACGACGTTTCGGGAGCGGGGTGGCACGTTCGAGGACGTTCTGCTTCATCGAGACGAGCATGCGCTGCAGGTCGTCTCCCTGCGGAGGCTCAGTGTTCATCGTGCATCACCACCTTCTTGAGTCGTCGACGGTTGCGGGACACCCGCTGAGTGACCGCGCCGACCGTGAGTCCGAGGAGTTCGGCGGCCTCGGCGTACGAGTGGCCCTCGAGCAGGCAGAGCTCGCAGATGCGGCGGTCGAGGTCCGGGAGCGCGGCGATCTCGGCGCGGACCCAGCGCAGGGTCTCGCGGGCCTCGTCGTGGTCGGCGGGCGAGGCGAGGTGCTCCGGGAGCTCGTCCGTGCGGCGCCGGGCCTGCTTGCGCCCGGTGTTGAAGGCGTGGTTGCGGCACACGACGAGCAGCCACGGCAGCACCGTGTCCGCCGGCAGCTCGAGGGTCGCGGCACGCTGCCAGAGCGTCAGGAACGCGTCCTGCACGATCTCCTCGACGTCGGACCGGTCGTCGACGAGCGCCCACGCGTAGCGGGTGAGGGTGGCGGCGTACCGGTCGAACGCCCGGGCGAGCGCGCCGGTGTCTCCCTGTGCCATCGCACGGACGAGTCCTTCGTCCGTGTCGGTGCCGGTCGTCACGTCCACATCCCACCTCCTTCACTCAGAGGTGTCGGCAGGACCCGCGATCCTGACAGGACCGTGGCGGATTCGTGATCTCGGGCGTGTCCGCCCGGAGCCGTCAGCTGTCAGCTGTCAGACATCAGCGGTCAGTGGAAGTCGTCGCCGTCGCCCTCGCCCGGCGTCTTGTGCCCGCCGAGCATGTCGTTGTCGTCCTGCTCGCTCGACGAGGCGAGCTGCAGCATCGCGAGCACGACGACGACCACGATGAACGCGACGCCGAGGAAGATCACGGCCAGCTGCAGTTCCCGCGTCGAGAACAGCACGACGAGCCCGGTGAACACCGCGATGATCGCGGAGATCCCGAGGAGCTCGACCGGGCGCAGACGGTCACGACGGCTGGGGGTGGTCATGCGTGTGGTGCTCCGTCCGGGGCGACGGCCGGCGTGGCCGTGCCCCACTTGTGCGAGAGGCCGGCGATCACGTGGAAGACGGCCGTGATGGCGAGGTACGCGCCGAGCAGGCCGACGAGCACGATCGAGGCGTCGAGGGTGCCGGTGACCTGCTCCACGCCACCGAGCTGCTGGGAGTAGTCCGGCGGCGTGACGAGGAAGGCGACCGCGAGCAGCAGCGTGAGGCCGCCGATCGTGGTCCAGTCGCGAGCGAAGGGCGAGCGTCGCCGGGCACGGAGCCCCTGCGACAGCTCGAGGGCCCCGGTCAGCACCGCGAACGCGACGATGACCGTGATGAAGGCCGGCAGCCCGAACCCGTTGCACGCGAACGCGGCGACGGCGGCGAGCAGGGTGATGACGGCCTGCAGCAGGGTCGTGCGACGCGAACGGCCGTCGAGGGGCAGTCGGGAGATCCCGCCGAACAGGAGCACGAGGCCCTCGACCAGGGCGAAGCCGCCGAACAGCAGGAGACCGTAGCCCGCGGCGTGGTTGGTCGAGAAGGTGATCACCATCGCGACGACCGCTGCGGGGACCGCCCGGAGGATCGGGATCGGCCAGTACCGCGCGCGCTGGGTCGCGTCTTCCACGGTGGTGGCGTCGTCCACGGTGTCGGACACGAGACCTCTTTCGGGCATGCGGATCGTGGATCCGATCCTACCGCCGGTGGGGTGGACGCCCGACCGGAGCGGACTCGACCCCCTGTGGACGTCCACACCCGTGCACCGGGACGACACCCCCGTCCGGTGCCGTCCCGGGCGGTGTCAGGGCTGCTGCGGGTCGTCGGACGGCGCGTTCCGGCGAGCACGACGTCGGGCGAGCCACCAGCACACGGACCCGGCGGCGGCGGCCAGGGCGGCGAGCGCTGCGGCGAGGCCGAGCCCTTCGGCGCCGGTGTAGGCGAGCGCGCCGACGGGGGCAGCCGCCCGACGGTCGGCCGCGGGGCCACCCGCTCCGCCGTCGTCGTCGGCACCGGCGCCGTCACCGTCGTCACCGCCGGAACCGTCACCACCGGCGTCCCCGTCGTCCGGAGCCGGCCCGGTCGTCGGCACGGGGCCGCTCGTCGGCACGGGGCTCGGCGCGGGCCCCTCGTCGTCCGGACCCACGACGATCGCGACGCCGGTGGACGGGTCGCCGCCGTCCGCGTCGGTCGGCGAGGTCGCCGTCGCCACGTTCACCACGTCGGAGCCGTCCCCCTGGTACGCGGGGTCGAGCTCGGCGCGGATCCGGAAGTCCAGGGTCTCGCCCACCTCGAGCGACACGTCGGAGCTGCAGGTCACCCGCTGTCCCTCGGCCGTGCACCCGTCCTCGGAGCCCACGAACCGCATGGCCTGGGGCAGGTCGTCGACCGCCCCGACCTGCTGCGCCACGGACGGCCCCCGGTTCCGGGCCGTCACGAGGTACTCGACCTCGTCACCGGGCCGCACGGTCGACGGCGACACCGACTTGTCGGTCTCGACGTCGGCGGCGATCACCGGTGCCGTCACGGTGGTGGTCGCCCGCGAGGCGTTGTCGGCCTCGTTCGTGTCGGACAACGAGGTCGGCGGGGCGATGGTCGCCACGCTCTCCAGCGCTCCGGACGTGCCCTCGGCCACCCGCCCCTCGATCGTGACGACGGCCGAACCCCCTCGGGGCAACGACAGGTCGGTCGCGACGTCACCGGTGCCCGACCCGGTCGCGCAGGCGGAGCCGTCCGCGGCCGTGCAGGTCCAGGTGACGTCCTCGACGCCGTCGGGCACGTCGACCTGCAGCGGACTCGGGTCGGCGGCGTTCGGGCCGGGGTTCCGCGCCGTCACGGTGTAGCGGAGCGGTTCGCCCGCCGTCGCGGTCGCGGGCAGGTCGTGCTCGACGGACAGGTCCGCCGGCTTCCAGACCCGGAGCGCGTCGACCTCGTGCTTGTCGACGTGGCTGCCGGTGGCCCCGGCGAACCCGAGGCGCAGCGTGCTCGGCAGCGAGGCCTGCCCGTCGCCGTGCAGCGGGACCGAGTCGAGCACGGTGCGCATGGTCGAGCCGACCTGCAGCCGGACGGAGACCGCGAGCCCGCCGTCGTCGTCGGGCAGCAGGGTGATCCGGACCGTCCGGGGCGTGGAACCGGCCGTCACGGTGCCACCAGGTGCCGCGGCACCGGCGACGTACCGGTAGCCCTCGGTCCCGTTGCCGGAGCCCCGGACCACCACGTGGTCGGGCTGTGCTCCGGGACCGGACCCGTTGATGCGTGACGAGAAGTTGCCGTAGTGGTCGATCGCGACGGCCGCGAAGCCCCCGGGGACGCCCGGCAGGTCACATTCGCGACCGCCGCCCTCGGTCGCTTCCTTCCGGCAGGCGTACCCGAGACCGGCGCCGAAGGACCCGACGCCCTGCGCCGCAGCGCCGTCGGCCAGGTACAGCAGCAGGCCGTCGGCGCCGGGGTCGTCCTTCTCGGTGTGCATCGCGTACGTGAACTCGATCTCGAGCCCGGTGTCGGACGGGAACGTGTCGTTCGTCGACCACGCCCCCGCCTGGTTCCGGATGTCGTCGGTGAGCCGCAGTCGGCCGCCGGACACCGCGGCGTCACCGTGCAGGGCACCGCCGGACGCACTGGAGAACTGGTTGACGTACGGGAAGTCGAGGGCGGCCGCACTCGACCCGGACGGCAGGACCGCGGGCGCCGCGAGCACACCGAGCGCGGTCAGGGTGGCGCACGCCGCGGCGAGACGGCGGACGACCCGCGAGCGGAACGACCGCCGGTCGAGGGAAGGCGCTGGGGCAGGAGCTGGAGCAGTGGGATCTGTCATGCCCCGATGCTCGCGACCGGGACGTCACCCCCGGACGGCGGCGGGACGATCTGTGGAACGCCCCCACGGGCCTCCCGGCTGTGGAGGACGAACGGCGCAAGCGGACCGCTCAGGCCAGCCACACCGTCGTCTCACCCGGCAGCAGCCCCGGTGCGACCCCGTCGAGCGGCCCGGACGCGACGACGACGGTCCCGGCCGGCAGGGGCACCGGCGTGGTGCCGAAGTTCATGACCGACCGCCAGCCGTCGTGCCGCGCGAACGCCACGACCTCGGAGCCGGACTCCAGCCACGTCAGCGCCTCCCCCTGCTGCAGCCGACGCCGTGCGGCCAGCGCCCGGCGGTACAGCGACAGGGTCGACTCGGGATCGCCGTCCTCGGCCTCGACCGAGGACTCCCCGAAGTCCTGCGGCTGCGGCAGGTGCGGTGCGACGTCCCCGAAGCCAAACGACGGCCCGGAGCGCGTCCACGGGATCGGTACGCGGCAGCCGTCCCGGCCCTTGACGGTGTGCCCGGTGCGGAGCCACTTCGGGTCCTGCAGCAGGTCGCGCGGGATCGCGGCGGCCTCGTGCAGCCCGAGCTCCTCGCCCTGGTAGACGTACGACGACCCGGGCAGCGCCAGCATCAGCATCGTCGCCGCTCGGGCCCGACGGAGCCCCCGTGCACGGTCGAGCTCCGGCGTCGTGCCGTCCGTCATGAGCCAGGCGTCGGTGTCGGTGCCGTCCGGCAGGCCGTAGCGGGTGGGGTGCCGCACGACGTCGTGGTTCGAGAGCACCCAGGTGCTCGAGGCACCGGACTGCTCCGAGGCGGCCAGGTTCCGCTCGATGATCCGACGGAACGCATCGGGCTCGAACGGGGCCTCGAGCAGGTCGAAGTTGAAGGCCTGCCCGAGCTCCGTCGGCCGGGCGTACAGGACACGGCGGGGTGCCGGGGCCCAGGCCTCGGCGACCGCGGCACGGGGCGGGTCGTACTCGTCGAGCACCCGGCGCCAGGTGGCGAAGATCTCGTGCACCTCGTCGCGGTCGTACAGCGGGTCGGAGCCGTCGAGCGGCAGGTCCTGCTCGTTCGACGGCCGGTACGGGGTCGACAGGTCCTTCGCCAGCCCGTGCGCGACGTCCACGCGGAACCCGTCGACGCCGCGGTCCGACCAGAAGTGCAGGGTGTCCTCGAAGTCGGCGCGGACCTCGGGGTTCGACCAGTCCAGGTCCGGCTGCTCGGGGGCGAACAGGTGCAGGTACCACTGCCCGTCCGGAACCCGGGTCCACGCGCTGCCGCCGAAGTTCGACACCCAGTCGCTCGGCGGCAGTTCCCCGGAGGCGCCGGAGCCCTCGCGGAACACGTACCGCGCACGCTCGGCCGACCCCGGCGCGGACGCCAGCGCAGCCCGGAACCACTCGTGCTGGTCCGAGGTGTGGTTCGGCACGATGTCGACGATGACCTTGAGGTCGTGCTCGTGCGCGGCCCGCACCAGGGCGTCCAGGTCGTCGAGGGAACCGAGCTTCGGGTCGACGGCGCGGTAGTCGGCGACGTCGTAGCCACCGTCGGCGAGCGGCGACGGGAAGAACGGGGAGAGCCACAGGGCATCGACGCCGAGCGACGCCAGGTACGGCACCCGGCTCGTGATGCCCGCGACGTCACCGAGCCCGTCGCCGTCCGTGTCGGCGAAGCTGCGCGGGTAGACCTGGTAGACGACGGCATCGCGCCACCAGGTCGGGTCGGTGGTTCGTGGCGTGCTGGCCGGGGTCCGAAGCGTGGTCACGCCGCCACCGTACCCAGGCTGCTGGGAACAGCGCGCCCTACGATCGCGTTGGTTGTCGCTGACACCTTTCCGTCCAGCAACAACATCCCGCAACAGAAGGAGCTCCATGACGAACGTCCTCGTCCTCGTCGGCAGCCTGCGCGCCGACTCCATCAACCGCAAGCTCGCCGAGGCCGCCGCGCACCACGCACCGGAGGGCATCGAGCTGCACACCTTCGACGGCATCGTCGACCTGCCGTTCTACAACGAGGACATCGACGGCGACACCCCGCCCGCCGCTGCCGTCGCCTTCCGCGACGCGATCGCGGCCTCGGACGCCGTCCTGCTGATCACCCCCGAGTACAACGGCACCATCCCCGCCGTCCTGAAGAACGCGCTCGACTGGGGTTCGCGTCCGTTCGGCGCCTCGCCGCTGTCCGGCAAGCCCCTCGCCGTGATCGGTTCGGCGTTCGGCCAGTACGGCGGTGTCTGGGCCCACGACGACGCCCGCAAGGCCGCCGGCATCGCCGGAGCGAAGGTCCTGGAGGACGTCAAGGTCGCCATCCCGCAGTCGGTCGTCCGCTTCGCGGAGACCCACCCGCGTGAGGACGCCGAGGTCACGACGCTCGTGCAGGGCGCGCTCACCGCGCTCGCCGAGGCCGCAGCCGGCACGGACGAGCAGGCAGCCGCGTAACGCGACCGACCGTCGGACAGGAGGCCCGTGGCGACCCCGCCACGGGCCTCCTGTCCGTCCGGTGCGGACGCATCGGACGTCGCGGACGTCGCGGACGCACCGGTCGCGGCAGAACCCGGGAGTTCACTAGACGGCCGAGATACGAGACGGGTTACCCTGAACGCCATGTCGACGCAGGAGATCACCGAGGCGTCCGGGTACTGGTTCCCGGACGACGACGCGACCCAACGCGGGGTCGCGGTGCTGAACGCCCTGCGCCGGTACCGATCCGCCGAGACGGCCATGCGCCGCCGGACCCGTGACTCGATGGGCATGGGCGAGACCGACCTGCTCGCCGTGCGTTTCCTGCTGCAGGCGCAGCGCTCCGGCACCGCCGTGAGCCCGAAGGACCTCGCCGCGTACCTCAAGATCTCGTCGGCCTCGACGACCATCCTCATCGACCGCCTGGTCAAGTCGAACCACGTCCGCCGCGATCCGCACCCCACCGACCGCCGGGCCCTCGTCATCACGCCGACGACCGAGACCGACGACGAGGTCCGCGCCACGCTCGGCGTGATGCACCGCCGGATGATGTCGATCGCCGAGGGGCTCCCCGCGTCCGAGGCGCGGATCGTCGCCGGGTTCCTGGAGCAGATGCGCGACGCCGTCGACCAGGTCGACCCCGCGCCGTCGCACTGAGCGGCACCGCGCCGGACGCCCCCGGGGGACGCTGCCTCCGAGCGCACTGAGAGCGTGCACTGCGGCACCGCGTAGACCGGAACGGTCACACCGACGCGAAAGGAGCCACAACCATGCACGCTTCGGACAAGATGGCCAAGAACCTCCAGGCGGTCCTCGTGGACCTCATCGACCTGCACCTGCAGGGCAAGCAGGCCCACTGGAACATCCTGGGCACCAACTTCCGCGACCTCCACCTGCAGCTCGACGAGATCGTCGACGCGGCCCGTGAGTTCGCCGACGACACCGCCGAGCGCATGCGTGCGCTGTACCTCGTGCCGGACGGCCGCTCGGCGACCGTCTCCGCGGGCAGCCACCTCGACGCGTTCCCCTCGGGCGAGATCACCACGCACGACGCCATCGACCAGGTCACGCTCCGGCTGTACCAGGCGACCGGCACCATGCGCGACGTCCACGACGAGGTCGACGAGGAAGACCCGACGACCGCGGACCTGCTCCACGGCTTCATCGAGCGCCTCGAGCAGCTCGCGTGGATGGTCTCCGCCGAGAACCGCGCGCCCAGCACCCCGCTGGCCTCCGCCACCACGCCCGCCGTCGCCGACGCGTCGGCACACGCGTAGGGGCCCGGGTGGACCTCGGTATCCAGGGCAAGACCGCACTCGTCTTCGGCGGCGACTCCGGCATCGGCTGGAACACGGCGCGCATCCTCCTGGCAGAGGGTGCGACCGTGGTCGTCACCGACATCGACCAGAGCCGTCTGGACACCAGTGCGGACCAGCTCGAGGCGCCGATCGGCAAGCTGCACGCCTTCGCCGCCGACGTCCGGAGCGCCGAGAGCCTCGCCGCCCTGCACGACAAGGTGCGTGAAGCCGTCGGCGAGATCGACATCCTGGTGCAGTCCTCGGGCGTCACCGGTGCCCAGGGCATGTTCCACGAGATCGACGAGGCCGGCTGGGCGGAGACGATCGACATCGACCTGATGGGGCCGGTGCGGATCACCCGCGAGTTCATCGGCGACCTGCGACAGGGCGGCTGGGGACGCATCGTCTACCTGGTGTCCGAGGACGCCTCGCAGCCGTACGACGACGAACTGCCCTACTGCGCCGCGAAGGCCGGGGTGCTCTCGTTCGCGAAGGGCCTGTCGCGCTCCTACGCCTCCGAGGGCCTGCTGGTGAACACGGTCTCCCCCGCGTTCATCCACACGCCGATGACCGACGCGATGATGGACAAGCGGGCCAAGCAGCGCGGGACCTCGTTCGACGAGGCCATCGGCAGCTTCCTCGAAGAAGAGCGGCCGTACATGGAGCTCAAGCGCCGCGGCGAGCCGGAAGAGGTCGCGAACGTGGTGGCCTTCCTGTGCTCGGACCTGGCCAGCTTCGTGAACGGCGCCAACTACCGGGTCGACTCCGGCTCGGTCGCCACGATCTGATCGTGGCACCACAGCACCGCCAGGAGGCGTCATGACCGACTTCCGCTACCTCATCGTCGGCGGCGGGATGGTCGCCGACGCCGCTGCCCGTGGCATCCGCGAGCTCGACACCGACGGGTCGATCGGCATCCTCAGCGAGGACGTCGACCGGCCCTACGCCCGACCCGCGCTCTCGAAGAAGCTCTGGACCGACCCGGACTTCAGCTGGGACGACAAGGTCGACCTGCACACCGAGGAGACCGGGGCGCAGTTCGTCCTGGGAACCGCGGTCACCGGGATCGACCGTGCCGCGAAGACCGTCACGACGGCCGACGGCGCAACCCACGGCTACGAGCGGCTCCTGCTCGCGACCGGCGGGAAGCCCCGCGGGCTGCCGGGGCTGTCCCCGTCGGCACGGGTGCTCGACTACCGCAGCGCGTCGGACTACCGCCGGCTGCGCGAACTCGCGGACGCCGGAGCGCACGTCGCCGTCGTCGGCGGCGGGTACATCGGTCAGGAGATCACGGCAGGCATCGTGCAGAACGGTGCGCGCGTCACGCTGGTCGACCCGGACGAGGTCGTCGGCGGACGGATGTTCCCCGACGACCTGGCCCGGGCGTTCCAGCAGCGCTTCGTCGTCCACGGCGTCGAGCTCCGCACCGGCCGCCGGGTGTCCGAGGGCACCGAGACGGCGGACGGCGTGCGACTGACGCTCGACGACGGTTCCGTGGTCGAGGCCGACGCGGTCGTCGCCGGGCTCGGCATCGAACCCGCGACGCAGCTCGCCGCCGACGCCGGCCTCACCGTCCGCGACGGCATCGTGGTGACCTCGACGCTGCTCACCGACGACGACTCCGTGTTCGCCGCCGGTGACGTCGCCGAGTACCCGGACCGGATCCTCGGCACCCGCCGGGTGGAGCACGTCGACAACGCCCAGCAGCAGGGTCGTCAGGCCGGCCGCAACCTGGCCGACGCCGACGAGACCTACGACCACACGCCGATGTTCTACTCCGACGTGTTCGACATGGGGTACGAGGCGGTTGGGCAGGTCAGCTCGAAGCTCCGCACGGTCGAGGACTGGCAGGACCCCACCGTGACCGGCGTCGTCTACTACCTGGACGACGACGACACGGTCCGGGGCGTGCTGCTCTGGAACGTGTGGGACAAGACCGACGAGGCCCGCAAGGTCCTCGCCGAGGCGAACGCGCTGACGCCCGACATGCTGCCGGGCCGCATCACGCCCTGACCGCTCGCCCGTCGCGGTGGTCGCGGCTGCCTGGAGGCCCGGTGCCGGTCCGTCGGACCGGCACCGGGCCTCCAGGCGGTCACCCGCAGATCGCGGCGGACGATGGTCCGACCGTGGTCGCTACTTCGACGGCGCTGGCTACTTCGACTCCGGTGCGACCTCGTCGACGACCGCACGGCGATCGACCGGGTCGACCGGCAGGTCGTCGCCGTCCGCCATCGCGACGGCGTGTGCGGACTTGGCCGCCTCGAGCGTCTCGTCGTCGTTCCGGGCCATCCCGAACAGCTCGATGAACCGCGACTTGACCAGCAACCAGGCGTCCCCCGGGCTGAGCCGCGCCAGGTCCGACGACGTCGAGTCGTCGCGCACCCGCTGCAGCGACGACACGCCCCGGTCGGGGATCCGGTGGTCGACGTGCGCCACCGCGAGCCGCGCGACCGCGTCGGCCTGTGCGTGCATGACCGAGTGTGCGCCGTCGACGACCTCGCGGAGGACCGCGTACGGGAACACCCGCGCCAGCCGACGGACCCAGTCCCGTGGCACCATCGCGTCGTGCTCACCGCGGACGATCAGGGTGCGGGCCTGCACGTGGGCGGCGCGCTCCTCGATCGGGAACGCGATCATCCGCGGCAGGACCTTCCGGAACCAGTGCCAGCCGCACAGTGCGTACGCCGTGATGCCGTGCCAGCGGACCGCGGCGGGCTCGTGCAGCGTCGACCGGAGGAACCGGAACGCCGACTGCCGCACGGTCCGTGCCGACGAGTCGACCACCGGGCTGATGAGCACGAGGTCGGAGATCCCCGGACGGCGGGCGGCGACCTCGGTGACGACCTGGGTGCCCATCGAGTGCCCGACCAGGACCGGGTCCTGGAGCCCGAGGTCGTCGATGACCCGCTCGACCGCGTCGGCGTAGCGCTCGATCGAGACCTTCCCCCGGAACCGCGGGACCCCGGCGAAGCCCGGCAGGTCGAGCGCGTGCACGGGACCGTTCTCATTGAGGTGCGGCGCGAGCCGCTCGTAGTAGGTCGAGGCGATGCCGAGCCCCGCGACGAGCAGGAAGGCCCGCTCGCCCGGCTCACCGATCGAGCTCACCCGGACGTAGGTGCCGTCGACCGCGACACGGTCCACCTGCACCGTGACGTCGGCGTCCTCGGCCTGGGCGAGTTCGCCGGCCGGGTCCGGCCGGAGTGCCTGGCGTTCGTCGTCCACGTGGGTCTCCTCCGGTCGGGCGGTCGCCCAGGATACCCGGTCGCCGTCCGTGCGGGCGGCGACGACGTGCTCAGCCGCTGAAGGTGTTCGCGGGGAACCCGTGCACCGTCGTCGGCACCGCGAAGACCGCGCCGGACCGGGGCGCCTGCTCCAGGTCCTGCTCGGTGAGGTTCTCGCGGGCCGTCCCGACGAAGAGCGTCGACATGTCCGGGCCGCCGAACGCCACCGACGTCGGGTTGGCGACGGGGAGCTCCACCGTCTCCAGGTGCGAGCCGTCCGGCCCGTAGCGCTCGACGCGGGACCCACCGTAGATCGCGCTCCAGAAGCAGCCCTCGTCGTCGCGGACCAGGCCGTCGTGCGCCTGACCGACGATGAACGGCTCGAGTTCGCCGAGCTCGCCGTCCGGGCCGTACGACCCCCGGAAGACGGTCGAGGCGCTGGTGTCGGTGACGTACATCGTGCTGCCGTCCTCCGACCACTCCATGCCGTTCGTCACGCCGAAGCCGCCGCGGAGCACCCGGGTCGTGCCGTCGGCCTCGATCGAGTAGAGCGCCGCGTCGGGTTCGCCGGTCGTCACGTTCATGCTGCCGACCAGGAACCGGCCGAACGGGTCGCACTTGCCCTCGTTGAACCGGTTGCCCGAGGTGCTGTGGGTGACGCGGGCGATCTCACGCTCCACGGATGCCTGCTCGTCCGTCACCACGACGGTGTCGCCGAGGGCCGCGACGAACCCGCCGGAGGCCCGGGGCTGGAAGCTCGCCAGCGGGGGCGGCAGCGGCACGCTCGAGCGCACGGTGCCGTCGGCCTCGGCGGTGTTGAGGGTGCCGAGGGTGATGTCGGCCCACCGGAGCAGCTGTGCGGACGGGTCCCAGACGATGCTCTCGGCGAGGACCGCTCGGGCGTCGGCGAAGACGGTCGCGGGGCCGGTCGTGACGTTGGTGCTCATCGACCCCGTCTACCGCGGGGGCGGTCCGTGGTCGCTCAGGCGGCACGGCCGCGAGGTCGCTCGTGGCACGGCCGCGAGTTCACGTGCTCAGCGACACCTCACGCCCCTTTCGGCCCGTGAGGTGTCGGGCAGCGCGAAAGTCCGCGGCGGCGCCCGCGGGTCAGAGGCGGGCGAACCGCGCGCGGAAGAAGCTGTAGACGCCGAAGGCCAGGAACCCGATGCCGATCGCGACGAGGACGAACACCCCACCGGGCATGCTCCGCACCGCGTCGAACGCGGCGTCGAGGCCGGTGGCCTGGTCGGGGTCGCTCTGCAGCCCCGCGACGGCGATGAGCACGCCCACGATGACCACGGCGATCCCCTTGCCGACGTACCCGACGACGCCGAGCACGGTGACCACGCGGTCGAGCTGACCCGACGGTCGCGTGATCTGCTTGCGGAACGACCGGCGGCAGCCGATCACCACGAGGCCGATGCCGACCGCGACCGCGATCGCCCCGGCCAGGACCAGCACGAACACCCCGCCCGGTGTCGCCAGGGTCTTCGCCGCAGCACTCTGCGACGAGCTGCTCGAGCTCGACCCGGCACCGAGCGCGTACGAGGCCGCCGAGTAGGCGATCACGCCGTAGACCACGGCCTTCGCGACGTCCTTCAGCCGGGCGAGCCAGCCACGGGTGGTGTCGGAACGGCCGCCGACGATCGCCTCGACGACCAGACGCACGGTGAGTGCGGCCGTGCCGACGGCGATCAGCCAGAGCAGGAACACCCCACCGGGGACCGCGGCGATCTGCTGCAGCGCACCGGACTGGTCCGTCTCGCCGCCGGAGGACGCGTTGCCGATACCGAGCAGGATCGCCAGGTACCCGATCAGCAGGTGGACGATGCCGCTGCCGACGAACCCGGCGCGTGCCGTGACCTCGAACCAGCGGCTGTCGGCCGCCCGCCGGACCTGTCGTCCGGTTTCCTTCGCTGCGTGCTCCGCCGTGTCGCTCATCACGCACCAGCGTGCCCGACGCGTGCCGTCCTGTCCGGGGCGCGCCGGGCCGTGCGGTCCGCCCCGTGGTGGACGGGAGGCCCGTGGCGGTGCCGCCACGGGCCTCCCGTCCGTCGGTGGGCGCGTCTCAGTCGCCCTTCACGTTGACGACCTGCCGCAGGGTGTGCCGGATCGACACGAGGTCCTCGGCGTCCGCCATCACCTGGTCGATCGGCTTGTAGGCCGCCGGGATCTCGTCGAGGAACGCGTCGGTGTCGCGGTACTCGATGCCGGCCATCGCCTCGCGCAGCTGCTCGTGGGTGAAGGTCCGCCGGGCAGCGCTCCGCGAGAACAGCCGGCCGGCACCGTGCGGGGACGACTCGAGCGAGGGCTTGTTGCCGAGTCCCTCGACCACGTACGACGCGGTGCCCATCGACCCGGGGATCAGGCCGGGCTGACCGGCCTTCGCCTGGATCGCACCCTTGCGCGAGACCCACACGGACTTGCCCCAGTGCGTCTCACGCTGCGTGAAGTTGTGGTGGCAGTTGATCCGCTCGCGCTCGTCGACGGGCGTGCCGACGGCCTCGGACAGCTGCCGGACGACGCGGTCCATCATCTCCTCGCGGTTGAGCAGCGCGAAGTGCTGGGCCCACCGCAGCTCGGCGATGTACCGGTCGAACTCCGGCGTGCCCTCGACCAGGTACGCCAGGTCGGGGTCCGCCAGCTGGATCCACCACCGCTCCATCGCCTTCTTGGCGACCTTGATGTGGCGCTGCGCGATCTTGTTGCCGACACCCCGCGACCCGGAGTGCAGGAAGAGCCAGACCCGGTCCTGCTCGTCGAGGGAGACCTCGATGAAGTGGTTTTCTAGCGGTTGAGGGGTGTCAACCACTGGTCAAGTGACAACCTTACGCCCGTCGGGGCCCTGAGTCGCATCCGCGATCGGGTCGCCTTCCCGATGGTCCAGTAGGCCAATCAAGTCCGAGAGGTCTACCCCAAGCGCCCTGCAGAGGCGCCACCAAGAATCGATCGTCCCGCCTCGCGTCTGGTCGTCCCGCAGCAACCTGATGACCGTACGACGATCCAGCCCGGTGCTGACCGCGAGCGCGTCGAACGTCATCCCCACACGGATGCGCTGCGCCTCGACAGCCTCACGCAGCGCGCTGACGTTTGGCCGATCGGGGGTGTCCACCGCTCGACGTTGGTGCAAACCACATCTCGACGCAGTGGCAAAAATGCCACTATCGTGAACACGCGCGCCACTCGACCGCGAGCACCATGCCACGAACCTGCCATCGAGGGGCGACGGCGAATCAGGCCTCGCTGCAAACGAAGGGACACTCGTGCCGGTCTCCAACGATCTCCCCTCCCGCGGGCCATCACCCGCTGTCCGATATGTCGATGCTGCCGACTTCGGCGCTCACCCTGTCGCATGGGTGGTCGTCATGAATGGCGGTGGACAGATTGTCCTCACTGTCGAGGGCATTCCATACGCCCGGGTTGAGCCCATGGGCCTGCTCGACGAAGTCGTTGCAAGTCGGTTCGGCCAAGGGGCGACGTGAAAGTTCGCGAGCTGCGTGACAACGACGACGAAGCGCCGCGCTTGAGTACCGATGCGTTGCCGATGCTCGTGAGTCCTGAAGAGCCGGTGAACAGCAGTGGGAGCGCTCTTGAAGCAGCTACGAGGGGAACGGCGTTGAAGAACGAACATGACGATTTGCGCGGAGAGCTTGGCTTCGAGAGCCAGATGCGGCAAGTGTCCGCGAGATTCGGGCTCGCTCGAATCCCGCTATCGGCCGTCCGCGACCAGAGTCCCCCGAACCTCCAGGCCCTCTACGCCGAACTGCACGACGGCCAGGCACTGATCCCGGGGCTGAAGATGGGGCTCGGCGCTCTCACCGTTCAGCGTTGGGATCCCGCTTACGCGGCCAACGGTTGGACGCTGTACGGCGCGGACCTCACCCTGGACATGGGGCACCCGTTCGGGTCGATGTTCTACCGCAACGACGCCGACGGACGGGTGCTGCGCATCGGGGTGAAGTGGCATCCGCCGGTGCAACAGCTCGAATTCCCCGCCCTGCACCCGACGAAGCCGGAGCTCACGTCCGATTGCACTGCTGAGGAGGTCGCCTCGGTCGTGTTGGACGCAAGCAGCCGGATCGGGACTCTTGTCGCGGTCAACGCGCAGATCGGGTCGTTCGTCGCCACCGAAGAGTCCGAGAACGCCATCCTCGACGCATCCGGCCTCGGATTGGAGCGGCTCTCGGAAGACGACCCGCGGCTCGCTGGCCATGATGCACCCCGTCCGTCATCACCGGGTGGGGTTAGCGCTGATGAGTGACCGGCAGTGGGTGCAGGACATCCGGGACCAGCAGACGATCCTGTCGTTGCCGTTCGGGCTCGGGTGGACGATCGACATCACACAAACGCTGGTCACTCTCGAAACGGCGGGGATGCCCGCTCGTGTGGAAGCGTTCGATCGGCTCCGGTTCGAGGACGGCCGATCCGGATTCCTGTCCACCCCCAACCCGACCGCGACCATCAACGACGACGGCACCCCCGCCGAACGGACCGAAGACCTGATCGTCCTGCCCGGCGGTTCGGAAGGCGGCGTGCTCTCGCTGGTCCGCCGGTACCCGGATCTGGTGGTCGTGAACGGGAAACGGCAACGCGTCTGGGCGAACGGACGGCAGGTGTCCGGGTCGTCGATGGAGCGGGACGCGACCCCTGGATGGCGGACCGTGTTCGCCATCGCCCGCATCATTGCTCTGCACGGCGGTGGCACACGCGCTATCGCGGACCGCATCGGCATCCCGCTCGAAGACGTCCGCGCCGCGATGCCCACTCTCGGGACGCATGTGTTCCACACGCCGATTGGATGGGAAGCAGCCGACCAGGCCGCCCTGTGCGACTGGGCCCTGGCGGCGTACCCGGGTTACGGCGGAATCCGGACCTACTGGCGCCGCGACACCACCATCGACGCGCAGGCGGATCAGCTGATTGTGCTGGGTGGGGTGATGTCGGATCGGTGGGCGGCGCACCAGTCCGGCGTCATCGTCCCGCCGAACCGGCTGACGGCGTTCTTCGCCCAGCACCCCGACATGGCAGCGCTCGGCTACGAGCCCGCGACAGTTGACGAGGCGACAGTGTCGGTCGTCATTCCGCAGGACACCACCATCCTTGCCACCGCAGAGGGGTGCTGCACGGACGACTTCATCACCGCGCACGTCCTCTACGAAGACAGCTGGGTGGCCGCGAACACGGACGCGGTGAACGGGTTGCGCCAGCTGCTGCACTTCAAGTCGGATCTTGCCCACGACCTCCGCTGGCACCCCAACAACGGCAGCGGTGCGGGCGGGATGAACTGATGCTGCAGCTGCTGTCGCTGACGCTGGCCTACGACGACACCCGCTTCTTCGGCTCCGTCATGTTCACCAACCCCGACCACCCGAACCACAAGCCCGCCACGGTCCTCATCGACCACGCCGACGAACCGCCCTGGTTCCGCCTCACCAACGTCGACCCGGACGAGCAAGACACGTCGGTGCCGGCGATGGTCGAAGCGGACCGCGTCATGCGGTTCCTCCTCCGCTATACGCCCGGCCGCATCGGCCGCACCCCCGCCGACTTCCCCCAGCCCTAACCCCGCCCTGCTCACGCCCAATCCCCTGGAGGTAGTTGCTGATGATGCGCCTGCTGTCCATGCACCTCTCGAACGACCGGATCCTCTGGGGGCACGTGCTCCTCGAGGACACCGAGAACCCGGACGCGCACCTGACGCAGATCCTCGTCCGCCCCATCGACGTCGAGCCCGGGTACGAGCTCTACGACAGAACCAATACGGTCCTGTCGGACCTCACGGTGCCGGCGGTGCGGGAAGCGAACCGCATCGTGCAGACCCTCCTTATCCCCGCATCCGAGATCGCACGACGGGAGAAGGCCGTCCGAGCGGTGATTCACTCCGGTTACTTGGAAGGGTTCCCGGACGACATGCCGTGGCAGTCGCAGCTGTGGATGTACGCCCGCGGTGAAGTCACCCGCGAACAACTCTCCGCATACGCCGACGAAGGCCGACAGATCCCCCGCCAACCCGACCACTCCGCCGTCGGCCCGGCGGACGTACCCGAGGACTGGTGGCAAGCCACACAAGCCCGCATCCGCCGGAACCTTCTCAACACCACCCTCACCGAGCCGGAAGTAGCCGCAGCCCTGCAGATCAGCATCGACGAGGTCGGGGAGCTGTTTGAAGCGAACCGGCTGACGAGCTTCGACCTCGACGGCGAAGAACGCATCCCCGACTGGCAACTCGTCAAGCCCGCCCTCCCCGAGTTCGGCGACCCGTCGTCACTGCTGCCCGGCCTGGACGTCCTCTACGCAGCAGCACCCCAACCGCTCCTCGACGCAGCCGCAATGACGGAGTTCATGACCACACCCTGCACCTTCCTAACCGTCGATGATGTGTCGCTGACCCCGTTGACCTGGCTCCAGCAGGGCCGGCCGCTAGCGACGATCATCGCCCTGTTCCGCGGACGACGGTGGCGACCATGACCAGCCGGCCCGACCTGTTCCTCCTCAACGTCGCCTACGACGTCACCGGCGTGCACGGGCAGGTGTTCTTCCGCGACCCACCCAGCACCACGCTGCGGCAGGTCATCATCCGCAGCACCGACACCGGCAACATCTGCGAACCACCCCACGGCGACAACCGCACCGGATGGGAACCGTTCCTCGAGGAAGCTCGCTGGCTCATCGCCCTCACACGGCCCGACACCCCGGAAGAGCGCAGCTGATGATGCCTGGGCTCGAATGGGTGACCGCCGCGTACTCCGGTAGGCCGCAGATCACGATGCCGTACGGGCTCGGCGACACCACCGACCTCACCATCGCTCTCTCGGTCCTCAAGCTCGCTGGGCTTCGCGCGATCGTGGAGTCGCACGACACGATCCGCCTCCCCGACCGTCGCCGCGCACGCTTCCCAACACTCACCCAACGCCCCCGCAACGACGACCCAAATGACGCGGAACTGCTCCTCCTGGCACCACGGACCGTCACTGCCACGCAGATTGCGCTCGCGGAACAGACCGCGACGGTGCTGCTGGTCGACGTCGACCGGCGCCGCGTCTGGATTGACGGCAGACAAGCCCTCGGGACGAAGGAACGGTGGAAGGACGCCGCCCCCATCTACGTCACCTTCGCCGTCGCTCGCATGCTCGCCGTGAACGGCGCCACCTTCGACCGGCTCGTCCGGGCAGGGCTGACCGCCGGACAGGTTGATGACGGCCTCGCACGCCTTGGGAAACGCGTGCGTCGCACTGACATCGGCTGGGAGTCCCGGCAGGTCGGCGGCCTCGTCGACTTTGCTATCGCCTGTTACCCAGGACCCGGCGGCGTGAGGACCCGGTGGACGTCCGACCTCCCGCTGGTCGAGCAAGCGAAGCGGCTCATGGACGCGGGCTGCCGCATTTCCGGCCGTGCCATCTCCGACCGGCCCGGCTACCCCGCCATCAGCAAGCGCGAGATGCCCTACCGGCTCGTCGCCTTCACCGAGGAGGAAGTCGACATGGTCGCGCTCGGCTTCGAACCCGACACGATCGGCTTCGCCGGCACCGAACTCATCCGCCCCGCCGACCCATCCATCTTCCTCACCGCAGCCGCCGCCGGCTATACGGACCGCACCGACGACATCATCACCGCCAACACGCTTCTCCGCGCCGACTACCGCAACGCCGACGATGCGGCATCGCTGCAAGAAGTCCGCGACCGGCTGCAGTTTCTCGCCGACACGGGGTACGACCTGCGACACAACCTGCCCAGCTGACGGCGGGAGATCGATCAGATCGGAGTCGCACCGCTCTGCCGGCGGTGCTTCACCGAACTGCGCCACACCCAAGCAGCCAGCTTGGTCTCGCCACGACCGGCTTCCACCCAAACCGCGTCTCGGGTGAGGCGGTACGCCTGGGCGTCACTTCGACGAATCAGGCGATCGGGCAACTGGAACCACGCATGCACCGGCAACGGCTCCGGCAGTTCGCGCACCTCCGTGCCGCGAGCATCCTCTTCGAGCGAAAACGGCGAGCCGGGCATCCAACGATCCGAACGACGACGACCCATGAGCGCGACAGTAGAAGCTCGCACCGACGTCCGCATACGGGCCCTCAGCGAGAACATCACCGGACTAGTCATCTGAGACAGAAGAAGTTGTGGTGAGAGCAGGCATCGCTGGCGCGTGCGTTGAAGGACCGGCTGTCGGACGCCATCAACCGCCGCAGGTTGTGCCCAGTGAGTGGTCAACCCTCAGCGTGCGGCAGGCTCGGAAAGGTCCTTTGTGAAGCTCAACGCCGTGTTGGTCCACCCGAGCTTCCGATACGCAGCGTGGGCGTCTGCACGGCTCGTGTTCGAACTCAGCCCAGCCTTGGCGGCGCCGTTGCTTCGTGCCCAGTCCTCGAACGCTGCCGTCAGCAAGCGCGCCGTCCCCTGCCCGCGCGCGCGTTCGTCGACGACGAGTGCTGTCAGGCGTGCTGCTGGCCCGTCGGTCTCTATGCTCCGGCTCAGCTGGCCGGTGAGCAGACCCGCGAGCCCCGCGTCGTCTTCGGCGACCCAGCAGCCGACGGCGCTGTCGGACAGGAGGAACTCGAGGCGATCACGGATTGCCTGTTCCGAGGACGGGTAGCCGAGCTGGTCGAGGAGGGGAACGAGAGCGGCAGAGTCATCGGCATCGAGCAAGCGCACCTTCACCCAACGAGCCTACTAGCGAGGGTCGAAGGATCAACCGGTAGGGATCAGGGCGACGTGATTGGACGGTCTTTCGATACCCGACCGGCTATCGGACGGCGCTCGAGGCGGGCTCCGAGCACCGTCGCGCCGTGACTGATCGCTGGATAGACAGGCTGCCCGATGCTCCGGGCGGGCTCTCCGGTGCTTGGTTCAACGCTGTCCTGGGCGATGGACTTGTGGTGGGTTCGCCGACCATCGCATTCACCACTGGCGAGCCTCCGGCGAGTGTCCTGCTCGCCGTCGCAGCCCTAGGGCTCTTCGGTGCGCTGGAAGCCGTCTTCGTGTACAAGCTCTATCAGCGAATCGCCGGTCGACGCGCACTTCGCGCAGAGCGCGACGACGGTTGAGGCCAACTACCTGACCTTCAGTCGTCCGGTAGGCGATCGGCTATCGGACACCCGCGCCAAGAGTCTTGCTGTACCAACGATCCGAGTACGGCTCGTCGTTGAAGGCCGCCACCCGCTCGTAGCCGTTCCGCTCGTACATCGCGCATGCCTCCGCGAGGGCCGCGCGGGTATCGAGCCGGACCGTACCCATTGATCGCTGTCGGCAGACCTGCTCGGCCGCGCGCAGCAACTGTGAGCCGACTCCCCGGCCTCGGTGCGACGGCGTCGTGAAGACCTTGGTGAGTTCAGCCACGCTGTTTAGGAAGCGAACGCCCGCGCAGCCGACAACTCGCCCACGTTCTACGGCGATGAGCAGCACACCGTTGGCCCCATGCAGATCGCCGTAGGGCTCGTCCTGGAGTGCCTGGCCCAGCTCGTCGTCTGTCACCGGGCGCTGGTACCACCGTGTCGCCACGTCGGTCATGTATTCCCGAACGATGTCAGCCGCTAGGGCATTGGTCGGAGCGACGGCCTCGATCGTGATCACGACATGACGCTATCCACCTCCAACGGCGTCCGGCAGCCGATCGTCATACGAGACGACGGTGTGTCGCCGTGCAGCGCTGCTCACACGTCAGCCCTGGTCCGGAGTGCGTGCGGGTCGGTGGTGAGGTCGCCGAGGGTTGTGATGCGGAGGTCGCCGGTGAGGATCTGGTCGGCGGTGTCCGCGGTGGTCTCGTTGCGGGCGGCGGCGTGTCCTTGGATGAGGAGGTACGCGTCGCTGGGTGTGAGGTCCAGGTGGGCGAGAACGATGCCGGCCGCCTGGTGCACGCTGCGCCGCTGCAACTGTCGGATGGGGGCGTAGTTGTTGCGGTGAACGATGAGGCGGTGCAGAATCCGTCGACTGACGGCGTCGGCGAGGGTCATCGCAGCTGTCGCCGCAGCTGCTGACACATGGAGCGGGCCCCGTGCATAGACGTCGACGGCGCCGAGGAGGAACGGCCCGAACCGGAGCGGTATCGCGAACAACGCTCCCACCCCGTCATCGGCAGCAGCCGGAAGGAATGCGGGCCACCGGTTCGTGGGGTGGTTTCGCACGTCGGGTTCTGCGATGGGTTGGTTCTGCTGGAGTGCGTCCCAGCAGGGGCCTTCGTTGAGGTCGAACTGGAGCTGGTCGATCCGGGCAGCGCGGTTGTCGGTGATCGAGATCGTCTCGTTGCCGGCGAACGTTCCGAACGTCGCAACTGATGCCCCCTCCCCCGGAATGAGGGTGAGGAAGGGCGGGCTCAGGCCGGAGTCCGGAACGGACGCGGAGCGAATGCTGCTGAGGGCAGTCTGGAGGTCAGTCATGGTGTGTCTTTTCGTTGAGTGCCGAACCTGGCCCGCACGAATCGTGCGCGGCAGGTCGGCCTTTGGCTGGGACGAGTCGGTGATGCGCTCTTCGGCATGAGCGGCGGGCGTGGTTTCGCCGGTCAGGGTGAGCGGTCGAGGGTGGTGTTCGGGGTTTCGCCGAACCTGGCCGTGTAGGCGGCGCTGAACCGGCCGTAGTGGACGAATCCCCAGTGCCGCACGAGGTCGTGCACGGCAACAGCGGAGCCGGTCGTGCAGAGGGCGGCGTGGACGCCGTCGAGTCGAAGCTGCTGAAGGTGCCGGAGCGGCGAGACGCCAATCTGGTCGCGGAACTGCTGGTGCAGCTCGTGCGGAGTGACATCGGCCGCCGCGGCGATCTCCCCGACGGTCACCGGCCTGCCCGCGTGGGCGTGCATGAACGCGACCGCGACGACCACGCACTCCCCGGCCGGACCGCCAGCGATCGGATCGGTCATGTCGAACTCCGGGTGCGTCCGGGCGGGGGTACCGGTTCCCAGGACACGCGCCGGATGAGTGCCTCGGCGACGGTGTCGGCTGGTTCGCCGCGCCGGAAGCGGGCACGGCGACGCCGGTAGGAGTCCACGCGTGCCGCCTCGATATTCGGGTCGGGTTCGTAGCGGCTCGTCATGAGCGGAACCGGTCCGCGAAGGTGTACTCCGGGACAACTTGAGCCTGGGCTCGATGAGCGTTCATCGGTACGCCTCTGGCGCCAACCGGCCCGGGAGCCGGGCGCCTGCCCAGCTCCACCCCGAGCGGTGCAAGCGATGCCCTGAAGCTACGCCCACCCACACCCCGCGGATAGGGGTCGACCGGGTGAGTCTTTCGTGCAACGCGCGCGCGGCCCTCAGTCGTGGATGCGCCCTGCAGCGTGAGCGTGGAAGAACGTCCACTCAGGGCCTCGTCGAGCACGCGTGCTGATGGCGTGTTCACCTGCGGAGGGTGTCTTTCGGGTATTCGCCGAACTTCCGGACGTACTCGCCGGCGAACCGGCCGAGGTGGGCGAATCCCCAGCGGCGGGCGATCGTGCCGACGGCAGTCGTCTCTGGGGTCTGTTGGAGGAGTTCCTCGCGGACGTGGCGAGTCGAAGCTCACGCAGGTAAGCCATCGGGGTTGCCGCGAGGTGCCGTTGGAAGGCCTCTTGGATGCTGCGCACGCTGAGCCCCGTCGCCTGGGTGACATCACCGATCATCACCGGTTCCGCTGCGTGCTCGTGGAGGTACTCCACCGCCTGCCGGATCCGCGAGCTTCCACCCGGACCGCTGACACGTCGTGTGATGCCATGTCTGTTGGAGTGGCGACGGATGCGATGCTCATCGCTGCCAACCCCCGACGCACCGACGCCTCGTTACAGAAGAAGCCTTGGGAGAGAACCGAATCATGCGTCGGCAGACCCTCGAGCGACGCGTGCGCGCGCAACCGCGCGATGCGCGTGTGCGTCACCAGCTGAGCTGGTGCGGTGTCACGGTTGGAGATGTACTGGCCCACGGGTCGTCCTGTTTCGTCGTCGGGCTGCCTGCTGGCAGCGGTCGGTTGTTCTGTCGGCGCCGTCCGCGCCGGAATGCGATGTCGGCCGGGTGCTCTCTCCCGCTCAGCCGGGAAGGAACATTCCCCGTCCGATCCCTGTCCTGGGTCAGGCGGATCAGAAATCGCTAGCCGCGACCGGGTGACGCTCCGGTCCGGATCGCTGGAGCCACATCGGGATGGCTCCCGGTCCAGATGTTCCGGCTTCCACGACCACCGGAGCGTCTGTTGTTGGGTCGGACGGGGCGAACGCTCGCCGCGCATCCTCGCCGGTCAGGAACCGGTGGATCGTCGTCGGGTCGGTGAAGAACGTCGCCTCGAAGAACCCTGCGATGCGTTCGACGAATCCGAGGAGCGCGGTCACGTCGGTGGGCTCGAGCGCAGCGTTCATGACCCGCCACTGGTCATCGCCGACCAGCTCCAGCCGCACGTCCTCCACGCAAGGGACAGTGCGAACCTCCCGGCGTGTGGCGGAGGGCTGCGGACGCCATTCGGTGTCGCGAATGGACGCCCTGGTCCGAACGTCGCGCACGGTCATCATGGCTGTCCTCGAACGTTCGGCACGCCTGGAGCAGGTCTTCCCTGAACCCGCCGAAACCAGGCGTCTGCGGAACGTGCACCAACGGTAAAGACGCCCGGACCCCGCGATGAAGGGGATTGACTGAGAAGTCGAACCTGGAGTATGAGCAGGCCTGGGGCCCGATCAGGAGGACTCTGGCATACTGGTCATTAGCCGGGCGCACGCTACCCAATCACCGGGTCAGGAAGCGTCATGGGAAAACTTACGTACGACTCGACGTTGGTCGCGGACTTCGACGACCGAGTCCTCGCGCACCTCCAGATCGTCATCGCATCCAAGCTCCGCCGAGGAGAAGGATTCATCTTCTCCTGGCGCGACAACCAAGACACCGGAGACGGCCGCACCGCACTGTGGTTGGCCCCAGGGATCCCGTTAGCGTTCAAGTACAACGGTGGCCGCCACCCATCCATCAACCGCAACTGGGTGGAGGCGTTGCACCAAGCCTCGATCGCGACCGCGGGCCTGCGCATCGTGCCAGAGCCAGCGGCCCCCGAGGAGCCCGCATGAGCCGCCGCACCGTCGTGATCTACGGCGGCAACGCCTACACCGTCGCCGACCAGGATCCCGACACCGTGCGGGACCACATCATGACAAGCCTCGCCGCCGAACCGGCGTTCTGGTTGACCGTGAACGCCACAGAGGGACGCTTCACCCGCGCGCAGCTGCTCATCACCGCCACCACCGAGATCGCGATCGTCGACGACCACAGCACCGAACACCCCATCAGGTACGAAACTGCCGCCTCGTCCACGGACGACATCAGCGACTGAACCCGACCGACGCGAAGGCCTTCCCATGCGACGAATCCACTACGCCTCCGGCAGCGTCCTCACCGGGGACCGAACCTGCAAAGCACTGCTCCGGTACGCCCGCGCGCTCGGCGAAGCACACATCGCTGACGTCGTCGAGATCCCCGTCGTCACCGACGCCGGCAGCCGCGCCTACGCGCACCTGCTGATCGGACCCGCCAGTCAAATCTTCTCCACCCCCGTCCCCGACAGCCCCGACGAGCCCCTCGACGTCGAGGTCATCGAGCGCCTCGAACGTGCCACCTACAAACTCCACCCCACCAGACCCGCCTGGCCCGAAGAAATGACCGACATCCCCAACCTCGACTGGGACTTCGACTTCGCCGACGAACCGTGACGCAGCCGATTGCACCAGGCCGGCGAAGGACGGGCGACAGGATCGGCCACGACACCTGAGCGGGCGAAAACGACAAGCGGTGCTGCTCACACACCGAAGAAGCCGGCGTGTGAGGTGAAGGGCAGCTCGGCGAGCGTCCGGTAGACGATCCCCGTACGAGACGGGGCACGGCGTTTCGCTTCGAGAGTGGTGATTGCTCACTCTCATCCGGGTAGTGCGTCCGTCACAGCATGGTCATGCCCTTGATGAGGCTCGCGAAGGCGCCTGCCCCCGCCGTGACGAGCATGATCCTTCGACCGGTCTTGTGGGATGTGTGCCGCGCTAACCATGGCCCCATCATGACGCCGATGAAGATGGCGGCAGCGGCACCAACCCATTGAGCGGCGCTGAACGTCGGCAGTTCGAGATCCCCGACCGCGGCCAGGCCGGCGATAGTGGCGACGCACATGACTGCGAACACGAACTGCGAGCTCGCCGTGAAGGCAGCGGCGCGCCAGCGAGTAAGTACGGCGAACACCGACAACGGCACCCCGCCCACCCCGGCAATCACGTTGATTGCCCCTGCCGTGATGCCAGTGATCCCGCTCGCCAGGAGTGGGTGCGAGCGATCACTCTCACCTTCCGACCGCCGGAACCGGTGGAGCAAGACGACCACGCCGAGGAGCACCAGCGTCACGGCGCCGATGATCACCTGCAACGGCCCACCGGGAAGCAACGAATGAACGGCGACTCCTGGCACAACGCCCACCGCGCCACCCACTGCGAGCGGGATGCTCGCCCGCCATTCGACCGCGCGCCATTGCTGCACGAGCAGAAGCACCGAGGCGCCACCACCGCAGATGACAACAGCAGCGACGCCCGGACCCGGCCCGAGGGCGAGAACGAGCAGCGGACTCGCGAACAACCCGAAGCCGATCCCCGCGAGCCGCTGCAGAACAGTCCCACCCAGAAGACAGGCGAGAATCAACACGTACGTCACACGACGACCCTTCCAGCCAAACAGGCCTGCACAACTCGACGACGAGCCGCCGTGGCGGGGTTGGAGGAACTGATCTCCCTCGTTCGCCTCAACCGAGGGATTTGCGTGCTCCCGACGTCGCTCGTCAGAAGATCCCGGAGGAGTCCGTGCCGTCCCCGTGTCCAATGCACCGGACAGCCACATCGCGATCGCTCGCCGCCGAGACGAGCGCAACCCGTCGGTGCTGGCGCTGTTCGAGGCCGCTGCCGAAACCGTGCACTGAACGCTCCATCCAGTACGGGCCCTCGTGGGTCTCGCCTTCTCGGGTGAATCGTGCGCGCAGTGGCGCCCCGCCGCTCCTTACTCACCAGGCCGGTGCGACGCACCGTACTGCCGGAGGAGTTCGTCCGTCGGCCCTTTCGACTTGAGGAACTGCTCGCCGAGCAGTGCCGCGAGGTCGGACACCACGGCTTCGAGTGCCGCGCCTCCGATCCGCACTTCCGAGCGATGGGACCGTTGCCCCGAACGCGCCACGGCCAGGGCGTACGGGAGCATTGACGGGAGGGATGCGCGCCGATCTTGCTCGGAGAAGTAGTAGGACTCGCTGTTCTGGGTGAGGTCGACGCGAACCTGTGCGAGGTCGGCCGCGAGGCCGTGCAGCAGCGACGCTGATGTCACCGGGTTCATCCGTGCGAGCTCTCCGAGCGACGACGCGTCGCTCAGCGCGGCCAACCGGACGGCCAGGGCCCGACGGCGTCCGAGCGCGGGGTAGGTCTGCAGGAACCACGAGACGCCGGCCGTGAGCAGGCCGAAGCCCACGAGGGCCTGCAGCGGGGAGAGGACCCGGACGACCAGCGCCGTGGGAGTGACGTCCCCCAGGCCGAGAGTGGACAGGTTGACCGACGAGATGTAGAGCGCCTCGACGAACCGTGGGTACTCGCCCTTCGGCGAGCCGCTGCTGTAGGCGAACCCGGCCGGTACGAACGGCAGGTACAGCAACGCCCACCCGAGGACCTGCAACACCGTCCAGAGGCTCAGGACCGCGACCATGATGACTGGCCCGGCGTGCACGCGCGTCCCCGCTCTCCGTCGGAGCGCCCGCCACGTGGACTGGGCGAGCACCCGCGTCAGCCGTCCTCGCCCGAGCGGGCGCAACAGGGTGAAGAAGACCTCGCGGAACCCGACGATGATCAGCAGGACACCCGCGGCGGTGGCGATCCAGGACATGGCAGCGAGGGTAGGCGCGGGCTTCGGGGCGCGTGCTCATCCGAGGGCTGCACCGCGCGCCGCAGATCAGGGCGACAGGCTCCGCCCCAGCCATCGGGCAAACACGGTCGACGTCAGACCGTGCACGACCACCGAGCACGTGATGGCGAAGAGGATGACGGGGACGACACGCTGGTCACCGGTGCGTTCCGCCGCGGTGGTCGCGTACAGGAGTGCCGAGACACCCACCGGACCGAACCAACTCATGAAGAGCGTCTCCCGGCGCCCGTGCAGCGGCGCGATCAACGGCCTCATCGCCCAGACAGCGATGAGCCGTCGCAGGAGCAGCGCCCCGAGGACGCCAGCCGCACCTGCCCATCCCAGACCGACCCAGGCGGCGAGCGGTGCGGCGACCCCGACCAGGACGAAGACGGGGAGGATGAGGAAACGGTTCACGACGTCGTCGATCAGCCCTTCCTGTTCCTCGTCCGCCTGCGGGATCACCTGGCCGAACACGGCCGCAGCGACGAAGACGGCGAGGACTCCGTCCGTACCGAGGACCCGAGCGGCGCCGAGGACGGTGATCGCGAAGGGGATCACGAACCCGAGGTAGGACGATGACTCCATCAAGCCGCGGTGCCGGGCACGCTTGTACAGCTGCCCGCCCAACCATCCGAGGACGGCACCGGCAAGGACGGCGCCGACCACTTCGTGCAGGAACGTCTCGACGAGGAACGAGCGCCACGCATCGTCCGTGGGCCGGGTCAGGAGCAGGACCGGCAGGAGCACGAACGGGTAGCCCAACCCGTCGTTGATCCCGCTCTCGGACGAGATGTTGAACCGGACCCGATCCGGGATGTTCTGCTTCGCCAGCGAGCCGGTGACGACCGGCGTCGTCACGATGGGGTCGGTCGGCGTCATGATCGCCCCGACCAGGAGTGCGAACAGCAGCCCGGACCCGAGCGAGAGCCAGAGGATCCCGGCCGACACGGCGAACATGACGAGCATCCCCACGCCGATGGCGCTCGCAACCCACCTGATGTTGCGACGCCAGTAGCCGTGCGGCAAGCGGAGCGCCACCCCGGCCAGACCGACGGTGAGGGTCAAACGAGCGCTCTCACGCAGGAGCACGTTCGGATCGACCCCGAAGTCGTCGAGATCGATCAGGTGCAGTGCGAACGGCCCGGCGACCACCCCGGCGACGAGCGCGACGAGGGGTGCGGGAACGCTGAACCGCTGCAGCAGGAGCGAGACCGCCGACACAGCGACGACGATCCCGGCGAAGACCGCGAGCACGACGTCGAGTTGCACAGGACTCCGATCCGTCGAGCATGAGCATGGGTGGCCGTGACGATTGATCCTGCCTATCTGACGGCTGTTCCGTGCGCTGTCAGACCGAGGGCGGATCGCGCCCAACCGTAGCCTCACCACCCCGCCACCTCACGGCGCCGACTTCGGCCGGCCGGGAGCAGGTAACCGGAGAAGCCTGCCGCAGGCGCGACTTCCGGGTGGCGTTGCTGGCCGTTCATACCGACGCGACACGTTCGCCCAACCATCTGTAGGCATCTCAATCACCGATCTCCTACAGGACGAGCGCAGGGAGTAGAAGTGCGTTAGAGCACTGCGAGTAGTGCGTCGCAGGCCTCGCGGCACCGTTGGCACACCTCTGCGCAGATTTTGCAGTGCTCGTGCATCTCTGCGTGTCGTCCGCATTCGTCGCTGCACGTCGAGCATGCGGTTCGGCAGGCCTCGACGACGGCACGGGTCAGGTTCACGTCGTACCCGGTGTGCCGGGAGAGGATGGTTCCGTTGGCCGCGCAGATGTCGGCGCAGTCCAAGTTCGTGCGGATACAGGTGGTGAGATCCGCGACAGAGTCTTCGGAGAGGCATGCGTCGGCACAGGCCGTGCAGGTCTGCACGCAAGCGAAGCATGCGTCAATGCAGGCCACGAGGGCCGCCTGGTCGATGCTGCCGAGGTCCTTGGGGTAGGTGCGGAGCATGTCGGTAGTGCTACTCATGGTCAGGTTCGTCGGTGAGCTGGTGATGGAGGTTTCGCTCGCTCAGCTGCCTGCACTTTCCGCACCGGAATCACCCGCGTCGTGTGCGCCGGGGTCCTTCTGCCATGGCCAGCGTCCTGTGATCTCGAGTTCGAGTGAGAAGCTGAGGAAGGTGCGGATGAGCACGATCCCGGCGAGTACTGCGATGCTCGTCAGAGTCGGCGTGACCGCGACGGTCCGGATGATGTCGGCTGCGACGAGGAGTTCCAGACCGAGCAGGATCGACCGGCCGAGGAAGCGGCGGTACGGCCGGTAGACCGGCCCGGTCTTCCGCAGGCCGCGGACGGCTGCCCACAGCGAGGCGGCGACGACGCCGATGACGACTGCCGCGACGCCGGCTCCGTCGATGACGGTCCCGGCAAGTTCGACCCATTCCTGGAAGTCCACGCCCTGGACGGTAGCCACGCTGGCAAGGACGGCTGTCCAGGCTCTGGAGGATCACGATGTGGGAACGGCTCGGTGTGGATGCGCCTGGTGTGGTGGCTGTGGTGGTCGCCGCGATTGGTGTGTACGTGGTGTTCCTGCTGTTGATCCGGGTGTTCGGACAGCGACCGCTGGCCCGGCTCTCGACCGCGGACCTGGTGGTCGTGCTCGCCCTCGGGTCCATCACCGGACGAGTGGTGCTTGGCATGTCGGTGACGCTGACGGCCGGTGCCGTCGCCCTGGTCACTCTGTTCCTGCTTCGTTGGGCGGCGGAACGTCTGGGGCGGACACGGTGGGGGCGGGTGCTCGTCCGGGACCGGCCGGTGGTGTTGATGGCCGGTCCGACCGTACTGATGGATGCGCTCCGCCGCGCGCGCATCTCGGAACCAGAGCTCGCCGAAGCATTGCGTACCGCGGGTGTGCGCGACGAGGGTGAGGTCGCGTGCGTCGTCCTCGAGTCGACCGGGGCGATCAGTGTGGTGCGGAAGGGGAGACCGCTGTCGCGGAGGATCTACCGGGGACTGGATGGGTCGGAGCGTATCCCGGAGGAACTCTTCGGCTGATCGGCCGTCCGATCAGCAGTCGCCCGGGGAGTCGCTGTCGAGGGTTGCGTCAGGTGGTTCCGCCAGAGGTGCTGCCGGTTGTCCATCCAGGACACGATGACCACGTGTGGCACCGTCAACACGGAGATCAGCACCAGGTACACCCCGAGCGGTGCCTCCTCCCCGCGGGTTCCGCTGATCCAGCCGAGGCCGGTGAGGAGGAGGAGCGCGATGGCGGTGATCGGCCATGCGTCGCGCGCGAAGCGTGCGAAGGGGCGCCCCACCCGGCCGCCCTCGAGGTCGGCAACGGACGCCGGGTCGAGCAGTTCCAGACGGATGATGTGTCGGAGCGCGTGCCAGAAGCAGAAGTACAGACCGATCGCGAGAACTGCGGGCACGACCGCGAAGTACGCCACGAGGAACAGCGTTGCTGCCGCCTCACGGAGCACAGCTCCTCGCGGCAGCGACCCAGATCCGGCCGAGCGGAGGCTCATGCCCAGTGCCACAGCGATCATGACCACGAGCGCGACGCCGACCACGGCGCGTACCTCGGCGGTGAACACCGGCGCGACCTCGTCAGACGTGACGTTCCGAACCACACCGGCAGTGCTCTGGAGGACGCTCCGGAACGCATCGGGTTGTGCGATCAGGGGAACGAGCATGGGAATCCCGCCGCGCACCATGACGGCCGCGGCAGCGCAGCGTCGACTGAGGACACGACCGCCGACGGCTCGGATGACCCAGAGATCCCCCTGGCCCCAGTGGAACCAGGTCAGGAGGATGAAGAAGGCGAACGCCGCAAGGGGCCACTGCCACCACAAGGCGGCCGTGGCACCACCGAGGAGGAGGTAGACGACGACGACCAGCGCGATCGAACGGGATGCTGTGCGGGTACCGCCCAGTCGAGCGGGTACGAGGTGGTCGATCGCTCCGTGAGGGAGCCCGAAGAGCACCAGGCTCACCGCGAACGGGATGAGTTGCACAACGTACGGCACACCGACGCCGGCGATTCGTAGGCACACGCAGATCACCAGGACACCGCCGAGGATGATCGTCGCGGGCAACAGGATCCTGTGGCGGATGATGTTCCGGAGCGGTTGCGCGAGCTCGACGACCGTACTGGATCGGGAGGCGCTGACGCCGGTTGCTGTGCTCATCGTCGGTACGGTTCCGCCGGTGACGGGTTGTGGTTCGCGCGTCGGTGGGCGATGAAGTGGAGGAACGCCATCAGGAAGGGACGTTTCGGGAGCGCCAGGACCAGGCGGACCTCGTCCAACCAGCTCGACCTTTCCGTCAGGAAGCGCACGAGGGTCGCCGGAGGCGTTCGGGCGAACATGCGCTGGAACACCGTGGGCGCCAGGTCTGGCCGGGTCTGCAGGAAGCGGAGGAACACGGCGTCGAGGATCCGCGTGCGGAGCGCGTCCCCGACCGCGGAAGCGGCGGTGCGCGCTCCGCCGGAGCCGAGTGTCGACGCGGCGCGGTGGATCCGGAGGAATGCGTAGCCGGTGCTCGGCCGCACAGCTCGGCCTCGCGCGCCGACGGCGTCCGTCGCCTGTTCCGACGGTGACGGTGTGCGCATCGGGATGACGCCGCGCTCCGTGCCCACGGTCTCGTAGTCGTCGGATGTGAGTCCGTACCGTCGGTGCAGGTAGTCCGCCACACCGTCCTGCAGCACCGTTTCCTCGACGATGTCGGCCGTGAGGTAGGTGTCCTCGATCAGGGCCTCCGTCGGACTGGTGGGCAGCACGTAGACGAAGTGGATGCCGCGTGTCTGGTCGACGTCGAAGTCCATCAGCGTCGCCGTGGAGGGGTCGAACACCGGCCGATTCGACCGGACCCGTATCCCGAGGAAACGCTGTCCGAACACCGGTTCCGCGCCGGTGGTCTGCGGGGCAGGTCTCGGGCCGCGGGCGTCGATGACGCGCCGGGCAAGCAGCGTTCCGACGTCCGTGAGCACCGCCGTCACCGGTCCTCGAGGTTCGGTGGCGATCACCGACCTGCGGAGCTGCAGGCGGACGAGCGAGTGTGCCGACAACCGATGGAGTGCCTCCCGGTAGTAGTCGGCCGCGCGGATCGACACGTACGGCGTCGGGTCGGCCGTGACGGTCGTGGTGCCGTCGGCGGTGCGGACCGCCCACGTGTCCCAGTGACTGGTGATGCAGGCGTCGAAGGGGGTCGGCTCGACCTGCCAGAAGGACCATGTGTGATCGTCTGCGTACTCTTCCCGGCCGTCGACGAGCACGATCGGTCCGATCTCGTCGCGCTCGGCGAGGGCCAGCGCCGTTGCGAGTCCTGAGCAGCCGGCGCCGAGGATCACGCAGTCCACCACACTGCCGTCGGCAGCCGGATCGTCCTCTGCTGGGCTGGGCGCTGCGTTGAGCGGTGCTGTCAGCGCCGAGGGAACACGGACGGGCCCTGCCACACCGGTTCGTGCGACAGGGCCCGTTGCGTGGCTAGTCACGGAGTCGGGCGCGAGTGGGTGGCGTGCGCTGCAGTACGGTCGGACGCCTCGAGCGGCGGCAGGACGGCGTCGGAGGCCTTCACTGAGGACCACCACACCGATTCGGGGTGGGTGTCTTCGTGGTCGCGCACGTCGGCTGCGGTCCGGAGCTTGGCGACCTTGTGGATCAGCACACCGAAGCCGACCTTCGCGACGATGTCCGCCGCCGACAGGAGCACCTGCATCCACGTCGTCACCGCACCACCGTGCCCCCAGCCCTGCAGGCCGAACACGATCGGGTAGACGAAGAACGTCACCAGCAGGAGGATGCACGCCGACGAGTACGACCGGACGGCTTCGGGGTCGGTGAACTGCCTGCGGGCTCCGACCATCACGTAGACGATCACCAGGTACAGCACGACCATGAACACGCCAGAGATGACGCCCCAAAGCCAGAGCGCGCCGATCGACTCGCCGTCGTCCACCACGACGCCGCCGATGTAGCCGGTCGCGATCATCAGGAAGGCTGCGGCGACGCCGATGGACCGGATCCGGCGTGCGGCGGCACCAACGAGCATGGAGACGCCGATGAGCTCGATCATGAGCATCGGCACGGTGACCGACCAGTCCATGTACCGCGGCGCCCAACTGAGCAGTGCGTCACTGTTCGGCACCCAGCTGTCACCCTTCGGGTCGTAGCCGAGGTCGAACTTGAGCATGAGCAGGACGTAGGACAGGAACGCGACCGCGGTGATGCCCATGCTCGCGTACACCGACGTCCGGTACCGCGGGGACACCTCGTTGCGTGAGGTCCACGACTTGATGAAGTACGCCAGCAGCGCCAGCCCGGCAACTGCGAGCGCGTAGAAGATGATCGAATGCTCGGCCGAGGTGAGCGTCGCTTTCCACGGAGAAACGGTGTCCATGCTGGACCTTCCGGTCGACGGTGCAGGAGAGCGAACCGGCGGAACGCACCCAGGCACGGCCCGTGCCCGCTCACACGGTGCCCTCGTGTCGATGCGAGCCATCACGAGACCGCGGAGTTTGGACAGGCGGTCGAGATCGACGCGCCCGCGGAAGAGGTCTTCCTGGGGCGCAGCGTGTCCTGCCACACAGCAGCATGCGAACGGAACCGCCGTGTACGTACGGTGATGGATGCCCCGCACCGTGTTCTTCGACGTCAACGGGACCCTGTCCGACACCGCGCCGCTGGCGGCCATCCTCACCTCGATCGGTGTCAGTGCGACTCCGGTCAAATGGCTCGCGGCTGCCCTCCGCGACGGCTTCGCTTTGCGCCGCACCACCGGCCGGGCCAGCGTTCCGGGATGCCTTCCCCGGGCTCGATGGCACAGTTGCTGAGGAGGGTGCCGTCCTGCACCGGAACGGAGTCAGCGATGTGGTTTCAAACCTGGTCCGACCTCGGACGGGTGCTGCTCGTCGGGGCGGCCGCCTACGTGTTCGTCGTCGTGTTGGTCCGGGTGTCTGGGAAGAGGACGTTGAGTCAGCTCAATGCGTTCGACTTCATCGTCACGGTTGCGCTCGGCTCTACGTTGGCGACGATCCTGCTCAGCAGGGACGTGTCGTGGGCCGAGGGGGCCGTCGCGCTCACATTGCTGGCGGCGCTGCAGCTGGTCTTGGCCTGGGCCTCGTCCCGGTTGCCGGCGTTCCGAGCTGTCGTGACCGCTCGCCCAGCAGTCGTGCTGTGGCACGGTGAGCTGCAACCGGAAGCCCTCCGTGCCAACCGAATTGCTCCCTCCGAGGTTCGACAAGCTGTTCGCAGTGCCGGTATTGGTGACATGACCGCTGCCGCGGCGGTGGTCCTCGAGACCAACGGCACGCTCAGTGTGATCACCGAAGACTCCCTCGGGGACGCATCGGCCCTCAGTGACTTCTCTTGAGCGTGGGGGTGAACGATGCGGGCGCATCGTCGCCGTCCCGCTTCAGAAATCGCGCGCGGTCTCGCGTCCGTCGCGTCCCCCGACCTTCCCGAGGTGGATCCGGCGCGTCAGCCTGATGACGGGTCGGATCAGCAACTGCACGCTGCCTGCGAGGAAGAGCCAGGTACCCGCCACCGTCGTGCTCTCCGAGAAGAACAGCACGCTGCCGACGATGAACCACAGTGCGACCATGATGTCGTTGACGATGCTGAGCGTCTCGTACCGGCCACGGATGACGAGTTCCTCGCGCCCGATGCTGAGGGTCAGGTCGTTCCTGCTCATGCACTGAAGGCAATCACCTTCGTCGTGCTGGATCGACCAGTTTCGCAGGACGCGCCCTGCACGACGCCCTCAACCACATCGAGCCGACATCCAGCGCGGGTCCCCGGCCATAGCCGTCAGCATCTCCATCCCGTAGGACGTCGCCGCGATGTCGGAACTGAAACCGTAACTCCGCGGCCAACGGATCAGATGGAAACAGGCTTTCGAAAGCGGAGCGTCAGATGGTCACGAGCTGACAGCTCGCCGTCCAAGCTGTCGCGAGCCCGCGTCTGCTTCAGGTGCCCAGACGCTGGCTTATTTCGCCCGTTGTTCTACCGGCTAGCGAGCCGCGGGTGGGTCATTAGCGGCGTGAAGCTCCGCCGACTCACGCTCGATGCGAGCACGACTCTCCGGGGAGAACGATCGAAGGGGTGTCGAGTAGACGACGCGCGCCTCGGCCTCGCCGCACTGCAACAGCTCGGCCAGTTGCGCAAGCGCATCGTGCGCTGGAGCCTGAGTGACTACCTCAACCAGACGTGGCATATCCCTGCTCGCTTGAACCAGCGCGTCAAGCGTAGCCAAACGCTGGGCACGAGAATCTTCGTCAGTCATCCAGCAACGGTACCGACGCCACAGTCCGCGTCTTGATGGCCGATCGTCTACACGGTCTTCGCCTGGCCCTCCGTTGGGACTGCTGCAGGTTTCGTTGACTCATCCGTTCAGACCGCGAGAGCGACTGTTGGGTTGATGGTCGTCTCGTACTCAATCGGGGTCAACTTTCCGAGGCCCCGTTGGCGTCGTTTCCGGTAATAGGTTGCCTCGATCCAGGTGATGATCGCGAGCCGGAGCTCTTGCCCGGTCGCCCACCGTCTCCGGTTCGGGACGTTCTTCTGCAGGAGCGCGAAGAACGATTCCATTGCAGCGTTGTCGGCGCACGCACCGACGCCACCCATCGATCCGAGGAGCCACCAGTGGCTGTTTTGGGGGTCCCTCGCACTCTCCCTCGCGCTCGCGTTCGTGGTCACCACTCCGGTGAACCGGTGGATGATCAGTCGCGGACTTGGCCACGCCGTCGTCCACGGCCACCATTGATTGCGGCAGGAAACGCCGCCGGGAATCATCAGCTCGGCGGTGCCTCCTGCCCTCCGGCGTCAGAGGGTGACGGTCTCGAACTCGAGGAGTTCCCGAACGGTGACCAAGGTGCCAGTGCCGACGATGACGTGGCCGGTGACGCAGAGGGCGCTGGTGGCGGTGAACAGCGCGTCGATCAGCGGCGCCCGGGTGCCGGCGGCTTTTGCGGCGGGGGTGAGACGAGCAGGGTGCTGGCGAGGACTGCGGCGGCGATCGCTGCCGCGATCAGTCCGCCGGGGCGAGCGAGCGCGTTGCCGGGTGCGCGACTCATCGGTGCGTTCTGAGGTGACGGGCAGCCACATGCCAGCGATCGTAGCGGCGCTGGCCGATGCGACGATGCCGGCGCTGAATCATCATCGGACGCGGATGGGTGCGGCGAGTTACCGGTCCGGGTCATCAAAGCGGACGTAGACCACGGTGCGTCCGTCGGCGGTACCGCTGAAGACGCCGACCGGGCCAGCGATCATCCCGGTGCGCTCCGTCGCGCCAGCGCTCTCTAGGGCGGCTGCGGCCCGATCAGTGACCGCGGCCGAGGTCCCACCGTCGAGCGTCGGCGCTGCCGCTCCTGCGGACAGCTGCACCAGGGCGGAGATCCAGCTGCCATCGCGGGATGCTGTGGAGCGCAGCCGCTGCGTGCCGTCGGGAAACTGAACTCCGGTTCGGACGGTGACGGTGGTGAGCGGCGTGTTCGTGCACAACCCGATCTGTGCGCACTCTCCGAGCGGTCCGGGCGTCGTGGCCGTGACGGTGATCCACCACCCGCCGCCGATGAGGACTGCGAACAGCAGCACGACCAGCAGAAGCAGCGAGAGCAGTTGCCGACCGATCGGTACTTGCCGGAACCGGGCACCGGGACCGAGTGGGCCCTGCCGACGGAAAGAGGGCTGCACGCGCTCCGCTTCGAAAGCAGGCTCTGCCACCGCCGCTGCAGTTGTTGCTGTGGCAGCTGGTGGGGCCTCGCCCTCGGGGTAGGCGATGAGTGAGTCCCCGGCGGTGAAATCACCGCTCAGTACCGCTCGGGCGCGCGCTTCCATCACCGTCTGCGCAGCAATGTCGACGCTCTTGCCGGCTTGGACGACACGGAATGTACGCATCCGTCGAGTGTGGCCGGTGAGATGCGGCTCTACCCGCTGTCGTTGCTGGATCGATACGAACCCGGCACTGCCTGATCCGGTGGACGAAGAGGCACCCCGCATCAGATGCGGCGTGCCTCCTCGTCGACGGTCCCGGTGGGGTCAGTCGCTGGTGGGGTCGTCGTCGCGGGCGACGGCGACGTCGAGTCGTGGGTCGAGTGCGGGATCCGGTGACACCTGTTCGGTGTGCGCCGCCGGGTCAGGCTCGAGCGCGACGTCGGTGCTCCCAGCCGCGGTGCGGTGGCTGCTGAGTCGGTGTTTGAGGGCATACCAGGGCTTCCCGAGGCCGGTGCCGACGCCGCGATCGGCGGGCCCGTCGACTTCGAGGCCGTAGTACTCACCGACCCGCTCGAGCAGCAGTGCCCGTTCGGCACGGTCGTAGGCGCGGCGTTCTCGGGTGAAGGCGATCACCGTGGACCAACAGGTCAGCAGCAGCACAAGGCTGAACGGCAGCGCCGTGGTGATCGCTGCGGTCTTCAACGCGTTGAGGCCACCGGTGAGCAGCAGCGCCACGGCCAGGAGCGCGGAGACGCCGGCGAAGAACACGCGGAGCCAGTTCTTTGGCTCGATATCACCGCCGGAGGCGATCATCGCCATCACCAGCGACCCGGAGTCGGACGAGGTAACGAAGAAGACCCCGATGAGCAGGATCGCGCCGAAGGTCAGCACGGTCCCTGCCGGCAGGTCACTGAGGAGAGTGAAGAGCGAGCCTTCGACGTCGACGGTTCCGTCCGCGCCGATCAGTCCGCCGCCACCACCGATCTGCCGGTGGATTGCGGCGCCGCCGAGGACGGCGAACCACAGCATGGTGAGGGCGGTCGGGACCAGGAGCACACCGAACACGAACTGGCGGACGGTGCGGCCCTTGGAGATGCGGGCGATGAAGATGCCGACGAATGGCGCCCAGGACATCCACCAGCCCCAGTAGAACGTCGTCCACGCGGCCTGCCACGCTTCACCGGCGGCGCCCTGCTGGGCGCTGACGGTGAAGGAGAGCCCGACGAGGTTCTGCAGGTACGCGCCGATCGATTGGACGAAGTCGCGGAGGAGGTACTGCGTGGGACCGACGACGAGGATGAACAGCAGCAACGCCGCGGCGAGGATCAGGTTGAAGTTCGACAGGATCTTCATGCCCTTCGTCACACCGGTGACGAGCGACACGATGGTGAGCGCGGTGATGACGGCGATGATCGCGATCTGGCTGACCGTGCTGCTGTCTGCGATGCCGGCGCTCTCCAGTCCCGCGCCGATCTGGATGACGCCGAGGCCGAGGGACGTGGCGACACCGAACAGGGTGCCGATGAGGGCGATGACGTCGATGGTGTTGCCCCAGCCACCCTCGACACGCTTGCCGAGGAGAGGCTCCAGCGCCCACCGGATGGAGACGGGGCGGCCGCGGCGGTGGATTGCGTAGGCGAGTGCGAGTCCGAGGACGACGTAGATCGCCCAGGCGTGCAGGCCCCAGTGCAGGAAGGTCTGGGTCATCGCCTGCTGCGCGAGGGACGCCTCGTTGCCGGTGACGCCCGGACGAGGATCGGCAAAGTGGCTAAGCGGTTCGGAGACGCCGTAGAACACCAGGCCGATGCCCATGCCTGCGGCGAAGAGGAGCGCGAACCAGGAGCCGGTGGAGAACTCGGGTTCGTCTTGGTCCTTGCCGAGCTTGATGTCGCCGAACTTGCTGAAGCCGACGAAGATCGAGAAGGCGACGAAGAACGCGGCGATGAGCACGTAGTACCAGCTGAAGTTGCTGACGATGCCGCTCTGCAGGGCGTTGAACGCTGATTCGGCGGATCCGGGTGCGATCAGGGTCCAGACGACGAAGCCGAGCACGATGACCGCTGCGGGCCAGAACACCCAGGTTTTCAGCCGTGGTGTGGTGGTGACGGGGACGCCGAGGGGTTCGCCGTCCGCGGTGCGCGGGGTGGTGGTGTCGGGTGTAGCCATTCATCCATGGTGCCCGGGAGCGCTACAGCGTGACCAATCCGGGTCAGGCGTCACATGCTTGCGGTTAGGCGTAGTAGCGGAGCCACAGGTAGGGGAAGCAGAGCCCGACGGTGACGACGGTCACGACGATGCCGTACTTCGTGAACTCCCAGAACGACACCGCGTGCCCGTTGCGCTTGGCGATGCCGGTCATGACGACGTTGGCGCTCGCACCGACCGCGGTGAGGTTCCCACCGAGGTCGGCGCCGAGTGCGAGGGCCCACCAGAGTGGCTGCGCGTCGGTGCCGCCGGATTGGACGATGTCGGAGGTCAGCGGTGCCATCGTCGCCACGAACGGGATGTTGTCGACAATGCCGGAAAACAGTGCCGACCCGAACAGCAGAACGCCGCTCGCTGCGAAGTAGTGGTCACCGACCGCACCCTTCGCCGCCTGCCCGATCGCCTCGATCACCCCCAGGTTCACCAGCGACCCGACCATGACGAAGAGCCCGGCGAAGAACAACAGGGTCTCCCACTCGACATCGCCGAAGACACGCTTCGGTTCCAGTCGTGCCAGCAGGACCAGCAGTCCCGCTCCGAGCAGCGCCACGATGGCCGGTTCGAGCCCGGTGAAGGTCGACGTCACGAAGCCCGCGAGGACCAGACCCACCACGACGAGCGACTTGACGAGCAAGCGAGGATCGCGGATGGCCTCGCGCTCGTCGAGCGCCAACACCCGTTCCGCGCGCTCCGCGTCGTACGTGAACGTCGATCGGAAGAGCAGCCGGCAGAGACCAATGAGGACTGCGATGAGGACCACGATGATCGGTGCGAGCTCGACGATGAAGTCGTTGAACCCGAGACCGCCGCGACTGGCGATGATGAGGTTCGGCGGATCCCCGATAAGGGTGGCGGTTCCGCCGATGTTCGACGCGAAGACCTCGGCGAGCAGGTAGGGGACCGGCGACTTCCCAAGGCGCTGTGCGACGAGGAGCGACACGGGCGCGATGAGCAAGATCGTCGTGACGTTGTCGAGGAACGCCGAGAGCACCGCGGTGATGACGACCAGCATCACCATGATCCGGAAGGGTCTGCCCTTCGCGAGCTTCGCCGCCCAGATCGCCAGGTATTCGAACACCCCGGTCTGACGCAGGATCCCGACGATGATCATCATGCCGAGGAGGAGGAAGACGACGTTCCAGTCGATTCCGGTTTCCTCCGAGAAGAAGGCCGCCGCGTCGTCGGTGGCGCCGATGAGCACCATCAGCGCCGCACCGCCGAGTGCGACGAGCACTCGGGGCAGTTTCTCGGTGGCGATGAAGACGTACGCGACGACGAAGACCGCGATCGCGAGGACGATCTGGACGCTCACGCGGTCGCACCGTCCGAGCCGTTCGAGTTCCAGTGCGCGACGATCGCGTCGAGCAGGCCCGGTAGGGTGACGAAGACCGGCTCCGTCGCGTCGGCGACCTCGACGAGTGCCACCTGGGTTCGCGCATCGACCATGCGGGCCGCGATCTCGACCGGTCCGGCAACGTCGGGGACGACGAGCACGGACCGGACGGTGATCTCGGCGTCGTTGACCAGGTCGCCGATGGTGCGGTGCTTGATCCCAAGCCGGAGGTCCTCGAGGCCGACGTCGCCGACGGTGTTGGTCAGCGAGAGGTCGTCGAGCAGGTACCCGGGCAGCAGGTACCGGACGACGTCGACACTCGACACGACCGAGGAGGGATGTCCGTCGGTCTCGGCGACGACGAGTCCGACGAGGTCGCGCTCCGCGATGAGTCGGATCGCGTCGAGTGCCGGCGTCGACCGGCTGACGATCGTCAGGGGTGTCGCGATGTCTCGTGCGTGCACGGTGGGTCTCCATTCAGAAGTCGCGGGCGGATTCGTTCGTCCGGCCCGGCGCGATGCGTCCGAGGTGGATCCGTCGGGTCAGCCGGATCACGGGGCGGATCAGTAGCTGCACGCTGCCGATGAGGAAGAACCAGGTTCCGACGGTGGTGGTTGCCTCGGAGAAGAACAGGACGCTGCCGACGACGAACCAGAGCGCGACCATGATGTCGTTGATGATGCTGACCGTCTCGTAGACGCCTCGGATTCGGAGCTCGTCCGACCCGAGGTGGATGGTCAGGTCGTGTTGATCGCCGCTCATCAGTGCATCCAACCAGCGGGCCGCAGGGGATGGTGTCGGGCGAGTAGAGCGCGGAGATTCGGGGCTGGTGCAGTGCCGTGATGGTGGCGGTCCGGCGGTCTGACGTCAGCCCACGAGCCCATCGGTGTCGTACGGTCTGCACGACGGAACAGTGCGCCCTGCCAGCTACATGGCTTCCTTGACACCGCGGCGGATGAGCCACCAGTTGACGGGGTAGGAGCAGACGAATCCGGCCGCCATCGCGAGCTGCATGAGGACCCAGAACTCGGGGGTGAGGACCGATGCACGACCGCCGAGCAAAGCGGGAAGCACAGCGAACTGGCCGATCGCCATCAGACCGTACATGCCGACCTGCCACGCGATGATCGACAGCGTGTCCGCCTTCAACGCAGCCATGAGCCCCTCGCGCAGAGACAGGCCGCGCATCGGCGCGATCGAGAAGTACTGGAAGAGGATCCCGACAGCGAAGGCGATCACGAAGTCGATGATCCACGCCGCGAACATCCGCTCCTGGTAGAGCGTGCCGAGGCCGACGACTGCTCCGAGCGTCGGGACCGCGACGAGCGTGAACTCGCCGACGAGGTCACCGACCGCGCAGCCGGCACCACAATGGCTCGTCCCCGTGGCGACGCTCGCCCACCGCCCATGATTCGGGGCGGAGGTGTCTGCACCGCGGCGGGGTGCCCGTCCGACGCGCAGGTAGAACACGAGCCACACCACGCTGCCGAACAGCATCGTCAGCGGCCAGACCGCGTTCATGACGGCCATGTGCTGCGGCCGCCGAAACAGGTCCGCGGCGACGATCAAGGTGCACGCGATCGCGACTGCCAGCAGGACGACGCACACCGCGGTGAGCAGCGGCGGGAAGTCGCCGGTCGTGAGTTCCTTCGCGTCCATCCGTCCAGATAACCAGCCCGCGCCGTCCAGGTTTTTCAATGCCCGGAAGCGGCTGTCCGCTGCGCGTCGCGGGCGGCACGTCGGGCGAAGGCGTCCGCGATGGGGACGTCGGTCGAGGAGTGCGCGATGATCGAGAGCACGACGGCGACGACGATCACGTGGAAGAGCCGATCGGCGTCGGGTACCGCGCTGCCGAGCACGAGCAGCCCGTACAGCACGCTCGCGAACCCCTTCGGGCCGAACCACGCCGCCGTCAACCGCTCCCACCGGTCCAGACCGCTGCGTGCGAGCGCGACCTCGACCGCGAGCGGCCGCGCCAGCAGGAGCAGCAGCACGGCGAACACGTAGCCGAGCACGCCCACGTCGGCGAGCAGGGACGGGCTGATCAGCGTCCCGAACACCAGGATCGCGAGGAGCTTCACGACCTCGCTGACGAGCTCGCCGAACTCCCGGAACGCATCGCGCGTCTGCGGCGCGATGCTCGCGATCGTGATGCCGCACGCGAACGCCGCCAGGTACAGGTTCGCGTCCAGCACCTGCGCCAGCCCGAAGGTGAGCAGTCCGACGGCGACGGGCGTCAGGGTCGCGTAGAGCGGGGTGGCGCGGAAGAACGGCAGCGCGAACAGCAGACGCACGGCGACGGGCACCGCGACGCCGAGCACGACGCCGAGCAGGAGCTCGACGGCGAGCACCCCCACCTCGGCGTGCTCCCCCGACGCCACCGCCAGGAACACGAGCACGAGCGGCAGCGCCAGGCCGTCGTTCAGGCCCGACTCGACGTTCAGCAGACCGCGCGTGCGCTGCGGGATCTCCTCCCGCCCCACGATCGCCGACGCGAAGACCGGGTCCGTCGGCGCCAGGACGGCCGCGACGAGCAGCGCGCTCGCCCAGTCGAGGCCGAGCAGCCAGACCCCGAGCACCGCGCTGATCACGAGCGTCAACGGCAACCCCAGCAGGAGCGCACGGCCCGGCAGCCGCCAGGCGTGCCGCAGCTGCCTGATCCCGATCTGTTGCCCGTCGGTGAACAGCACGGTGAACAGGGCGATCTCGGAGACCGTGTTCACCAGCGCGTCGTCGGGCGTCAGGTGGACCAGGTCCGTCACGCCGTCACCCAGGACGAACCCGGCGACGAGGAACAGCACGGTCGTCGACACGATCGTCCGCTTCGCGATCGCCGAGATCCCGACGGCGAGGACCAACACCACCGCGAACGCGACGAGGAGGCCCATACGTCACCGCCGCCAGGGGAGGTCGACGACGTCGAGTGGACCACCAGCTGCCACGCCGCCCGCCGGCACGAAAGCCAGGTGATCGGCGTGAACAGCTCCCGAGACGACTGACGGCCCCTGCTCGAGCGCCCGCATGCCGTCGTCCGCCTCGCATACCGGTACGACGCGCGCACCGTCAGCGCCGGGAGTGAACGGTTCTGCCGCGATCCGGCGCCGTCGCTGCGGAGCGGCGGTGCCCAGCGCCCCGGCGAGGAGTGGGAGTCCGAGTACGGTCAGCGCCACGATGGCGGCGAACGGGTTGCCCGGTAAGCCGAGGACCGGGACGCCGTCCGGTCGGCAGGCGAGGAGCGTGGGGTGCCCGGGTCTCATCGCGACGCCGCGGAACTCGACGTGAGCAGACGCCGCATCGAGCGCGCGGGTGAGGTGGTCTCCGGCTCCGTGTCCCGTGGCAGCGGCGGTGACGACCAGGTGGACACCCCTGCGGTCGATCGCCTGCCGGAGCGCGTCCGGGTCGTCGGTGACGTGTTCGACGCTCTCGACAAGGGCGCCACCAGCCCGGAGCAGGTCCGGCACGGCGATCCCGAGGGCGTCGCGCACCTGCCCGGGGCCGGGGACACCTCGCTGGACGATCTCGTCCCCGACGAGCACGACGGCCACGCGTGGCTGGGCGACGACCTCGAGCGAGTCCACCCCGGTGGCGGCCGATGCTGCGATCACCGCCGGCGTCACACGCGCTCCCTTCGAGGCGACGACGGCGCCGACCCTCACCGTTTCACCGGCACGGCGGACGTCGGTCCATGGCGCCAGTGCCGTCGAGGGGTCCGCGGTGAGGACGCCGTCACGTTCCCGACCGCGTTCCGAGCGGAGCACCGCGCTCGTGCCCGTCGGGACGGCACCACCGGTGGGGACGACGCGAGCTTCCCCCGCCGAGAGCACCCCGGGTGGTGCGCCCATGTGGACGAACCCCTTGATACACCACGGACCGTCGCCAGCCACCGCCCATCCGTCCATCGCGGACGTGTCGGTGACGGGCAGGTGGGTCGCGGCGATGACGTTCGCTGCAAGGACTCTCCCGTCCGCGGCGCCGAGTCCGACGGTCTCCGCCGGCAGGGACACGGCGGCCCCGACGGTGTGCACGAGACGCAGGGCCTCATCGAGGTTCACCGTCACCCGTGCTCCTCGATGCAGCGCTGCACGACGGCGATCGCGTCCGGGAGCGCCATGCCACGGCCGACGGCGACGCCGACGAGGTAGGCGGTGAGGGGTGCTGCGGCGCGGGTCACCCCGTGCGCGGTGTCGCGCGCCAGGTCCAGCACGGCGCCGATGTCGACGACGCTCGCGGGGAGCTCGAGTGCTTCGGCCACCCGACCGGCCCAACCGTCGAGTGCTGCCGGTTCCGTCATCTCGTGTCCCCCGTCCGTTCCGCCCGAGCGATCGGACCGCCCGCGCGCCGTCCCCCGGTGCCGACAGCGGCGTCACGCTGCGCCGGGGTGTCGATGTCCGCCGTCAGCGCGCCCGGCAGGGGCACGTCCACGAGCCGCAACCCCGCCAGCAGTTCCCGCATCGACGCGCCGTCCAGACCGTGCCGGCTGCCGTGCAGCACCGCGACCACTGCCGCCAGCGCTGCCGTGCGGTACACGGCGAGCAGTGGCTGCCGGCGGCCGTCTGGGTCGACGGCCACCCACCCGTCGATGGCCGCCGTGTCGCTCGGACCGCTTCCGCAGGGATCGTCGGGGGGACGGAGCGCCGCCCGGATAGCGTCCACGGCGGCCCCGACCGCGGGCAGGTCGGTGGCGACCACGACGACGAGCGGAGCCGGTGCGCCGGACGAGGACAGCGCCTCCAGGCCGGCGGCGAGGGCTGCGACCGGTCCGCCGAACGGCGGGTGCTCCTGTGTCCACAGGACGTCGGCGGGCAGACCGTCGCGGACCGGTCCGACGACGACCCGGCGGCGGGCGGTCGCGACGGCACCGAGGGCGTGTGCGAGCAGCGGCCGGCCGTCGAGCACCAGCATCGCCTTGTCGGTGCCGTGCAACCGTCTGGCACGTCCTCCGGCGAGGAGGACGGCGTCCACGTCGCTCACGAGCGCCCGGGCACGAGCCGCTGCAGTGCCCATCCGGCGGCGGTCACGAGGAGGACGGCTCCGACCATGTCGAGCAGCTGCACCGGGGCGCTCAGGATGCCCAGGCTCACGATCAGCGTCGACGCTCCGGCCGGCGGGTGCGGGAGACGGACGAGTTGCAGCACGACGGTGGTCACCGCGACGGACAGTGCACCGGCGGCGACGTAGGGCACGGTGAGGCCGCCGGTCGGCGCCGGCGCTGCACCGGAGAGCCCGAACACGAGGAGACACCCGTAGCCGACGGTGATGGCCACCAGGTGACCGACGAGGGTGTTGAGCGGGCGGGACGACGGCTGCCGGGGCGCGGTGAAGAACAGCATCACGGTCGGGCCGAGGCTCGGGAACAGCCATGGTTGGCGTGTGGCGAGGCCCACGGCGCCGGCCAGGACGAGCACGACCAGGCACAGCAGTCCGGCCCGGATCGCTCCGGAGGTCGAGCGACCACGGTCGGGCGCTCCCGCGGCGGGCCGGGAGGCGGTCACGACGCCACGACGAGCGCCTGTGGCGCCGCCTGCTTCATCCGGGTGCGGAGCCATGACAGCTGCAGCTCCGTCTCCTGCGCGCACCCGGCGACGACGGCGAGGAGCTCCTCGTCACGGAGCCCCTGACCCGCCTGTCGGACGACCGTCCACGTGATGTCCACGAGGGAGGCCAGCACGTACACGTCCTGGAGGTCGCGGAGGAGCCCCACCGGACCCGACCGGGTGGTCGGGAGCGCCTCGGCGTGGAGACGCTCGGGCTCGTCCTCCGTGTCCGCCTCCCCGTACCGCTCGATGACGGGGTCCAGCCGCTCAGCGTGGCCGTCGCACTGCGCCGCGAGCGTGTGGCACAGGTGGAACACGTCCGGCTCGGCTGCGTGTCCCTCGGCGACCTGTCGGAACGACTCGGCGAGCAGCTGTTCCGACCGACGCAGGAGTCCCAGGTACACGGGGAGCAGCATCATCGTCCTCCTTGGTCCTCGGCGCGGGGAGGCGCGGCGGCGCGGACGCGTTCCTCGACCTCGGCATCGGGTCCGCCGACGGTCGCGGGGACACGGTCCGGCCGGGCCGGCCGGGAGGCCGCGGTCGTGGGGGCCGCGGACGGCCCGTCACCGTCCGCGACCTTCTCGACGTGCACGGCCGCGACCTTGAAGAGGGGTTGCTTGGACACCGGGTCCCACTCCGTCGCGGTCAGCTCGTTCGCCGCGGTCGGGCGGCCGTCCGGTCCGACGTCGCCTCGATCCCAGTAGCCGTAGTGGAACGGGGCGAACACGGTCCCCTCGCGGACGTCCCCGACCCGTGCAGCGACGACGATCTCACCGCGCGGGGACCGCACGCGGACGACGTCCCCCTCCTCGATGCCGAGTCGGGCGGCGTCCGGGACGGACAGTTCGACCCACGCGCTCGGCGCCGCTCCGCGGAGCTGCCGCGCGCGACCGGTGCGCGTGCGCGTGTGGAACTGGTACACCGTACGGCCGGTCGTGTACCGGAACGGGTACTCGTCGCTCGGCTCCTCGTGCGGCGGCTGGTACGCAGCCGGCTTGAGGATCGCTCTTCCGTCGACGCGCATCGCGGAGTAAGCCGTCGGTCCGACGGTGGCCCCGGTGAGCAGGTCGTGGCCGTACGTCTCGGCGTCCGCCATGCCGGTGCGGAACACGCCATCGGCGTACAGTCGCGAGGTGCCGTCCGGGTGCTCGTCGTTGCACGGCCAGGGGATCCCGCTGCCCCCGCGCAGGCGCTCGTAGGTGATCCCGGTGTAGTCGCAGAGCTTCCCGCGAGTGCACTCCTGCCACGCGCGGAACCCGTCCTCCGGACCCTCCCAGTCCAGCAACGGCGAGCCGTCGTTCCGGCGGAAGTCCATCCTCCGGGCGTAGTCCAGGAAGATGTCGAGGTCGCCGCGCGCCTCCCCCGGCGGGTCGACCGCCTTGTCCGCCAGGTGCACGGTGCGGTTGACGTTCGTGAACGCGCCCTGCTTCTCACCCCACCCGGCAGCGGGCAGCACGACGTCGGCCAGCATCGCCGTCTCGGTCAGGTAGAGGTCCTGCACCACGAGGAACAGGCCCTCCTTCGCCAGGACCTCGCGGATCCTGGCCGACTGTGGCATCGAGACGGCCGGGTTCGTCGCCGACACCCAGAGGAACTCGATGCTCCCCTGCTCCACGTACCGGAAGATCTGCATGGCGTGGGTGGGCGGCGACCAGTGCGGGATCCGGTCGACGTCGACGCCCCACAGCTCGGCGAGCTCGGCGACGTGGTCCGGGTTCTCCCAGTTCCGGAACCCGGGCAGGTCGCCGTCGGCGCCGGTCTCGCGGGTGTTCTGTGCCGTCGGCTGCCCGTTCATCTGCAGGATCCCGCAGCCGGGCCTGCCGAGCATGCCCCGCAACAGGTGCAGGTTGTTCACCTGACAGGCCGCTGCCGTCGCCTGCGACGCCTGGTAGAAGCCCTGCAACACCGTGGACAGCACGCGCTCACTGGTGCCGATGATCTGCGCGGCGCGGCGGACGTCGTCGGCGTCCACCCCGCACGTCTCCGCGACCGCCTCAGGTGTCCACTGCTCGACGGTCTGCCGGAGCTCGTCGACGCCGACCGTGTGGGCAACGACGTAGTCCTCGTCGACCCAACCGTTGCGGAACAGCTCGCGGACGAGCCCGTTCATCAGCGCCAGGTTCGTGCCGGGACGGACGGGCAGGTGGACGTCGGCGTGCCGCGCGACCTCGGTCTCACGCGGGTCGACGCAGATGACGAGCGGGCGATCGGGGCCGGCGATCCGGTCGAGGACCCGCGTCCAGAGCACCGTCTGGGTCTCGGCCATGTTGTGCCCGTAGAGCACGATCGCGTCGCAGGAGTCGATGTCCTCGTAGCTGCCCGGCTGCCCGTCCGACCCGAAGCTCTCCTTCATGGCGGCGGCGGCCGTCGCCGTGCACAGACGGGTGTTGCCGTCCATGTGCGGGGTGCCGAGCCCCGCCTTGCCGATGATGCCAAGCGCGTAGTACTCCTCGAGGTACAGCTGCCCGCTCGTGTAGAACCCGTGCGACAGGGGCCCCTTCTCGTCCAGGAGCTCACGACTCCGCGTGACGACCGTGTCCATAGCGGTGTCCCAGTCCGTCTCGACGAGTTCACCGTCGACCCGGATCAGGGGACGGGTGAGGCGGTCCTGCCCCTGCATGCCCTGCCACGAGCCGAACAGGCCCTTCGGCCCGAGCCGCCCGTGGTTCACCACGTCCGCGGTTCGCCCGCGGACGCCGACCATCCGGTCCCCCAGCACGGCGATGTCGCACGCGCAGCCGTTGCTGCAGAGGGTGCACGCCGACTGCACCCACCGGTCGACGTCGGCTTCCGTGACGCCGTCCGCGAGCTTCTGGTCGAGGCGGACCGGCCACAGCTCGTCACGCCGGAACGGGGTCCTGGTCCCCCAGATGTCTGCGATCCTGTCGGGCATACGTGGGCCTCCGTGCCTCGTTACCGCCGGAAGCTACCTCGCCACCTGTGCACGCACCCCCAGGGAACGGATGTCGCGATCATGGGTTGTCGTCGTCCGGATCGCTCGGTGCCCGGGCACCCGTTCTCACTCGAGGAGGATGTTCGCGGAACAGAGGTGCTCGATCTAGCCGAACCGCTTCCGGTGCACGCGTGGTTCCAGCTGCCCGACCGTCTGATCCGGCGAAGTGACACCCACGCCTACCGCCTCACCCGAGACGCCGTCTGGGTAGAAGCCGGTCGCGGTGAGACCAAGCTGGCTGCTTGGCTTTGACGCAGCTCAGTGAAGCACCGGCGCCAGGTCGCTGTGACGCCGACCTGATCGATTGCTCCCTGTCGCATGCGCCAGGTATAGGCGCATCGACACGAGCGTTGACACGAGCATTCGCATTGTGTCATCCTCTCCACGCCCGACCATGTGACTTGTGTCATCCGGTCGGTGGGCGTGACGACGGCCGTTGCGTCCGAGGAAGGCGACGCGATGAAGCTCGAGAGCATCCTGCTGGGTGTCCTGGCTCGGCACCCCATGACCGGGTACGACCTGAAGAAGTACCTCGACACCCACGGACGGTTCGTCCGCTCGAACACCCAGATGAGCCAGGTCTACCGGTCGCTCTCCGCCATGGAGGACCGCGGCTGGGTCACCCACGCGGTCGAGGTCCGTCCCGGGGCCACCGACGCGAAGACCTACCGGGTCACGGACGAGGGCATCACGGTCTTCCTCGACTGGTTGACCAGCCCGTACCAACCACCGACCCGCTTCCAGGACCCGGACTTCGCGGCCCGGCTCGCGTTCGCCGGTTTCATGCGCCGCGAGGAGCTGCTCCGCCTGGTCGACGTCGAGCTGGAGACCCGTCGCGACGAGGTGGCCCGGTACCGCTACCGCGACCGCCGCGAGTCCATCGAGACCTCTGCCCCCTTCGACGTCGAGCTCGCCGACTTCGTGGGCGAGTGGGCGCACGACACCGGTGCCGCCGCCATGGACGCGCACATCGCCTCGCTCGAGCGTCTGCGCGCCGCGGTCCTCGACGCCCCGGAGGGTGCCGATGCGGCGGGCCTCCGCGCACACCTCGGCACCGGGGAGGCGACCCGGTGAAGGCGATCATGGTCATGTTCGACAGCCTCAACCGCCACATGCTGTCGACGTACAAGGACACCGTCGTCGACGCGCCGAACTTCGCGCGGCTCGCGAAGCGCGCGGTCACGTTCGACGCGTTCTACGCCGGTTCGATGCCGTGCATGCCAGCTCGCCGCGAACTCCACACCGGCCGGCACAACTTCCTGCACCGCTCGTGGGGCCCGCTCGAGCCGTTCGACGACTCGATGCCGCAGATGCTGCGGGACGCGGGTGTCCACACGCACCTGGCGTCGGACCACCCGCACTACTGGGAGGACGGCGGCGCGACCTACCACACGCGCTACACGACCTGGGAGTTCTTCCGCGGGCAGGAGGGCGACCCCTGGAAGGGCGTCGTCGCACCGGGGAGCGCCGTCGGGGGAGCGGCCGGCATGAAACGGCAGGACCAGGTCAACCGGTCCTACATGCCGACCGAGGCCGAGCACACCCAGACCCGCACCGTCGACGCCGGGATCGAGTTCATCGACACGAACGCCGCGGCGGACGACTGGTTCCTGCAGCTCGAGCTCTTCGACCCGCACGAGCCGTTCTTCACGCACCAGCTCTACAAGGACAAGTACCCGCACGACTACGACGGTCCCGAGTTCGACTGGCCCGGCTACCAGAAGGTCACCGAGCCGGAACAGCAGGTCGAGCACGCACGCCTGGAGTACGCGGCGCTGGTGTCGATGTGCGACACGTCGCTCGGCCGGGTCCTCGACGCGATGGACGAGCACGGCCTGTGGGAGGACACGATGCTCATCGTGAACACCGACCACGGCTTCCTGCTCGGCGAGCACGGCTGGTGGGCGAAGTCGGTGCAGCCCTGGTTCAACGAGCTCGTGCACCTGCCGATGTTCATGTGGGACCCGCGGAACGCCGCCCGCGACACCCGTCGCGGCGACCTCGCACAGACGATCGACATCGCGCCGACCCTGCTGCGCTGGTTCGGGCAGGAGCCGACGGCCGATATGCAGGGTCACGACCTCGCGCTGCCGACGGCCGATGCGACGCACGCCGGGCACGACGGGGCGCTGTTCGGCATCCACGGCGGCCACGTCAACGTCACCGACGGCCGGTACGTGTACATGCGCGGCGCCGTCGACGGGTCGAACGCCCCGCTCGAGGAGTACACGCTCATGCCGACCCACATGCGGTCGCGCTTCGCGGTGTCCGAGCTCACCGAGTGGGAGCCGTCCGAGCCGCTGCCCTTCACCAAGGGCATCCGCACGATGCGCATGCCGGCGACGCCGACCTGGATGAACCCCTGGCAGCACGGCACGCTGCTGTTCGACCTCGAGACCGACCCCGAGCAGGAGCACCCGCTCCGTGACGACGACGTCGAACTGCGGATGCTGCGTCTGCTGGCGAAGCGGATGCACGAGTCCGACGCGCCCCGGAGCCAGTTCGACCGCCTCGGCATCCCGTTCGACGGCGAACCCACCACGGCCCACCTGCTCGTCGCGGAGCAGGCCGGCCGGGCTGCCGAGGTCGGCGAGGCCCTGCCGCGCCTCGAGGACCTGCCCGCCCAGGACCTCCTCACGATGCCGCTCCTGGAGCTGCTGCAGGTCGACGGCGTCCGCGCCGTCGTCGAGCGGCACCTGCCCGGGCTGGTGTCGACCGAGCTCGTCTCCGTCCCATCGCAGGCCACGCTCCTCGGCCTCGCCTCGCTCGCCGTCGTGACCGCGGAGCAGCTCCGCGCACTCGCGACGGAGCTGGCCGGTCAGCCGGTCGCCTGACCGGCGCACGACACCCACCCACACCCTCACCGGACGGGAGGCGCGGCACCGACCCGCACCGCGCCTCCCGTCCGTCTCCTCACCCGACCCCACTGCCACCTGGCAACGACGACAGGAACCCACCATGAGCAGCACCCGGACCACACCGCCGACGGCGACGGAGGCCGTCGCCACGCAGAAAGCGGGCCGCGTCCCGCACCGTTGGCGCAACCTCGTCACCATCACCGGAGCGGAGGTCGTCGACAACACCGAGGCGGGCCTGCTCTCGACGCTCTTCCCGTCGATCGCAGCGGCGCTGAAGCTCGACAACGGGCACCTCGGCCTGCTCTCCGCACTCGGCAAGTTCGCGACGATCCCGCTCGGCCCGTTCTGGGTGTGGATCGCCGACCGATTCGGCCGCAAGCAGGCCCTCGTCGCGAACAACCTCGTCGGCGCGATCCTCGGCATCATGGCGGGCACGTCGCAGGACTTCGTGCAGCTGCTCATCTGGAACACGCTGCTCGCCGGTGTGGTCGCCTGCGGGCAGCCGATCACCAACTCGGTGATCGCCGACTCGTTCGACGACCGGAGCCGTGCCAAGGCGACGGGCGTCTACTACGGCATCCTCACCGCGGTGTCGTCCTTCATCGGCCCGCTCCTCGCGCTCTTCACTGGCACGGAGGACGGCTGGCGGTACGGCATGTGGGTCATCGGCGGGATCTGCTTCCTGTCGTCGTTCCTGATCACCGCCTTCTACGTCGACCCGGGCGTCGGCGCGTCGGAGCGCCAGCTCGCCGACCTCGACCAGGAGAAGCGGTCGAACCGCGTCACCGTCGCCGGTGTCGTCTCGCTGTTCAAGGTCCCAACGTTCTCGATCATGATGCTGTCGCGCCTGCTCTCGGGGCACCTGCTCATCACCGTCTTCGGCATCCAGTTCCTCGTCACCGAGCGCGGCTTCGACAACGCGGTCGCCGCGACGGTGCTCATCCCCTTCGGCCTCGGCTACGTCATCGTCACCTTCGCCAGCGGGCTCGCTGTCGCGTGGTTGGACAAGGTGTGGCCGTTCCGCGGCCGCGTCACGTTCAACATGGCGGCCCAGCTGCTCTTCGGGCTCGCAGCGTTCTTCGGAACGCAGTTCGACTACGGCAACATCGGCATCTACATGGTGTTTTGGGCACTCTTCGGCGCCTTCCAGGGCATGAACCCGCCGGTGAACCGCCCGATCATCATGTCCGTGGTGCTGCCCGAACTCCGCGGCCAGGCCTTCGCGATCTTCCTGACGTTCTTCCAGACGATCGGCTGGGCGGTCTTCTCGCTGACCGCCGGATACCTCGCCGACCAGCTCGGGATCCAGGGCGTGTTCTTCTGGGTGCTCTTCGTCCTCATGATGGTCAACGGCCTCGTGCTCGCGACCCTCTACTTCACGTACCCGAAGGACGTGCGTCGCGTCACGGACGAGCTCAACGCTCGTCGCGCGGTCGCCAAGGGCCGCGCATGAGCCCGGCGGAGTCCGCACCGCGGCGGCCGAACATCCTCTGGATCACGACGCACGACATCAACCCGCACCTCGGCGCCTACGCGGGCGTCTACGCGGGAGCCGAGTACGCGGTCACTCCGAATCTCGACCGGCTCGCTGCCGAGGGGATCCGCTTCGACAACGCGTTCGCCGCTGCCCCGATCTGCGCGCCGTCGCGCTCGGCGATCATCACCGGCCGATTCCCGACCTCCATCGGGACCATGCACATGCGGACGAAGGCGGTTCCGCCGGCCGACGTGCGCATGTTCACGGAGTACCTCCGCGAGGCGGGGTACTACGTGACGAACAACGTGTTCACGGACTTCCAGATGCCGACCCCGGTGAGTGCGTTCGACGACTGCAGCGACACCGCGCACTGGCGGAACCGGGACGACCCCGACCAGCCGTTCTTCGCCACGTTCCACGGGATGACCACGCACGAGTCGCAGATCGCGCTCGATGGCGACGCCTTCGCCGAGCGCACCGCCCACGTGACGCCCGAGCAGCGGCACGACCCGGCGGCGGCTCCGTTGCCGCCCTACTACCCGGACACCGACGTGTTCCGCACCGCGTGGGCTCGGTACAACGACCTGATCACGGAGATGGACCACTGGGTGGGCGATCTCCTGGCGCAACTCGAAGAGGACGGTCTCGCCGAGGACACCATCGTCGTGTTCTGGAGCGACCACGGACTCGGCATGCCGCGTGCGAAGCGTTGGACGAACGACTCCGGCCTGCACGAGCCGCTCATCATCCGCTGGCCGGGGAGGATCGCACCGGGGTCGACGACGGACACGCTCGTGCACCTGATGGACCTCGCGCCGAGCATGCTCGCCGCGGCCGGCGTGCCGGTCCCGGCGCAGATGGACGCGGTGCCGTTCCTCACCGCCGACGGCACCGTCGTCGAGGACACGAACGAGTACCTCTTCGCGGGACGGGACCGGCAGGGCGAGGTCGAGGACACCAGCCGTTCCGTCCGGGACCGCCGCTACCGTTACATTCGCCATCACCACCCGGACCGCTCTCCGATGCAGCACTCGGACTACCCCGACCACCTGCCGACGTGGAGCGCGTTCCGGCGTCTCGTCACGCAGGAGACCGGGCAGCGTGCGCTCGGGCACCGCCGTTCCCTCCTCACGCCCCTCCAACGACAGGTCGTGGCGCCGACGAAACCCGCCGCCGAGCTCTACGACATGCAGGAGGACCCGTACGAGGAGCGGAACCTCGCGGCTGACCCCGCGTACGCCGACGTCGTCGAACGGATGTCGGGCGCCATCGACCGGTGGCAGGAACGGTACGGCGACCTCGGTCTGCTCGACGAAGACGACCTCGTCGAGCAGTGGCGGCCGGGTGGCGTGTGGCAGACCACCCCGTCGCCGACGGTCTCGGTCTCCCCAGACGGCGAGGTGCTCGTCGACGGGCCGCCGGGCGCGAGCTTGGTCTGGACGACCGACCCGCCGGCACTGGAACGGGACGGCGCGGGTGTGGCGGCGATGGGTTCGCCGGGGCCCGCCATCGGCGCCCCACCGCAGGACGGTCGTCGATGGCGGCTGGTCTGTGCGGCGACGCCGGTGCCGTCCGATGTCGCGGTCTGGGTCCGCGCCGTACGGTTGGGACACCTGCCGAGCGCGGACGTGGTCCACATGCCCGACGTCGCTCGCGCGCGGACACATCGCATGTGATGACGGAGACACGAGCTGTCTCGGCGGAGAACGCGGCACGTGGAAGGTACGCCAAGAGCACCGCTACGCGAGCCAGAGCGATCAGAGCAGCCATCGCGGCGGCAACGGCACCCGACGGACAGACGACGCTCCGCGCACTCGCCGAAGCCGCGGGCCTGACCGACGCCGGCCTCCTGCACCACTACGGGAGCCGGGACGGCCTGCTCCTCGCCGCAGCCGTGGACCTCGTGCAGACCGGACGCGGACGCAGGACCGAGCTCGCGGCGCTCACCCGCGAAGTGGTGCGGATCGCCTGCGACCGACGCAGCCCAGCGCGAGCGGAAGCGTTGATGGAACTCGACCGCCAACGAGCCGCAGGCGGTCTCGGGAGGCTCGGGCTCGTCCTCGACGCCGCGATGGGCGCGGGGACCCGGTGAGACCATCGACGACGGACAACGAGGAAGGAAGACGACGATGACGGATCACACCGCGCACGATTGCTGCGCGCCGACAGGTCGCACACGGTCCGGGGAGGACACGCGTGCGACCGCCGTCCCGGTCGCCGCCACCGAGGCGGTGCTCGTGCCCGGACACGTGGTCGAGCAGGCCCGTGTGCCGGGTCAGACGTTCCTGATGGGGGACGGGCTCGGTGACGGGACCTGGGGCGACGGCGAGACTCCGGTGCACCCGGTCACGGTGTCCGCGTTCGAGATCGACGCCACGAGCGTCACGAACGACGACTTCGCGCGGTTCGTGGCCGCGACGGGGTACCGGACCGAGGCCGAGGTGTTCGGTGACTCGGCGGTGTTCCACCTGGCGCTGGACGCGGACGAGGCGGACGTCGTGGGGCAACCACCGCAGACACCGTGGTGGTTCGGCGTCCGTGGCGCCGACTGGCGGCACCCGGGCGGGCCGCGGTCCTCGATCGAGGGCATGGGGGACCATCCCGTCGTGCACGTGTCGTGGAACGACGCGCAGGCGTACTGCGACTGGGCGGGCCGAGCGCTCCCGACCGAGGCCCAGTGGGAGGCAGCGTCCCGTGGTGGGCTCGAGCAGGCCCGGTACCCGTGGGGCGACGACCTCGGCGCTGCCGACGGCGACGGCCGGCCCTGGCGGGTGAACATCTTCCAGGGCACGTTCCCGACGGAGAACACCACGGAGGACGGCTTCCTCACCACGGCGCCGGTGCGCACCTTCGAGCCGAACGGGTACGGGGTGTGGCAGACCGTCGGCAACGTGTGGGAGTGGTGCGCCGACGTGTTCGACGTGCGGACGTACGCCCGCGACGCCGCGGCGGGCACCGTCACCGACCCGACGGGCCCGAACGTGGTCACCCCTGACGCGCCCCGGGTCATGCGCGGCGGCTCTTACCTCTGCCACGACTCGTACTGCAACCGGTACCGCAACGCGGCGCGGTCGCAGAACACGCCGGACTCGTCGATGGGCAACGCCGGCTTCCGCACGGTGTCGCGTCCTGCCAGCGGCGCGGCTGCCGACATGGCGGCGGTCCGATCTGGAGGCGCGGGGTGACGAACACCGACGGCACGCGTCCGGCGGACCGCCGCTTCCCGCGGCACGTCTACCGACACGGCTCGGAACCGGATGCCCGGTTCAGCCTTGCGAACGAGCGGACGTTCCTGGCGTGGATCCGGACGGCGCTGGCGCTGCTCGCCGGCGGGGTTGCCCTGGAGGCGCTCGGCCTGGGCATCCATCCCGGGTTCCGGCTCGCAGCGTCGCTGGTGCTGATCGCGACCGGGATCCTCACGCCGCTCCAGGCGTGGTTCGGGTGGGCCGGGTCGGAGCGATCACTGCGGAACGGGGATCCGTTGCCGTCTGCGGTGCTCGCGCTGCCGATCGGCATCGCGGTGATCGCTGTCGGGGTGCTCGTGTTCCTCGGAGTGCTGTACCGGTGACGGAACGGCGGCTGTTCGATGCGGGACTGCAGCCCGAGCGGACAGCGTTGGCGTGGCGGCGAACCGCGTTGGCGCTCGTGGTCGCGTCGCTCGTCGCGGTGCGGATCCTGCCCGAGCTCCTCGGAACCTGGGCGATCCTGCTCGCCGGGCTCGGCTTGATCGCATCGGTCGCGGTCCTCGTCGCCGCGCACCGCCGATACCGCATCGTGCACCGCACCCTGACCCGCTCTGACACCGACCGAGTCCCGCTGCCATCTGGATGGCTACCGCTCGCCGTCGCCGCTGGCGTTGTCGCCAGCGGGGTGGCAGCCGCAGTGGTGGTCACTGTGAAGGCGAGTGGCCGGTAAGTCCTGGTCGAGAGACCCGCTTGACGTGATGTGGTGCCGCGGTGGATATGGTCGGCAGGTGATCCGCCCCCTGACGCGGGTGTCCGAGAGCGGATCGGCTATCGGCACAGCGGAAGCGGTGTGTCCGTGGCTACGATCCGAGCATGAGTACGCGGGGGATCGTCTTCTTCGATATCGATGGCACGTTGGTCCCATCCATGTCGAGCAGCAGCTTTCTCGCCAAGCGCTTCGGACATGCACCTGCGCTCGATGCAGCTGAGCAGCGGTACGCCGAGGGCGAGCTGACGAACGAGGAAGTCAGCGTCATCGACGCTGAGGGATGGCGCGAAATCCCGACGCGAACCGTTGCCGCATGGCTTGAGGAGCTTCCGCTCATCGCCGGAATCGACGCTGTCGTTGCCTGGTGCGTCGAGCACGACGTCGAGCCGATCCTCGCGTCACTCGCCTGGCAGCCCGTCGCGGAAGCGATCGCAAAACGTCACGGACTCACCGCAAATGGCGGCCCGCGAGTTCAGGTCGTCGGGACTGACTACGACGGCACCGTGGCGGAGCACTTCAACGAGTACGACAAGCGAGACCGCGCCCTCCAGCTCGCCGCGGAGCGCGGTGTCTCGATCGATCACTGCTGTGCCATCGGAGACAGTCGGTCAGACCTTCCCCTGTTCGACGCCCTGCCGGCATCGCTCGCTCTGAACGCCAGCGGCCCGGCTCGGGCGGCCGCGTCCGCCGCCATCGACACAGATGACCTGCGAGATGTCATCCCCTGGCTCGAGGCATGGAAGGCCACCCTGCACTGACCCCGGGCCCTCACCGGCACAGGCGCCCGGTAGCGGACCGGCTATCGGACACAAACGCGCACGGCCCCGGGCAGTGAGTTGCTGTCCGGGGCCGTGCGGGCGTCAGAGGTGACCGTCGTCAATCGATGCTCTGTTTCCGTGGGCGGCGGGCGAGGGCTGCTGCTTGGTCGTCGCGGACGTAGTCGAGTGCGTGGATGGCGTGTTCGACGCGGGCCCTTGTGGTGGGGCGGACGTTGGTGGCGCCGTTGAGGACGCGGGAGACGGCCTGGTGGGAGACGTGCGCGGCGGCGGCGACGTCGTGGATGGTGGGTGCTTTGGTCACGGCTGGCTCCTCATGGGTGCTGAGGTGCGGGCACCGTCCATGGACGACATGACGGTGCCCGCGAGGGCCGGCGGAAAGGGGGACGCCGGCCCCGGTGCTCCGCCCGTTCACTCGGTGCCCCGGGTTGGGGCCGGGCGGAGGTGGGATGGGCTCAGTGACCGGAGCCGAGGTTGCCGGCGAGGCGGCCGTGGAAGGCCTGGCTGGCGTCGTTCATGCCGCGGATCTCGACGCGCTTGCCGTGCTGGTGGTACTTCGTCTCGATGCCGTCGAGCGCTGCGACGGTGGAGGCGTCCCACACGTGCGACTTCGTCATGTCGATGACCACGAGTTCCGGGTCGCCGGAGTAGTCGAACTGGGTAGTGAGGTCGTTGCTCGAGGCGAAGAACAGTTCACCCTCGACGGTGTAGAGCGCGTGCTGTTCACCGTCCGGCAGCGTCTCGATGGACCGCTCGACGTTGGTGAAGTGGGAGACGCGGCGGGCGAAGACGATCATCGCGGCGATGACACCGATGATGACGCCGATGGCGAGGTTGTCGGTGGCGACGACGATCACGACGGTGAGGACCATGACGATCGTCTCCCCGACGGGCATCCGCTTCAGCGTGGAGGGCGTGATGCTGTGCCAGTCGAAGGTGCCGACGGAGACCATCACCATCACGGCGACCAGGGCTGCCATCGGGATGATCGCGACGATGTCGCCGAGCCCGACCACGAGGACCAGCAGGAACACGCCGGACAGGAACGTCGAGATGCGGGTGCGGGCACCGGAGGCCTTGACGTTGATCATCGTCTGGCCGATCATCGCGCAGCCACCCATCCCACCGAACAGGCCGGAGGCGACGTTCGCGACGCCCTGGCCGAGGGCTTCGCGGGTCTTCGGGGAGCCGGTGTCGGTGACCTCGTCGACGAGCTTCGCCGTCATCAGCGACTCGAGCAGCCCGACGAGGGCCATCGCGAGCGCGTAGGGGGCGATGATCGTGAGGGTCTCGAGGTTCACCGGAACGTTCGGGATGAACAAGGTGGGGAGGCTGTCGGGCAGCTTGCCCTCGTCGCCGACGGTCGGGATTGCGATCGACGCGAACACGGTCACCAGGGTCAAGACGACGATCGCGACCAGCGGTGCGGGGATCGCCTTGGTGAGGCGGGGCAGCAGGACGATGATCGCGATGCCGGCGGCAGCGATCGGCCAGACGAGCCAGTCGACGCCGATGATGTTCGGCAGCTGCGCGGTGAAGATCAGGATCGCGAGCGCGTTCACGAACCCGACCATCACGGACCGGGGCACGAACCGCATGAGCTTCGCCGCGCCCAGCCCGCCGAGGATGAGCTGGAAGATCCCACCGAGGAGGACGGTCGCGATGAGGTAGTCGAGGCCGTGTTCCTTGACCACCGGGGCGACGACGAGCGCGATCGCGCCGGTGGCGCCGGTGATCATCGCCGCGCGGCCGCCGACGAACGAGATGACGACAGCCATCACGAACGCCGAGAACAGGCCGACGCGAGGGTCGACACCGGCGATGATCGAGAACGAGATCGCCTCGGGGATGAGGGCGAGGGCGACGACGAGCCCGGCGAGGACCTCGCGGAGCAGGATCTTCGGGTTCCGCACTGCGGACAGGACGGTGGGACTGTGGTGCGCCTGGACGGGCACGGACTGCGTGACGGTCGTCACGGTTCTCCTTCGGTGGACGGGTGCGGGCGCTGCGCCCGCGAGAGCTGTCGTGGGGCGCGTCATCGCGCACGGCCGGCGGCGTCAGAGCGACCGGCACATTCCAACCTTTCCGCTGCGGGAGGGTTGGTATGGTTCGACTCTAACGCAACGGAAGGGTTGGTGCGCAAGTGGGCAAGGATGAACGGTCGACGTCGACGGAGTACCTGATGCAGATCGGCGAGGTCGCCGAGCGGACCGGATTGAGCGTGAAGACGATCCGGGACTACGACGCCGCGGAGGTCCTGCACCCATCGGGTCGGACCGATGGCGGGTTCCGGCTGTACTCCGAGGACGACGTCGCCCGGCTGCTGATGGTGCGGCGGATGAAGCCGCTCGGGTTCAGCCTCGGTGAGGCGGGCATCCTCGTTGATGCGGTGAAGATGCTCGACGAAGCCCAGCCCGACGTCGATCTGACGGCGGTCCGGTCCCGGGTGGCGGCGTTCATCCGCGACGCCGAGACCCGCCGGGACGTCCTCGGGGAGCAGCTCGGGATGGTCGACGAGTTCCTTGAGGAACTCCGCGCCCACTGACCCGTTGCATCACGGCAGTGACAGGCCCTGCCGGGCTCAGTGCCGGAGCGATGGGTGCCGTGGTGCCCGGGCGAACACGGACACCACCGCGACGACGGCCGGCAGGACTGCGAAGAGCAGTACCGGGGCCGTGTAGTTGCCGGCGACGTCGTGGCCGAGCGCGAGGAGCAGGGGGCCGAACGCGGTGGAGGCGAGGTTTGTGCCGGTCGCGACGCCACGGATGACGCCGATGTTCGCCGTTCCGTAGTAGCGGACGTATGCGGCGGCTTCGATGCCGCGGAGGGCTCCGCCGGCGGCGCCGAGGACGAGTCCGTAGAGGATGGCGGTCCACCCTGGGTGCACGACCGGCAGGAGCAGGAGCGCACCGGCGAGGGTCGTCATCGCGATCGTGACCCCGAACTTCGGCGGGATCCGGTCCGACAGCGCCCCGGTGATGAGGGTCGCGGCGATCCCGGTGACGGTCTGCGGGAGGAAGTTCGCGGCCGCTTCCGCCGGGGTGAGGCTTTGCTCGCCAAGGACGGCGACCTGGTGGAACGCCAGTGCGGTGCTGAGCATCCCCGACACCGCAAGTCCCGCGGCGATGGTCCAGAACATGCCGGTCGACGCCGCTTCTCGGAGGGTCCACACCGGCCCGTCACCGGCCGCACTCGCGAAGGTTCCGCTCTGCGCGGTCGTGGCGGTTCGGCGGGGCAGGAGGAATCCGATCGGGACCACGACGGCAGCGACGACGATCGCCTCGACCCGCCACGCGACATGAATGTCCGAACCGGCGATCAGGCTTTCCACGAACACCGGCACCAGGGAGATCCCGCCGGAACCGATCCCGGACGCGATACCGAGCGCCAACCCTCGCCGGTTGGTGATGCTGCGGGCGACGAGCGTCGTCGCGGCGAGCGAGAGCGCGCCCTGCCCGGCCATCCGCACGCCGACGAACCCGGCGGTCAGGCCGACGATCCCGGCGACGAAGCTCAACGCGGCGAGGAACACGGCGAACGCGATCCCGATGATGATCGTCATCCGTCGGACGCCCCACCGGTCCAGCGCCCGACCCGTCAGCGGCAGAACGCACGCACCGAGCAGCGTGCCGATGAGGTAGCTCGTCGACACCTCCGTCCGTGAGATCCCGAGTTCCTGGATCAGCGGGTCCGTGAACACCGACAGCCCAGCGGTCTGCCCTGGTGCGCTCATCACCGACAGGACGCCACCAGCAGAGACGACCACTACCCACGGCAGCCAGCCACGCACCCGGGTCGAACTCGACCCGGTCGGAGTGGGTGTCAGGTCCGCCGGCGGGGCGGCGTCGGTGGTTGGGAGGGTGATCTCGGAGGTATTCGGGGAGGACGTGATGCCACGCTCGCTTTCACTAGGAACCCACCGAACCCTACCGTCGCGGAAAGGTTGAGCGGTTCAGGTGCAGGGAGCGCTGATCGGACGGCGCTACGCTCGCCACGACGCAGCAGCACTACAGGGAGGGCACTCGGGATGACGGACGACGCGGTACCGACGACGATGCACATCGGTGAGCTCGCCGACCGCACCGGACTGTCGAACCGCACGATCCGTCACTACGACGAGGTCGGCCTGCTGCACCCGTCAGGCCGGACCGAGGGCGGTTTCCGCCTCTACACCGACACTGACCTCACCCGGCTGCTCATCATCCGACGTATGAAGCCTCTCGGGTTCACGCTCGAGCAGATGGCCGAACTCCTCGCCGTCGTCGACGCCCTCGAAGCTGCCGACGACGACGCAGACCGCGCGCGGCTCCGCGGGCAGCTGGACGAATACATCCGCGACACCGAGGAACGCCGCGCAAAGCTCGAACAGCACCTCGGCATGGCCGACGAGTTCCTCGGCATCCTCCGCGACCGATAGGAGCTCAATAGTCCGGTAGACCATCGGTCAATGAGACGATTCGCTACTCACGGACGGCCCTCGCCGCTGCCCTCTCCGACGTCCGCTTGCCGACCGCGGAGCGGTCAGTTTACGGGCGTCTGTAGTGCCTCGGTTTTGACACCCGTCAGGTCCCCCGCGGAGGCAGCATGGGAGGCCGAAGGCGGCAGCCGCCTGATCCGGGGGCCGGGACCGACCCGATCCCGCAACGACATTCGAGCACGTCACCCGTTGTGGGGGCAACCCGTGGTCGCGTGCGAGTCGTCCACATGAAATCCTGAGGAACCGTTCTACAACTCGTGCAGGGGGATTGACTTGGGAGGTTTGGCTTGAGTGCGCGGCTCGATGGGGGTTCGACGAGCCAGAGCGCTGCTCGCCTCTTGATCATCGTTGAGCGGCTCGGGAAGGTCGTACAGGGCCATGTCGCCGTTCCCGACACCGTCCGATGGCTTCCCTCGTTGACGAAGCTCGAGAAGCTTGACTTCTGGGTGCGCAACCCGGACTACCTCGCAGACGAGTTGCTTTCTGAATACGAAGCAGGGGATCGCAGTTTCGATGAGGTCGCCCCGGACCTGCACCGTATGCTCGGCGGCACCGCGCCAGAGTTCCACTCCTACCCCATGTCGCGTTACCTGTATGGAGCGTATGAGGTGGTCGACAACCCGTTGGCGATTTTGAAGTCTTATGGTCATCTCGCTCATCGTCGAGTCGATCCGACGAATTCGAAGTCGCGGCGAGATTACTTCCTGCTCCCGGCCGGATTGGCGGCCGTGACCGCGCTCCGAGCCGCGGTCCCAAGCGTGTCCTGGTATGACGCGCAATGTGACGCGATCGGGCTGCTCACGGGTGTGCAAACTGGGGCAGACGCGAGGCGGCGGCAATACCAGCAACCGGAGTACAAAGCCACGACACTCGGCGCTGCGATCCCATCGATCGTAGAACGGGTCCGCCGTCGTGCAACAGATCTCGGCTTCGACATTGGAGAGACCGTATGACCTCGGAAGATGACTGGGTAGCCGAGATTGCTGCGAAGACGGCGGTCGACGACGATACTGTGCGCCACACCCTGTCCCGGTACGGAATCTCCGGACGGCGCCCGACGGTTTCGAGGCGGCAACTCCGGCTGGAAGGAGTGCACTTCGCCGGCGTGAAGGACATCGCCGTGTCCAAGGAGACGCTGGATCGGGCGCTCGTGCCGTTCACGTTCACGCACCGCTTTGATCAGCTACTGACCGCGTTCGCGACTGCGAGCAGGAACGATGCAGGGAAGACGTCCGTCGTGAACGTCACGGAATGGGGGCTCAGAGGCAACAGCGGCGGTCTGCAGGCGGACGTCCGCGGCTGGATTCGTCAGGCGGTCGTCGGCTTCCGGATCGCCGACGAACGGCTTCTAGTTGCTTGGAACGTCAGGGGCGGTGCACCGTCCGGAGCGGTCGTACGTGTCACGGACGACCATGGTTTCGACTGGGGCACAGCTGACGAGCGTGCCCTGCCGGTCGTAGCCGGCGACGACACCTTCGTTGCGGCGGAAGTGGCGGAGCTTCTTGCTCATGGAGCGGAGCTGCTCAGCCACTTTGATGGCGCTGACGAGTTTCAGGCAGTCATGGGCGAGATCATGGGCCCACGGGTTGGGTTTGACGAGCGGACGATCTGGCAGCGCTTCCCGAAGGGCCGCGACGAGGATGACGGTGGCCTCGCGTCGCAGGGGTGGCCGCTGTGGTCCCAGGCGCTGGTGATCTCCGACGCAGAGAAAGCCGTCGTGCTGGGCGAGACGGCAGTTGCAGCGACGGCTGTGCTGTCGATGTACCTCGGCACCGGTTGGGGTGCGTCAGCTTCGGCTGCGGCAGCGCAGATGCGCGTCGTGCGCGGGCAACTTGCGCCCTTCAACCGACGTAGTACCCGTCAGGAGGAGTCATCCTCTGGCAGCACCGCTGAACTGGAACAGCTGTTGACGGTGCTGACCGATCGTTTAGCTGCACTACCAGAAGCGGACTCGATCGAGCAGATCCAACGGGACCTTGATCGGACCCGTGCACTCGGTGCGACGCTTGCCGCGGCGGAGCAGAGCGTAGCGGAGGCGGCCGCTTCACGGGACGAGTACGAGGTGCAACTTGTCGCAGCTGGCGCTGAACTTGCTGCACTCCGTGAAGCGGCGCAGACAAGCCGATTTTGGAACTCCCTCACCCCAACCTGCTGCCCTCGGTGCGATGCGAAGGTCGACCAGCAGCAGCTGCTTCGCGAAGCGGAGGGTCACTGCTCCCTCTGCAACTCCGAACTCGACGACGAAGGGACGTCTGCCTACGATGCTGGAAACGGGGCGGGCGTTGATGACGAGGACGAGGAGCCGGACAGCCTCACCGCGACGTCGGACCGGGTTCGCACCCTCGAGTTGGAATTGGCGACCGCGCGAGTTGCGCTCACCGTTGCTGAAGAACGCCGCGATGCAGCGCAACAGGATTACTCAGCCGCCGCGCAGGCGCTACCGATACCTACGGAGACGGTACGGCGCCGCCGGGACCTTGAACTGGAGATCGCCACCCTCCGCGGGCAGCTATCGGAGCGGCACGCGAACGCAGTTGAGGACGAGCAAGTTACCGCGCTTCGCACCGACTTCGCCGTCCTTGAGGCCGCTCAGAAGGTCATCAACGAGTGGAAGCTCGATGACCAGCGGGAGCTGCTCGTGCAGGTCAGTACGCAGGTGACCGACATCGCGCGTCGTCTCGGCGTGCTGCAGCTGGAGTCGGTGGAGCTGCGCTCAAACGCGACCCTCGTCATCCGCAAGGGTGGTGAACGAACGACGTTCAGTGCGGTCAACGCCGGCGAGCAGCTACGGTTCAAAATCGCCGTCGTCATCGCGCTGATGCGTATCGGCGGACGGGCTGGGGTGAGCCGCCATCCTGGAGTGCTGTTCATCGACTCGTTCGCCAGGGAGGAGATGAGCGCGGACAACGCCGTCTCCGTGCTGCAAGCGCTGCAGAGCGTCGCCAAGGAGTTTGACATTCAGGTTGTCACGTCGTCGGCGAATGGGTTGCTGCTGCAGACGGTGCTCCCGGCGGGAGCGGTCAGGATGGCGACCGCGGCAGACGACGCCATGTGGTGATCGCCGCATCTGAAGCAATTCGGGAGGTTCACATGGGCGCTGTCACTGAGTTGTTAGGCAACTCCGCCGGGCTCACCGTTGCGGAGCTGGGCGGGGTCGCCGCGATCGTCGGCGACCAGGATCTCCTCAACGATGACCGCGCTCGCCTCGTCGTCGGCGCCATCTGCGATGAGTGGGACTCGCTTGCTGACGATGTACGCGGTGACGCATCCACGTTCATCGTCAACGCGGCGACCACAACAGACCCGTTCCTGATGAACGACGCCATCGACATCGCCCTGAGTTCGCTTGCCGTTCTCCCCGCGGTGTCCTCCACGTTGGAGGCCCGTTTCAAGACGGTCGTAAACGAACCCGGTATCCGAGCCGAAATCGCCCTAGAGGGATGGGTTCGACTCTGTATCGGAGGATGGGGCCGACCGTTGGCCGTCCGTGCAGCCCTCGACACTCATGTCAGCAATCTGCTGCAAGCCGGCGGCGAACCATCGCCGTATTTGATCCGCGCGTTGGGTGCGGCATTGGACGTCTGGGACGACGTCGACCTCGAGTCGTCGATGCGACGTCTCGCCGATACCGGCGAGGCCCCCGACGCTGCAGTTGAGTTGGCGTTCCGCAGTGTTCGCAACGCAGTCGAGGCGGCCGAACCTGAGACGGCCACGAGCGCGTTGCAGACCGCCATCGAGTGGTTCGATACCGCACTCGCGGATGAAGAGCGACCCGATGCGCGTGCCTTCCGGCATGCAAGCATGCTCGTGCAAGAGTTCTCCCGAGGCCGAACGATTAACTCATCGGATGCTTCATCTCTGCGCTCGGCGGTGGGCGATTACCTGACCGGGTTCGTCGGCACAGTTCCGACATGGCGCCAGCCGCGCGCGGACACCGCCCTCAGATGGCTCTCCCTGATCGAGGAGCTCGAAGGGTTGCGCGACCTCGACGACGTATGGCTCAACGCCGGTGCCGTCATCTCGTCCGTAGGACGCGTGATGCAGGCGAGCCGCACGATGCGGATCGTTGCACGCGCAGACTCGAACGCCTCTGCGACCGGGAATCGCGGACTGGTCGAGTTGGTGCGGCCTCACCTGGTTGCAGGTTTCTCAGCAGCTGCAGATGTCTCTCGGCAGCTCGACCGATGGATTCAAGACGCAACTGATGCCGCCCTCATCGAGGAGATCGCTGCGCTCCGCGAAGAGCTACGAGGCGGTGGCGACCCAAAAGCGTCACGCGGGCTTGACCGCCCGCGAGTCGGCTCGACGGCCCCCATCTCCCCTCACGTGCGGGACGTCCTCAACCTCGACGAGCCAACCTTCGCTCGCATGCAAGCCGCCGCCGCCGGACACGCCGACCTCATCGACGTGTTCGACAAGATCGCAGCACGAAATGCTGGCCTCACCGTCACGGAGGAACAGCAGGTGCAGAAGCTGCTGGATGCCATCGAGGCGATCATCGAGCAACTGGAACCGTGTCGCCTCGCGCTGTATACCATCTGCGCGGCCCTGGTTCGCTTCGCGTCAACGCACATCAACGTGAGCCAGTCCGGTGAGACCCGTCCGCAGTGGCTCGGCGAGAACGGCAAAGCGCAACCGGAAGCGAGCTTCTCGAACGCGCTTCGAGACTGGTTCCGCGCCGGAGGAATCAATGCGTTGCGGGAGGTCCCAGACACTGCCGGGGGTCGCTCGGACGTACTTCTCCTGGTCGACGGACACCAATTCGTCATCGAGTCCAAACGCGTGCAGCAGCCGCGAACGTTCGACCAGCTCACCAAAAAGTACGGCACGCAAGCCGTGCAGTATCAGGCGACTCATGCGCCGATCGCGTTCCTCGCCGTCGTCGACTACGGCCACAGAACGATTCGCACTGATCTGGCTGGCAGCTTCGATGTCCGACCCTGGACTCTGCCGCGAGCTGCCCGGACTTACGCGCTTGTCACTCTCCAAGTGCTTGGCAACGTCGCTACCCCGAGCGAGTCCAGCCGGTAACACCCTCACGAGGCCGAAGGTTGGGAACCTGACGAGGACTGGTTGCGGAGACGCTGAGCAGCGCCGTAGAGACCGCTGGCGCTGCTAACCCGCCCGGAAATGCATCGCCCTGCGGGACGCGCCCACGACACAGAGCACCGCGAAAAGGACGACACCGGGCGAAGCTGCTCACACCCTTGCCCTAGGTTGCCCATCTCCGCAGTCTGCGTGAGATGCTCTCGCAATGATGGAACGCCGAGCCGGGCGGAAAGAGGTCTATACCGAGGTCGACATGCTCGCACAGTGGACGGATTGGGTGCCGTTCTTCGACGGAGCGAGGTCGATCGATCGACTTCCCGGCGTGTACTCCATGCGCAGCGGCGACCGCATCATCTATGTGGGCATGGCCGGTGAGCGCGCCGGGAGTGGCAAGAGCAAGCCCAGCGGGTTGCGCGGCCGGCTTGCCAGATACACGAGCGGCAAAGCCGCCGCATCGGGGTTCGGTGAAGCGGCCCTGGATCACGCTCTCGCTGACGTTGCGTTCGTCAAGCAGCAGCTCGCCACTCTCGTAGGCGGAGAACCCCGCCGGACGACCGAGTGGGCGAAGGAAGCGATCAGATGGCACAGAGTCGAACTCCGATGGACGATCTGCTCGGACGCCGACACAGCCAGAACCCTCGAGGACCAGGTCGTCAACTTGCTACGGCCGTACGGGATTTGGAACCGCTAGCGAAGCCAGTCCCCGCAACCGTAGGCTGAGCCAAAATCATTGAAGGGACACCGAGGGTGGCGCGACTCAGTAAGGCAGAGCAGGACAACATGGTCGTCGACCTCACCGTGTCGATGGACGGCGACTACGACGAGGAAGCGTTCGAGGCCACCTACGACAAGCTTGACGACAAGCACAAGGTCCAGGTCGACGAGGCGGCGCGGCAATTCGAAGCGAACGCCGTGGGCTGGGACGACGACGACGAATGACTGGCCGGACGCTGTGCGCCGTCAGTACGGTCGGTCGGCGCTCACGCGGTGAACGTCATCGCCACCGGTTGGTTCACCATTAGCGACGTCGGTCGAGGCCCGGAAGACCACCTCGAAGAGCACGGACGCTGCGCCGACGTGCCTCCAAATACGGACCGGCAATGCGAGGCTTGAGTTTCGAACGTCGCGCAGCAGGTTCCTGCGCGCCGAGAAGCAAGTAGCCGCCTCCGGCACTTACTTGTCGAGCAGACCCGGCACACCACTCCGTCCGCCCGGGTTCCTTGTGGGCGTGAAGCCGTCCTGTCCGAAGGCTGAACTGAGTCTCCGCGCGACATTCGGCGCAACACACCCTTGGCTGGTCGTTGCCTCGCGGCACGACTGCTTTCCTGCCGGACGCCGGACACTTCCCTTCACCCGCGGCGAGTGCGTGATCGTCGTACACCCCGTCGCGGAGCTCAACCGGCTTGTGACAAGTCCCGCAAAAAAGCGCGAAGGCCGCGAGGCGTTTCTCACATCCCTGGCCCACGGAAGCACGCTAGCTAAGCGGTAGAACGTGCGGGAGTTCTCGGCGCCCCCAAAGCGCTCGACGTCCCTATAGCCGATCGGCTATCGAGACGATTCCAAGAGCTGCTCTCATGCCAAGCTTGGGCGCGCAGGTCAGGGTTCGGAGTGGCTGAAGGCGTGCGGATGGGTCACTCGTCCGGCCCCAAGAGCTCACCACGCCTTCCGACACATTCGCCCCCGCACGACGTGGTCCCTGCGTCATCTTCTTCGTACCCTCGTGCGATGGCAGACGACCCGTTGCATGGCCTCCTTGAGGAGCCGACTACCACCATCGCAACCGGCGGCGCCTTGAGGCAAGCGGTCGGCCTCGTGAGCCTGCTGTCCGTCGTCACGACGAGTGTTGCCGCGGTCACGGCTGCCATCATCGCCCTCGTCGTGTTCCTCTTCGTACTGTCGCCGTTCGCCTTCCTGCTCGGATTCGGACTACTGCTCGGATGAACCGCGTGCCGACCCGCGATCGCCATGCGGTACGGGTCCGGATTTCGAGCCAGGTGTCACACGCGGCTGCTGTGGGCGGGGCGCACTAGTGCTGCAAACGCTGCTCGCGCCGCCGACCTTCACGGTTGGACGTTGACCACGAACCCGAGCGCCTTGCTCAATGGGCCTTTCGCTCAGCTGGTCGTCACGTAACGACGTTCGCAATACATACGCCGCCGCGCACTTCCGCTTCCTCCGCGTCCATAGGAAGTGGCACGAATCCTACGGTCCACGGCCAGCCCTGCGCCTCTGACTGGTCACGCGATAACCGGCGGGCCCGAGCATGAGTGTCAACGAACAGTCGGCTACTGGGTTGCTTTGTCTTTTGAAGGCCAGATCGCCTCGCTGAGCGGATCGAGCGCGGCCGCCGCTCGCTGGGATGACGCTCGGAGCAGATCAATGTGACGTGGTTGATCGCCAAAGAACCGACAAAGATCCGCCGTCGTCTCGTGGAGGGTAGCGACAAGCTGTCCGACCATGTCAGCGACGACGTTGCGGGGTGCCCGAAGGCCGACGATCAAGCCGGTCTCGTTCGTCGCAACGAACGTGTTGATGCCGATCCGTTGGCCATGCGCGATCGATGACAGCGCTGAGTATCGCAATCTTCCGTCATCCTCGCCGGTCGCAGCGTCGAGGAGGCCGGCGACCAGGTCGCTGAGATCGATCTTGCTCGGCGCTGGTAACCCAAGTCTCGTGAGTTCCGCCAAGTAAAACCGTCGCTGCTCGGCGGCATCGACAGGATCGCCGTTGCGGTTCCAGATCGGTTCCTCGAGCAACTCCGAGTAGCGCAGGTCAGAACGTAGAAAAGACAGCACTGTGTGAAGGAACTGTTCCGACTCCGGGCGCTGGAGAAGATGCCACGTACGAGCGAGTGACTCCAGGGCGCCGCGAGCCACGGTCGCCAAAGCGGTTGACCGCACAGTCGGGGTTCGAAGCAGCGCCACGAACCCTCGCACATGATCGAAGGCGGACATGTTTGCGTACTGCATGAGCAGGAAGCCATCGATGGCGAATTGTGGTTCAGCGCCCTGCCAAAGCTCGCTCGCAATGGACCCGGCTGGCGGCTGACGATCCGCAGTCTCGTTGGTGATCGTCTCCGAGGCCCGCACAAGTAGGAGTAATGCCTGGCTGATGGCTTGGATGTCGGCCGCGGTCGGGACGTCAACCCGCAGGCCGGCCTGCAGTTGCAAGGGTGGTGACGCCGGTCCAGCTGAGTGGCTTCGGTCCATGGAGACAGCCTGACACCTCACTCTGTCATTGCGGCGCCCGGTCGAACCGCCTGTCGAGCTCAGCGCGCCCTTCCGTGAAGACGCGGGCACTTGCGAGGCCGTTAGGACTTGGACGTCCGCCCGAACAGCGGCACCACAGTCGAGCGGTCCCGGCTGAGCTCGCTCACGGCGGCGTCGCTGAGCGCTAGATGGTGCATCGCCTTGTCTCGTTCTCTCTCGGCGAGCTTCCTCTTTTCTCGCTCCTTCTCCAACTTCCGCTTTGCGTCGTCACGCTGGCGCGTCATTTCGGCGAGTTCGCCCGACTTGGGTGGCTCCCACGACGCACGAAGCAGACGCACTAGCTCAATGACCGGCTTGTGGTGCGCGTAGAGGTTTTGGCGAGTGGTGCCTGCGATCTCAGCGACTCGTTCGACGCTTGGGCGCTGCCCGCTCAACATCATGGCGAACGCGGCAGCCGCCGCGCGGAGACTTGTTGGATGCTCGAGGAGGGCCTCGGCGTCGAAGTTGGGCAGTGGGGTACTCACGCGGTGACCAATCCGGGCAGAGCCTCGCGAATCTCTGCTGCTTGCGCGCGCATCTTCTCTCGTCCCAAATCAGGTAGCTTTCGGTCTCGAGCGCCCTCGATGAGGCGGTCATGACTGACTTGGAATCCTTGAATACCAAAGATAGTGGTTGTGTGGTTCAGGCACTCCAACGGGTCACACTGCTCGACGTTCGGCGCACCGATGCCCCCGCAGCGGGCCTGGTCTTCGTCGAAGTCACAGAAGCCGAAGACGGTCATGAACATGGACTCTGCATGCGGACGGAAAAGTTCCCGCAGCCGTCGGGAATCTTCCTCGATGCGCGGATCCGCGAGAGTCTCCGCGCGCACCGATGCGAAAACATCTATCTTCCGGCGTGCATCGTTGCCCGCGGGTAGTGACGGCACCTGGTGAGCCTCGATTGCCCGTTCCCAGACTGCGTATTCGTTTCGAAGGGCGTCAATGACGACCTCTGTTTGTAGACCTCGGACTTCTGCGTACAGTTCTCGTTGGCCAGTCGCGACGGCATCTGGGTCGACACGGAAGTAGCCGGCAGCTGTCTTGGCGTCCATCCACTTGAACTGGTCCATCGCAGAGATCGCGCCGTTCGCACGGCCCGAGATGACGACCGCGAGGTTCCGTCGCAGGGCGCGGTCGTTGGGCTCCACCTCCCCCCGTGTCGGACCCACGCCTGCCCGACTGAGGCGGTCAATGTGTGCTCCGATACGGTCGACCACTCGATCGAATCGCATCGCACTGGGCCCGTTCTGGCGGCGAAGATGCGCGAGGAGCCGCCGGTCGAACAACGGACTCTGTCCGGTGCGCAGGTCCACAGCATCGTCGGAGAGGTTCGTCTGCTGCAGCATGAACTCCATGACGCCCACCGCCTCGGCGACGATCGGTGGGATCAGCCAGTTCTCCCGTCGCGGCTGTTCCCGTTTCTTGATGAGAAAGCTCCGCAGAAGCGCGCGCCGTGCACCACGCAGGGCGATTTCATCAAGAGGCTGACGTCGCGGAATCACCTCGAATTCAGAGGTCCGCATCCCACTCATCGCAACCGTGATGAACGCACATGCTGCGGCGACGTCCCCAATCGCGCGCTGGCGGTCAAGCTTCAGATCGTCAGTAGCGATGAAGTCCATGGGCCCGGAAGATGTCGAAAGGGTCGCTACCTCACGAGGAGGGACGATGCGGGTCCGAGCGTTGCGCCACCTCCCCTTCGAATCAGCTAACGCCTCTGGCGGCTCATCGAGCGTCGCCACACGAACGATTTCCCGCCCCGAACGGACGAGGGCTGAGCATGCCGATATCCATGGCGCGAGGTCCTCGATTAGGAATAGATCGGTCGTGTTTACGCCGTCGTTGTCCGGCAACCCTCCGCCGACCGCGAGGCCTGACATACCTTCCCACGGCTCGATCGACAGCTTGTCAACCTCGGGTGACATCGCCGTCCGGTACGTGGCAAAGAGCTTGAGGGCTCCTGCTCTACGATAGTCCGGCTTGTGGTCCCGTCGGAACGTGTCGAACGCTTCCTCGTCAACTGACGACAGCCCCAAGCCCGCACTCAGGCTCGTGACTGTGATCAGGTCGACGATGAGGTTCGGGAGCGCGCGGTGCAGCGTACTGAGATTTTTACGCCGCAGCCCAAGGAAGGACGGATCAACGTCGGTTCCGAGCGCGGGTCGCGACGCGACCAGGACAAACTCCTTGATGGCGTCTCGTAGCCACGTCGGCACGTCAGTGAAGTCGAAGCTGCTTTTGCTATTCGGACTAGCCGAATCCGGGTGCCGCCGTACGTCCCAGCGATTGTCCTCGTACCGGCCAGGGATCTGCTCGTAGCCGAAGAGATCGGACAGCGTCTTCCCTCGGAATCGGCTCCTACTCGGGGGAGAGAGTGTCAGCGGCATGCTCATCGGCCGTAAGCCTCCTCAAGGGATCGAAGACGTTCTCGCGCGATTTCGAGGTCGCGAATGGCCTCATCAATAGCGTCTTGCGAAAAGACCCCGAGGATTTGGTCAACCCGTGCGGCGACTCCCGCCCAGGTCGAGATGAAAACCTCGGCGACTTGTTCCTCGCGATCATGGTCGATCCGATCAGCGAGCGCGAGGATGATCGGCAAGTGGATTTTGGTGAAGACGGCGTTCGGGCAAAGCAGGCACGCGAAAGGGGTCTTGCGGCACAGAGTGCCGCGCTTCTGACCGGGCGCGGCACGCGGGTCGACACAACCCGCGGTACCGGTATCGTCCAGCGCCTCAGTCAAGACTTTGTCGATCGTGGCATTCGAGAGCCCCTCCTCTCGTAGGCGATGTCGAATCTCTTCAGGGCTCTCTGAGTCCGCGATGACATATCCGGTGGCAAGAATGCTCGCGTAATACTCATCTTGCCCCTCTGCAATGATCTCGAGTCGCTCCTCCTTGGAGAGACCGGCACCTCGATAGAAGGTCCAACTCACACGTGCAGAGTGATTCGGGTCGATCGCCCCCCGCACCCCACCCCCGACCACGCGATCGGCCCGAGCAGCCCACGTCTTTCGCATGCGCCGCGTGCTCATGCGCACGGACCCTCCCGAAGGCAGCGAAACCACGCTTGAATCGCCCTCGAGGACGATGGGCCTCGCTGGAATGGCAGTGGCGACCGGGCCTCGGAGCGTCTTGTCGGATTGTTCCGATTGCACCCAAATGAGAAGATGATCGGTTCCCGTGAAGAGCCGCAGGTGCGCCGTAGCTGCAATCCATCGTTCGATCACGCGACCGCCGCTCCACATGCTGACGCCATTACCTTTCCTGCTAACGGCCTTGTCGGCTCGCGATTTGAGGCCCCTGATCCGCGTCAGCGAGGAGTTGTCCGAAGCGCGCTCGACATCTGCGGTGTCCATGCTGATCAGCACGGATGTCTCTGCGCCGAATTCATTGACGATGAGCAGCGCCGCCGCCTGCGCATCCAGAACCGATGGGCTCAAGAGCCGCACAGCCTCGCCGTACTGGCCAGTCAAAGGCCTATCCGGCTCGAGCCCAACGACAAGCAGCCATGCCACCCAATCATGCACCGTCGCCGCATGATCACGCAGAGCTACGATCTGCCGTGCGATTTCAAATGCACGTTGTGTCGAGTTCTCGGACGCGTCCTCATCAAGCATCCGGAAGGCGGACAGTCGTCGAAGGAACAGATCATTCAGGCGACCCTTGCACCAGTCGATGATCGCTTCCAGCTCCTCGGACGTGTAGGGTCGCGATGGTTCCGAGAAGCCATGGAGCGTCAGGCGGTTGAGATAAGCGACGCTTGCATCAGCGTTCGCGGCCTTCGCCGCATCCAGTAGGAGACGCCGCGCTAAAGTGGTCCGCACGGATGCAGGAGAGCTCCTTCCCTCGAACAAAGCAGTGTGCAAAGTGGCTGGAGTCACAGTTTTGATGTCCAGCGGCTGTTCTTCCGGTAACAGGCGCGGCCGCAGCAGCCTCACTGCGTAATCGGCTGCGTCCTGATAGGCGGCGGCGCTTCCGGCTGCTCTTACGCCCCCTCCACGATCTCCGATCACGCCGAGCGCAGCGTCCCGGAGCTGCCTTGCGATCGGAGCCTCTCCGATCTTGTGGAAGTTCAGGAAATACGTACGTCCGTCCTGGAGGATCTCAATCCCGAGCGGCACATCGACGGGTTCTGATCGGATAGCGCTGCGGTGATCCCTCATTCGGGGCCACCTCGAAGAGCCGGATTGTGTTCCGGGTTGGCGGATACGGATGCGAGTAGACTCCAGAAGGCGTCCTCTGTGTACTTCAGAGTCGTTTCAAAGCTCTTATGGCCCATCGAGTCCTGCACTATCCTGAGCGGGTCGCTGCGCTCGACAAGGAGATGCCAGGCCGGCTTTCGCCCGTGTTCCTCTTCAAACTTGCGAGAAAGACTTTCCCGATTCTCGAGCCGGTTCAGGAGCGTGTGGCCGAAGGTGTGCCGGTACGAGTGCACTGTGTAATCCCACCCCTCCTCCGGCCAGAACCTGCGACAGCGCTCCCGAGCGTTGCGCGTTGCGTCGCCGATCACATCTTTGCTGAGCAACGGCGCCCCAGACCTAGTCTTGTGATCAAGCAGCACGAGCGCTGATCCTCCTCCTGGCATCACCAGCCGCGTCCGATCTTCGCGCTCAAGCTTGTTCCAGGGGACAAGCATGACTTTTCCGAGGCCTCCAACGACACCTGCGGCGGTCGAGTCGGTGGCCTGAAGGTCGAGCTCGAGGGGCCTAGACGGCTGCCAGGTTGCCCGCCTCTGAATAAGGCGCCGATCACCTTTGATGTATCGCTGGATCGACACCATCCAGTCAGAAAGGGCGACAACCCTTCGGCTTCGCCCCCGCTTCGCGATCGTCCCCGCAACTCGAACCGGGGTGAAACCGTCAGGATGCGGACTCGGCACCTCGAAGATAGTGGTGAGCAGGAGCTCCTTGTGACGAAGCCCTATGCCGACGCCGAGCCCCATGGCCGCCGCGTTGCGCTGAATCGTGCTGTACCCCTGGAAGTCAGGATCCGGTGCTCCACTCGGGACTTGTCCAAGGAGGCCAACTTGCAGGAATCGATCAAGTTGTGTGGCGAGGATCGGGCGCCCTCCGCCTTCCGTCAAGCGTCCGCCTTGCAGAAACGCGAGCGTCTCGATCGTGCCCTTTCGAGTGCTCTTCTTGATTAACGTGAACGGGAAATCTCGCAACCATCCCGTTGCCACAGCGAACTGGTAGAAGCTGAAGACTGCCGCACGAGTTTTTCCGATCGCCTCGCGGGTGGCACCAACGACCACGGTGTCATCTTCATCGTCGGGATCAGTCCTCGATCTCGCGTACCTCCGAAGCGCTTCGTCTCCGTCCTCAATGACGAACGAACCGAACAAATGCTGGCCGTAGCGCTTTTGGAGGAAGCTTTCGAACCGGGCGATCTCGCGACTGTAGTCATTGAGCGTGGTCACGGTGTACTGACCGAGACAGAAGGATACGTACTGCTGCAGAGGACGGTGCGGGCGCAACTCCTCGTCGAACCACAGAAGAAGGCCGGGCGGGTACTCCGAAGAGCCGCCGCTGGGAAGAGTTACGGCATCCGCCGCGAGCGCAGGGCGCCAGGTCATCGATCTCAGGGCCATCGTCTGCCTCCTAGGCTAGGATTCTAGTTGACAGCGCCCTCTTCCCCGCTAGAAGTGGTTGCCGGACCCGAGCGTGCCGAGCTGGTTCCGCCAGCCGCCGTGCACGCCGTCCGGGTCGAACCCGGCGGTCTCGGCCATCGCCTCGAGCTCGGCGATCCGGGGTGCGGCGGTCGCCACGATCTTCCGGTTCGACGCACCGGCCGACAGCGGGATCGCGCGCTCGATCTGCTCGCGCAGCCCCTGCAGGTCGGCGGGCAGGTCGGTGGCGGTGAACTGCGTGCGGACCGCGATCATGCCGCAGCCGATGTCCACGCCGACGGCCGCCGGCATGATCGCGCCGAGGGTCGGGATGACGGACCCGACGGTGGCCCCGAGGCCGAGGTGTGCGTCGGGCATGAGGGCCAGGTGCGGGAACACGAACGGCATGCGCGCGGTCGTGCGGGCCTGCTGCTCGGTGTTGTCCTCGAGCATCGAGGCCCAGCTGAGCAGCCGGTCGTTGATCTTCTTCATGGAGTCGTCTCGCTTTCGTGACGGTCGAGGTGACGGTCCGAGACGGTCGTACGCCGGGCCTCCTGGTCGTCGCCGGACGTGGCGGACGGAAGGAAGCGGTGCTGACGAACGCCCCGGGCCGGGTGGGCACGGGGCGTCGTGGGACGTCGCGTGCCTACGCGGGATAGCGGAGGGACCACTGCTGCTCGGGCAGCACGGCGGCCGCGGCGAGCTGGAGCTCGACGCGTTCCTCGTTGTGCTGCACGGCGCGCATGCGCGGTCCTTCCGGTGTGCCCGGGGCGGGCGGTCTGCCGATCGGCAGGAGGACGACGCTAGTGCGACACGCCCGGGATGCGCAAGTCACGTGGGCGTGTCGGCGGTGCTCCGGGGATCCGCCCGCGGTTTGCCGGCGGTTCTCCACAGGCGGGAGGCCCGGCGTGCGTTCTCCACGAGGGGTACGTCCGCCTGATGGTCGGCGCCAGCGCCGGGGCAGGCTGGACGCATGACCGAGCGCACGCGAGACACCCCCGACGCGACCGAGAACGAAGAGCGGACCAACGGGTACGTCCCGCTCCGTTCGTACGGCGCGATCGGTGACGGGCGGACGGTCGCCCTCATCGCGCTCGACGGCCGGATCGACTGGCTGCCGATCCCGTCGATGGACTCACCGCCGGTGTTCGCGAGCATCGTCGACGCCGAGCACGGCGGACACGTCGCGCTGCGGCCGGTGGACGACCAGGCGCAGGTGTCCCGTGCGTACCTGCCGGGCACGAACGTGCTCGTGACGACGTGGACGACCCCGACCGGCACCGCCACCGTGACCGACGCCATGGTCACCGGGGTCGCCGGCCGCCTTCCCTGGGCCGAGATCGGCCGCTGCGTGCAGGGGGTCGAGGGAACGGTCGAGATGGAGTGGGCCGTCGTGCCGGGCACGATCCTGAACACCGCGGAGCCCCGACGGCTCGACACCGCCAACGGCACTGTCATCGGCATCGACGGCGTGACGATCGCGATCGTCGAGCAGGGGTTCGAGCCCGTCCACGACGAGGGCCCGCGGTTCTCCGGGCGGTTCGCGACGGCCGAGGGGTCGAAGTCGATCCTGACCATCGTCGGCACGTACGACGAGCCGATCTTCCTGCCCGAGCCGGAGCGCACGCTCGAGGGGGTCGACCGCACGATCGAGAACTGGTCGACCTGGTCGAAGGAGTTCAGCTACGACGGCCCCTGGTCGGACGCCGTCCAGCGCAGCGCCCTCGCCCTGAAGCTCCTGATCTTCGCCCCCACCGGCGCCATCGCCGCGGCCCCGACGACGAGCCTGCCCGAGGACCGCACCGGCGGGAAGAACTGGGACTACCGGTTCGCCTGGGTGCGCGACCTGGCGTACACGGTGCACGCGCTCACCCGCTTCGGCCTGCGCGAGGAGACGCACGCCGCCGTGTCGTGGGTGATGCGCACGATCGCCGAGCACGACGAGACGATGCCGATCTTCTACGGGCTCGACGGGTCGAAGAGCGACTCCGTCGAGGAGCGCGACGTCCCGGGCTGGAACGGCATCGGGCCGGTCACGATCGGCAACCGCGCCGGTGACCAGCTGCAGCTCGGGGTCTGGGGCGACGTGTTCGAGATCATGCGGCAGTACGTCCGGGCCGGCAACGTGCTCGACCGCAAGACGGCGGCGGTGCTGCAGGACCTGGCCGACGACGCGTGCCACCGCTGGGTGGAGCCCGACTCGGGCATGTGGGAGCTGCAGGAGGCGCAGCACTACACGACGAGCAAGATCGGCTGCTGGCAGGCGCTCGACGCCGCGGTCGAGCTGCACGACGCGGGGATGATCGACGGCCCGCGCGAGAAGTGGATCGAGAACCGCGAGCTCATCGAGGACTGGGTCGCCGAGAACGGGTGGAACGAGGAGCTCGGCCACTACGTCATGTACCCGGGCACCGACGCGCTCGACTGCTCGATCCTGCTGCACGCGATGTCGGCGTTCGACCGTGGACCGCGCATGGAGTCCACGATCCGGGCCATCGAGGAGCAGCTGCAGCACGGTCCGCTCGTGTACCGGTACTCCGGCATCCAGGACGAGGAGTCCCCCTTCGTGGCGTGCTCGTTCTGGCTCGCTGCGGCCCTGGCCTGCGTCGGTCACGTCGACGACGCGACGCAGCTGATGGACGACATGGTCGCGCAGGCGAACGACGTCGGTCTGTTCAGCGAGATGCTCAGCGCCGTCGACGGAGACTTCATGGGCAACATCCCCCAGGGGCTGTCGCACCTGGCCCTCATCCAGGCCGCGCTGACCATCGAAGAAGTCTCAGAGAAGTCCTGACGGGGCTGGACGAACCGTCGGGGGCGCGGGGCATCATGGGTTGACGATGAACGACGTCGATGCACGGATGGACCGGCTCCGCAGGGCCCGCGCGCTACCGCTACCAGCAGCTCGTCGACCAGGAGATCGAGCGGGGATCGCTCGACCCCGACGAGGTGCGGTCGGAACGTGAGGAACGTCGGCTGCTCAAGGCCGCCGACGTCGCCGCGCACGCCCGGGCCCAGATCGCTGAGGCTGAGCGGCGCGGGGTCTTCGAGGGCAACCCGTACCACGGCAAACCACTGCCGGGACTCGACGGGCAGCACGACCCGGACTGGTGGATCAAGTCGAAGATCGAGCGTGAGGACATCCGGGGCATCGCGCCGCCGGCCCTGGCACTCCGGACCGAGGACGCCGAACTCGACGACGCACTCGACGCGCTGTCGCTGGAGTCCGACGTGCGGGACGTCCTGGTGGACTTCAACGCGCGGGTGAAGGAGGCCCGACGGCAACTGCTCGGCGGGCCGCCGGTGGTGACGCCGATGCGCGACGTCGAGGCCGAGGTGCTCGCCTGGCGGGAGCGCCGCGAGGTGCGCATGGCTTCGGCCGCGCGGGCTGCGGAGCAGGCGCGGCTCGAGGCGAAGCCGCGGCGGTGGTGGCGGCGCCGCTGAGCGGTGCCGCCGTGCGGTGCGGTGCGGTGCGGTGCGGTCCGGGCGCTGTTTCGCGCTGAGCGACAGACCACGCGGACGTGAGCACGTGAGGTGTCGCCCAGCCCGTGACGACGCCGGCCGCCGACCCGGCGTACCCACATGACGGACGGGAGGCCCGGTGCCAGCTGGCACTGGGCCTCCCGTCCGTCGTGTGCGCCCGTTCTTTCCCATCGCGCGCGTGTTGGTTCGCAAGAACGGGCGTACCTGGTCGAAAGAACCCACCAGGTACGCCCGTTTCCGCCAGGTACACCCGGTTCCAGCAAGTACGTCCGTTTCCGTCAGGTACGCCCGGTTCCGTCAGGTACGCCCGGTACCGCTCGACGCACGAGCCGCGACGCAAGTCGGCCCGGGCCACGCTGCTGCGTGGTCCGGGCCGACTGTGGTGGTGCGGGGTGTTACTTGATCTGTGCGGTGATGGTGGCGGTGCCGACGAGGAGGCCGCGCTTGACGGCGTCGGTGCCGAAGGTCTTGTTCAGCAGGCCGGCGGCGTCT
>NZ_QKSO01000017.1:0-103709 GCF_003234215.1 Curtobacterium sp. MCSS17_006 | reverse complement strand
TAAGAGACAGGCCGGTGCCTCGTCGACGAGCAGGCCGGCGACGCCTGGGCGGTCGGCCCCGACGGTACCAAGGCGTGGGGACGCTTCGGCGCCGCCGGCCTGCTCGTCGACGACGGCACCGGCCGCGTGCTCCTGCAGCACCGCGTCGAGTGGAGCCACCACGGCGGCACCTGGGGCATCCCCGGCGGCGCGCGGCACCAGGGCGAAGCAGCCGTGACGGCCGCCCTCCGCGAATCCGCCGAAGAGGCCGGTGTCCCCGACGACGCGATCGCCCTGCGCCACACGGCACTGCTCGACCTGGGCTTCTGGACCTACACGACCGTCGTGGGGCGCGCCTCCCGACCCTTCGAACCCGTCATCGCCGACCGCGAGAGCCTCGCGCTGTCGTGGATCCCGATCGACCAGGTCGACGACCTGCCCCTGCACCCCGGCTTCGGCAGGTCGTGGCCGGCGCTCCGCGCCACGATCGCGACCACCCCGCACGTCGTCGTCGACGCAGCGAACGTCGTCGGCAGCGTTCCAGACGGCTGGTGGAAGGACCGAGCAGGCGCCGCATCGCGCCTGCTGGCACAGGTGTCGGCGCTCGCCGAGGGCGGGGTCGCCGCATCGTTGCTCGACCTGCCGTTCGCACGGTGGTGGCCGCGGTGGACCGTGGTGCTCGAGGGGGAGGCCCGGGCCGCTGCGGACGTGGGCGGTGCTGGCGCAGACCGCGGCGCCGCTACCGGCGCCGTCGACGTCGTCCGTGCTCCGGCTTCCGGCGACGACGCCATCGTCGAGTCCGCGCAGGCCGCGGTGCAGGCCGGCGACGGGCCGGTCGTCGTCGTGACGGCCGACCGCGAGCTCCGCGACCGCGTCGAGGCCCTCGGCGCGATCGTCCACGGGCCGTCCTGGTTGCGCGACCAGCTGTAGCCGCCTGGACCGCCGTGTTCCGGATGGTGACCGAGCGGCCGTCGGTCGCTGCCGGTACGCTGGCCCTCCGTCAACGGAGACGCAACACGCAGGAGGTTCCCCTTGGAGCGCATCACCAGGGCCGACGACCGAGTCCACCGCCCCGCCGGGCCGTGGACCCCCACGGTGCACCGGCTGCTCGCCCACCTGCACGAGCAGGGGTTCGTCGCAGCCCCGGAACCGATCGCCCTCGGCGACACCCTCGAGACGGTCTCGTTCGTCCCCGGTGTCGCGGGCGAGTACCCCTGGACCGAGGACATCGCCAGCGAGGCCGCCCTCGTCACCAGCGCCCGCCTGCTCCGCCAGTTCCACGACGCCGCCGCCAGCTTCCCGCGCAGCGCCACCGACGACCTCTGGTCCCAGGCCGACCGTGCCCCCGTCGAGACGATCGTGCACGGCGACTTCGCCCCGTACAACTGCGTGTACGACGGCATCGCCGCCGTCGGCCTGATCGACTTCGACACCGCTCACCCCGGGCCCCGCGTCTGGGACGTCGCGAGTGCCGTCTACCGGTTCGCACCGTTCACCACCGGTGCCGTCGAAGGATCGACCGCCCCCGACCTCGACGAGCGGCTCGCGCGGGCCGCCGAGTTCTGCCGCGCCTACGCCCTCGACGACCGCTCCCGCAGCGTCCTGGCCGAGACGATGATCGCGTCCCTCGTCGCCCTGGTCACGACGATCGAGCACGAGGCCGCCGCCGGCAACCCGAAGTTCGTCAGCGACCTGCAGCACGGCCACGCCGACCTGTACCGCGCCGACGTCGCTTACCTGGAGCAGCACGCCGACGCCGTCACCGCCGCCGTCGCGTGACCACCAGCCCCGCGCGGCTCCGCACGGCGCGGTTCGCGGCGCAGGGCATCGCGGCACCCGGACTGCGACCCACCGAGGTCGTCGCGCGGATGCTGGCGGTGCAGGGGCAGGACCTCGGCCAGGTGCTCTGGGCCATCGGGGTCCGCGCTCCCGGATCGTCGCGGGACGACGTCCGCGAGGCCTTCGACCGCGGGGAACTCGTCCGCTCGTGGCCGATGCGCGGCACCCTGCACGCCCTGCGCCCCGACGACCTGCGCCTGCTGCTCTCGCTCACCGCCGAACGGACGCTCCGCACGATCGCCCGACGCGCCGCCGAGCTCGGCATCGACGACGCCCTGCTCGGCCGGGCCCGGGACGCGACGATCGCGGCCCTGGTCGGTGGTCGTGCGCTGGTCCGGGACGACCTGTTCGCGGCGTACCGCGCTGCGGGCATCGACCCGGCCGGAGGCCGCGGCTACCACTCGGTCCTGCAGCTCGCGCAGGAGGGCCTCGTCGCCTGGGGCCCCACCGCCCGCGTCGGGCAGGGGCTCGTGCTGCTCGACGAGTGGGCACCCGCCACCGCTGACCCGCCGGACCGCGACGAAGCCCTCCGCCGGGTCCTGCTCGGGTACCTGCGTGGCCGTGGCCCCGCGACCGAGGCCGACGCCGCGAGCTGGACGAAGCTGCCGCTCGGTGACCTCCGCCGAGCGCGGGCCGCGGCGGGGGACGCGGTGGAGGACCTCGGCGACGGGCTCCTCGACCTCGCCGACCGGCCGGCAGCCGCGCGCGTCCCCACCGGGCACCTGCTCCCCGGCTTCGACGAGTACCTGCTCGGGTACGCCGACCGGTCCGCGCAGCTCGACCCCGCCCACGCCGACCGGGTCGTCCCCGGGGCCAACGGCATGTTCCTGCCGATGGCCGTCGTCCGCGGTCGCGTCGTCGGCACCTGGAAGCGCACCGAGCGCCGGGCCGGGCACCTCGTCACCGTCACGCCCTTCGGTGCCCTCGACGCGTCGTCCGTCCGAGCACTCGAGGCGGCGACCGCGCGGTACGCGGCGTTCCTCGGAGCGCCGGTCGTGACCACGGTGGTCTGACGCGACCACCTGCGGACCGTGTGCCGAGGCTGCCTGGCCGCACCGCTCCTCCAGACCGCACCCAGCAACCATGCGGCGGACTCCGACACTGCCTCCGGTAATGTCGCAGGGCCATGACGGACAGCCCGGCCGACGCCACCCCCTACGAAGTCCTCGGCGTCCCCGCGACGGCTGACGACGAAGCGCTCCGCCGCGCCTACCGGCGGGCCGCCCGCGAGACGCACCCCGACCTCGGCGGCGACGCCCAGCGCTTCCGCCAGGTCCAGCTCGCATGGGAGCGCATCGGCACGCCGGCGGCCCGGCGCGCGTACGACATCGGGTCCCGCGCGTACGGCGCGTCCGGGGCGACCGCCGGCAGGGGTGACACCGGTCGCGACGCCTACGCACCCCCGGCAGCGCGTCGCGACACCCGCCCCCGGGCCCGGTCCCACGGACACCCCGGCGGTCGGTCGCGCGAGGTCTTCCTGCAGGCCGAACGCGAGTGGGTCGGCCTCGGCGACCCCATCGAGGACCCGTACGACCCCACGCTCATCCGCTCCGCGCCTCGGCACATCCGGCGCCTGCTCGCCGAGGCCCTGGCCGAAGAAGCGACCGCGCTGATCGTCTCCGACATGGGGATCGGCGTCACGGTGTGGCACGACCTCGACGCCGGGGCCGAGGGCAAGCTCGACCACGCCGTCCTGACCCCGAGCGGGCTCTGGGCCGTCGAGTCCATCGACTGGGGCGCTCCGGTCCGCGTCGAGCACGGCGAGATCGTCGGCGAGACGCTCGCGCCGGGGGAGCGACCCGTCAAGGAACTCGTCCGCGCCGCCCGTGCCGTGCAGAAGCAGACCCGGGTGCGGTTCTCCGGGCGGCTGCTTGTCGTGCCGGACGCCGCCGTCACCGAGGACGTCCAGCTCGTCGGCTCCCCGAAGAAGCCCACCGCACTCGTCGTCCGCCGGAGTGCGCTCGCCCAGGTGCTGAACGGCGTCTGGTCGCCGGCGGGTTCCGTCGACGTGTTCGAGATCCGCGACCGCCTGCAGCAGACCGTCCGCTTCGTCTGACCCTGACCCTGACGCCTGGGGCTGTCGCCTGGCGCTGGACCCGGGCTCCGGCCGTGATCGTCCGACGCGTCGTACGATCACGGCATGCGCGAAGAGGTCGTCGTCGTGGTCGGCGGGTGGGAGCACGACTGCTGCGGGCCCGCCTACGAACGGCAGGCCACGGCGGCGTTCACCGCGTACGGCAGGGCGCCGCGGTTCGCCGAGTCCCGGCACCACGACGACCCGTTCGGCATCACGGAGTTCCGTGGTCGGGTGGCCGATCTGTTCGTCGTCGCGGAGGACGGCACCCGCATCCCCGTCCACCGCATCCCGTCCGGTCGCGCGCTGGGCGGGTCCGATCCGGACGACGACGGGCACCTCGAGGTGCCCTGGACCGGAGAACGGATCGAGGTCGAGTCCGACACGTTCGAGATCGTGGTCGATGTCCACGTGCCCGGGTCGGGGCCCGGGAAGCGTCAGTAGCCGCGGAGCTTCTCGAGGTCGCGGCGCTCCCGCTTGCTCGGCCGTCCGGCACCGCGATCGCGCATCGGGACGAAGCCGGCCTCTTCCTTCGACAGCCGCGGCGGGGTCTTGTCCTCGAAGTGCTTCGCCGCCTCGGGGGCGCTCGTCCGCTTCAGGATGATGCCGGTGACCATGACGATGCGGTCGAAGCCGTTCTGGCGCACCCGCACCTCGTCGCCGGGGCCGATCGGCTGCGCCGGCTTCGCGCGCTCCCCGTTCACCCGGACGTGACCGGCCTTGCACGCGGCAGTCGCGGCCGACCGGGTCTTGGTGATCCGGACGGCCCAGATCCAGCTGTCGACCCGGGCCTTCTCCATGCCGACACTCTAGGCGGCCCGTACCCTGGGGCGGTGCATGCGGACGAACAGGCGGCGATCGCCCGGGCCCGTGCGCTCGGGGTGCTGCACGACGCCGCGATCGGGGACCGCCTCGTGGTCCGGGCGCACCACGGTGACGGCGCGCAGGACGCCCTCGGCGACCTGGTCGCGCGGACGCCCGACGCCGTGACGATCGCCACCCGCCGCGGCCCGGTCGAGGTCCGGCTCGCCGACGTCGTCGCCGCGAAGCCCGTCCCGCCGCCCCCGCCCGCGCGGCCTGCTCGACGCTGACGCGCTCGGCTCGTCTGGTGCGAGGTTCCGTCCTCCGTGCGACCGCTCATGGGTCGCACGGAGGACGGAACCTCGCACCACTCGCCCAGCACCTCGCACAGCACTTCGCACGGTGCGAGCCACCCCGGCGAGCCGAGGCCCCCGCGCCCCGCTCCCGACATACGCTCATCCCATGGCAGTCCCCGTCCCGCTCGGCACCGAGGACCGCACCGCCCGCCTCACCCTCCGCCGCCCGGACTCCTGGCGCCGCGAGGAATCAGCCCAGGCGGACCTGCGCGTCACCGGCGACGACGTCGTCCTCACCGTCCGATCCCGACCCAGTGACCGCGCGATCGGCGACGAGAACACCGGCCTGCTCGAACGGCTGCCCGGCTCCGTCGAGGGCCTGCTGCTCGTCGGCTGCGACCCGTGGACCACCGCCGGCGCCCCGGCCCGGCTGGTCGAGTACGTCCGGCCCGACGAGCACGGCGACGTCGCCGGCACCCACCTGCTCTTCGTCACCGGTCGGCACCGCGTCGACCTGACGATCGAACGCCCGCTCGCCCGGCTGCTCGAGACCGACGACCTCGTGCTCGCCGTCCTCGAGACCGTCCGCGCCACCGAGACGGTCCCGGTGCGTCCGGAGCGCGAGCTCGAACCCCTGCCGGCTCCTGCCCCGGCACCGTCGCTCGACGGCCCACGGCTCAGCACGGACGCGATCGGCACCCTTCGGAGCCTCGCCGGACGCCGGTGGAACCCCACGCTCCTCCGCACCGCGGCGGGCCGCGAACTCATCGAGGCGGGCCTCGTCGGCCGGCTCGGCACCCTGCCGGAGTCGACCCAGACCCTCCTCGAACCCTGGCAGGGCGATGCCCAGCCGGTCACGCTGGAACAGCACCTGCCCGACGGGGGCGAGTCGCGCCTCCAGGCCTGGTCGCAGACCGTCGTCGACGGGACCGACGCGGCGGGTGCCGTGGTCGCGTCCGTCACGCCGGACCGGGCCGTCGCGCTGCTGGCCGGGAGGCTCGGCATCGGTCCGACGTGGACCTTCCCGTTCCGCACGGGGTCGCTCCCCGGGCACCTGCTCGGCCGCAGGCTGGCCGGCGGTCCGGACGCACCGGACCTGCCGGAGGCCCTCGCCGAGGCGGACCCGCGCCTCGCGCGGTTCTGGGCCGCGCCGTGGACCATCTCGTACCTGCGTCGACCCGGCAAGCCGAAGCCGATTACGATCGTGCGGGCCGAGGGGCACGGGTTCGCCCGCGTGGGGACGACGAAGGCCGGGGAGACCGCCTTCCGGACGGACTCCCCGGCGAACGTGTACCGGTCGGTGGTGCGGGCGCTGCTCGGCTGAGCGCGCCCGGGTTCTCCCGCTACGCGGCGGGGCCGGCGGTCAGGGTGACGGTGACGGTCTTGGCGGCGCCGGTGCTGTCGGTGTAGCGGACGCTCACCTTGTCTCCCACCGAGTGCGACTGGACGACCTCGGTCAGCTGGTCCGAGCTCGTGACCGCCGTGCCGTCGATGCTCGTGATCGTGTCCCCGGCGGCCAGGCCGGCGCTCGCGGCGCCGGAGCCCTCGACGGTGCCGGCGACGGGGACGCCGCCCGTGGTGCCGGAGGTGTTGCTGACCTGGACCCCGAGGAACGCGGGCAGCCCGATGGTGATCGTGCTCGACGACTCCCCGGCGAGGATCTTCTCGGCGATCGTCTTCGCGGTGGTGATCGGGATGGCGTAGCCGGTGACGTCGGCCGTGCCGGAGGACGCTGCCGTGGCCATGCCGACGACCTCGCCCTCGCTGTCCAGCACCGGTCCGCCGGAGTCACCGGAGACGATGTCCGCCGAGATCTCGATCAGGCCGGTCAGGGACTCGGTGCCGGTGCCGGACTCGCTCTGCACCTGGATGTCCTGGTCCGTCGCGGTGACCGTGCCCTCCGCGGCGACGAGGTTGCCGGTGCCCTCGGCGTTGCCGACGTCCTTCACGGTGTCACCGGTGCTCGGCTCGCCGTCGTCGTCGAGCGTGACGGTGGACAGCCCCGAGGCGTCCTCGAGCTTCAGGACGGCGACGTCGTTGGTGGCGTCGGCCCCGACCACGTCGGCCTTGTACTCCTTGCCGGTGGTCTCGTCGGTGACGGTGATGCTCGTCGCGCCCTGGATCACGTGGTTGTTCGTCAGGATCGTGCCGTCGGAGGTCAGGACCATGCCGGTGCCGGCCGCCTGTGACGACTCGTCGTAGTTCAGGACGGTGTTGATCGTCACGACGCCCTTCTTGTCGGCGGCCGTCGCCGCGGTGGCGGGGGACTGGGTCGTGCCGGTGCCGGTGCTGCCGTCGCCGCTGGTGCCGCTGCCGCTGCCGTCGCCGGGCACCGTGAAGCCGTTCGTCCCGTCGCTGCTGCCGGTGCCGCCGGTCCCGTCGGTGCCGGATCCGGTGCCGGGCAGCGTGGTGGTGCCCTGCGACTGGCTCGACGTCGTGGTCGTCCCCTGCGAGGACAGGCCGAGGGCGGTGCCACCGGCCGCACCGACGATGGCGAGAGCGGCGATGCCGGAGCCGATCATCAGTCCCAGGCGACGCGGGCGCTTCGTCGTACCGGGGTGGTTCGCGGTCGCCGCCGAGTACGCCCACGCGTGGTTCGCGCCGGCGAGGGCGGGGCTGCCGATCAGGTACGGGCCGCGGCCGTCCGGCGTGTAGGCGTAGGGGCCGGAGCCGTCCGGACCGTAGAGGTAGGGACCGGAGCCGTCGAACGCGTACGCCGGGCGCAGGGAGGCCGGGTCGGCGTGCGGCGCCTCCCAGTGCATCCCGGGAGCCTGCTGCTGCGCGGCGGGGGTGCCGTCCTCGTCGTGGTCGGCGGCTGCGGGGTTCGGGGTCTCGTTCATCGGTGCTCTCCGGTCGTCCCTCGACGGCCCGGTCGGGCGTCGATGGAGACCAGTACAGGGCGCTTCCCCATGACGAGCCTATGAACGAACCCTGCGCACGCTCCGGGGTTGCTCGGGGGACGCCGAGTGGGGCTCCGGCGTTAGGGTGGCCTTACTTCCATGCCTCCGTCGACGTCCACGCCCCCGGCTCCCAGCTCCGTCCCCCGACTCGTCGGTGCGACCGTGCTGGCGGTCGTCGTCCTCGCCGTGGCGTGTGCGCTGTCGATCGCGTACGGCTCGCGGCCGATCCCGCTCGGGACCGTCCTCGACACGGTGATGCACCCCGGTCGGAGCGACGAGGTCGGGCTCATCGTGCTCGGCAACCGCGTGCCCCGCACCGTCGTCGGACTGCTCGCCGGAACCGCGCTCGGGGTGGCCGGGGCAGTCATGCAGGGCGTGACGAGGAACCCGCTCGCCGACCCGAGCGTCCTCGGCATCAACTCCGGTGCGACCCTGGCCGTGGTGGCCGGGATCGCGGTCTTCGGCGTGAGCGGCACGGCTGCCTACCTGCCGTTCGCGTTCGTCGGGGCCGCACTCGCCGCCGTGCTCGTGTACGGGATCGCGACCGTCGCCCGTCGTGGCCTCTCACCCGTCGGGCTCGCCCTCGCCGGAGCCGTGGTCGCCGCGGCGCTGTCGTCGGTCACCACCGCGGTGCTCGTGACCGACCAGAGCCTGCTCGACCAGCTGCGGTTCTGGCAGGTCGGCGCCCTCGCCGGCAAGGACCTCGGCACGGCGGGGATCATCACCGCGCCGGTGCTCGTCGGTCTGGTGATCGCGTTCGGCCTCGGTCGGTCGCTGAACACCCTCGCGCTCGGGGACGAACTCGCGGCGTCGCTCGGGCAGCGGGTCGTGCTCGTCCGCGCCGTGGGCGGTCTGGTCGCGGTGCTGCTGGCCGGGTCCGCGGTGGCCGCCGCCGGGCCGATCGCCTTCGTCGGGCTCGCCGTGCCGCACGCCGTCCGTCGGCTGAGCGGCCCGGACCACCGCTGGACCATCCTGCTGTCGGCGATCGTCGCCCCCGCACTGCTGCTCGTCGCCGACGTGATCGGTCGCGTCGTGGCGTACCCGGGGGAGCTGCAGGTCGGCATCGTCACGGCGTTGATCGGGGCGCCGGTGTTCATCGCGCTCGTGCGGTCGAGGGCGGTGCGGGGACTGTGAGGCAGGTGTTCGGCTCCGGCCGCCCGCGGTCCGGCGGTCTGCGCCGCTCGGCCGGGCTTCGTCGTGAGGTCGCGGTGCTCGTCGCCGTGGTGGCGGTCATCATGGTGCTCGTCCTGGTCGGGCTCGGCGCCGGTTCGATCCCGCTCACCCCGGGCCAGGTGCTCGCCTCCCTGTTCGGCCAGGGGGACCGGATCTCGGACTTCGTCATCGGGCAGCTCCGCGGGCCGCGGGTGCTCGGCGCCGTCCTCGTCGGCGCCAGTCTCGGCGTCGCGGGCGCGATCGTGCAGAGCGTCGTGCGGAACCCGATCGCGAGCCCCGACGTCATCGGGATCACCTCGGGGGCCAGTGCCGCCGGGCTCACCGCCATCGTGCTGTTCGGTGCCAGCGGTGGAACGCTCTTCTCGGTCGTGCTGGTCGGCGCCGTGGTGGTCTCGATCGTCATCGCCGGGCTCGCCTGGCGACGGGGGATCACCGGCAACCGGGTGATCCTCGTCGGGATCGGCGTCGCGGCGATCTGCCTGAGCATCACGGGCTGGATGCTCACGAGCGGCACCGTCACCCAGGCAGGCACCGCGCTGCTCTGGCTTTCCGGCAGCCTGAACGCCGTCGACCGCGACCTGGTCGGGGTGCTCGGCGTCGCGTTCGTCGTGCTCGGCGTGCTCGCGCTGCTGCAGTCCGCCCGTCTGCAGGTGCTGAGCCTCGGGGACGAGGTCGCCGCCGCACTCGGACTCCGGCCGGACCGGGCGAAGGTGCTCCTGCTCCTCACCGCCGTGTGCCTGACCGCCGCAGCCGTCGCCACCGCGGGGCCCGTCTCGTTCGTGGCGCTGATGGCCGCGCCGATCGCCCGACGCCTGGTCGGCGGTGGACGGGTGGCACTCGCGCCGGCCGCTGCCGTCGGAGCCGCGATCACGCTCGGCAGCGACCTGCTGGCACAGTTCGCCTTCCCCGGCACCGCGCTGCCGGTGGGCGTCGTGACGGGCGTCGTGGGGGCGCCGTACCTGCTCTGGTTGCTCGCGCGGGGACGGTGACGACGGGTCGCACGGTCGCTGACGTCAGGTCCCACGGGTCGCTGACGTCGGGTCCCACGGGTCGCTGACGCGGCTCGTGCGTTCGCGGATCGCGGAAGTCCCTCCACAGTCCCAGATCAGGGCTGCCGCTCGGGGCTTCGTTTCCGATACGCTGGTGGGCCAAGAGGAGGAGGTCCACCGATGCCAGATCCAGTGGTCCCGCAGCCGGGCGGTCAGAAGACCCCGGAGCAGCGGCTGGTCGACACCACGCTGACCTTCAGCATGGACATGGGCGCGGCGCTCACCGCCGAGTCCGGTGTCTCGACCGAAGAACGTGAAGCCGTCAACGCCCTGCCCTCCGGCTCGGCGTTGCTCGTGGTCCGTCGCGGCCCCAACGTGGGTGCGCGGTTCCTCCTCGACTCCGACGTCACGACGGCCGGTCGACACCCCGACGCCGACATCTTCCTCGACGACGTCACCGTGTCGCGCAAGCACGCGCAGTTCCTGCGCCACGGCACGAGCTTCAGCGTCAAGGACAACGGCTCCCTGAACGGCACGTACTTCGACGGTGTCCGCATCGACGAAGCGCTGCTCACCGACGGGGCCGAGGTCCAGGTCGGCAAGTTCCGCCTGACGTTCTACGCATCTCGGGTCGACCTGGCGCGCCTGGCGAACGCGTAGTGGCCGCACGGTCCGCTGCGGCCCGGGCGGGGTCCGCGGCACCGGACCTGCTCACCATCGGGCAGGTCCTCGCTCGCCTCAAGCCCGAGTTCCCGGACCTGTCGAGCTCCAAGCTGCGGTTCCTCGAAGAGCGCGAGCTCGTCACCCCGATACGCACGGCCAGTGGGTACCGCAAGTTCTCCGCTGCCGACCTCGAGCGGCTCCGGGTGATCCTCGGACTGCAGCGTGACCACTACCTGCCGCTCAAGGTCATCAAGGAGTACCTCGCCGACCTCGATGCCGGACGCGAACCCGTTCTGCCCGGCGGAGGAGACGCCCCGAAGCCGTCGATCCTCGGCCGCGAACGCCGGTACACCCGCGACGAGACGGTCCGGGCAGCCGGCGCCTCACCGATGCTCCTCGCCGACGCGGTCTCTGCTTCGCTGCTGCCGGCCACCGACACCTACGGCGACGACGGCGTCTCCGTACTGAAGGCCCTGGTCGAACTGCAGCGAACGGGCATCGAGCCACGACACCTCCGCACGCTGCGCAGTACCGCCGAGCGCGAGGTCGGTCTCATCGAGTCCGCCCTCATGCCGGTCTCCCGCCGGGGTGACGCGACCTCTCGCGCGAAGGCCACGGAGCTCGCGCGTGAGATCGCCGGGCACCTCGAGATCATCCGGACGAACCTCATCCGCCAGGCCATCGGTCGTCTCGACGCATGACGCCGTCCGGTGCTCCGACAGGGCTTGTGTGTCAGTGGCCGAGGCGTATCCTCGACACGCCGGACGCGCCGGGTCGGATGTCCCGCGCGGGAGCGGTCGGAGTCGCTACCGTGGACCTCGGAACAACTCTCAACCCGTCGTTGAAGCTTCGGGTGGGAGCTCGATCGTCGTGGAAGGCAAGCTCATGAGTGGGAACGACACCCCTGGCACCGAGTCTGATGTGACCCGGTACGACCTCGGGCTGCTCTTCACCGATGGTCTGCCCGAGCACGACGAGCAGAACGGCTACCGCGGCACCGTCGCCGCACGGGCAGCCGGCATCTCCTACCGACAGCTCGACTACTGGGCCCGCACCGAGCTCGTGCAGCCGACGATCCGCGGGGCCGCCGGCTCCGGATCGCAGCGCCTGTACGGGTTCCGCGACATCCTCGTGCTCAAGCTCGTGAAGCGCCTGCTCGATACCGGCATCTCGCTGCAGCAGATCCGCACCGCGGTCAACCAGCTCCGTGAGTCCGGAGTGTCCGACCTGGCGCAGACCACGCTGATGTCCGACGGCGCCTCGGTGTACCTGTGCACCTCCGACGACGAGGTCATCGACCTCGTGTCCCGCGGCCAGGGTGTCTTCGGCATCGCGGTCGGCAAGGTCCTGCGCGAGGTCGAGAGCTCCCTGGTCGAGCTCGACGCCACCGCGGCGGCCGACCCCTCCGACGAGCTCGCCGCTCGTCGCGCTTCCCGCGCTTCCTGACCGTTCGGGTTCCGGCCGAGTGGTCGCGAACCGTCGTGTGCGCGTCGCCGAGGGGTCACGAACTGTCGCCTGCGACGCTGCCTGCCGACAGTTGGCGACCGCTCGGCGGACGTGGGCGGTGTGTCGTGTCCGCTGGGCGAGCCGGGGTCGGGCGTGTCTGCCGGAGCCGGGGCGGGCCTCCCGGCAGTCGGCGCGTGGTCACGAAACGTCGTGTGCGCGTCGCCGAGGTGTCACGAACTGTCGCCTGCGGGGCTGCCGGCCGACAGTTGGTGACCGCTCGGCGGACGTGAGCGGTGTGTCGTGACCGCTGGCCGAGCCGGGGTCGGGCGTGTCCGCCGGGGCCGGTATGGGCCTCCCGGCAGTCTGCGCGTGGTCACGAACCGCCGTGTGCGCGTCGCCGAGGTGTCACGAACTGTCGGCTGCGACGCTGCCGGCCGACTGTTCGTGACACCTCGCCGGACGCGAGCGGCATGTCACGCGACCGCGACCGCGATCACGACCGCGCCGCGGCCGACGTGAGCACCGACCTACGCAGCGCCACCCTCGGCGTACGGACCGATCTTCCCGGTGCGCATGATGCGCTCGAGCAGCTGATCGAAGTTCTTCGCCATCTCCTGCGCGGACTCGCCGGGCCAGACGTGCAGCGGCTTCGCGGCACCCTGCGCCTGCTGCAGCGACGTGCGCTCCGGCAGCTGTGGCGAGAGCACGAGCGGGCCGAACATGTCCCGGAGCTCCTTGATGCGGAACTGGTGCTCGAGCGACTGCACCCGGGCACGGTTCACGATGATGCCGAGGGGCTGCAGGCGCGGGGAGAGTCCGCGGCGGATCTCCTCGATGGCGCGCAGCGCACGGTCGGCGGCGGCGACGGAGAACAGGCCGGGCTCGGTGACGACGGTGACGCGGTCGGACGCGGCCCACGCGGTGCGGGTCAGGGCGTTCAGCGACGGCGCACAGTCGATGAGGACGAGTTCGTAGTCCTGCTCGACGTTGGCCAGGGCCTCTTCGAGCTTCCAGATGTCGCGGATCGACGGGTGCGGCCCGTCGAAGTTGATGGCGGAGGGCGACCCGACCATGACGTCGATCTTGCCCTGCGACCCCTTCGTCCAGCCCGAGGGGGCGATCGCCTGACGGACGATCTTCTCCTTCGGGTTCTCGAGGACGTCGGCGACGTTGAGGTGGCCGGCGAGGTTGATGTCGAGGCCCGTGGAGACGTCGGACTGCGGGTCCAGATCCACCACCAGCGTGCGCAGTCCCTTGGCGAACGCGGCCGAGGTCAGGCCGAGCGTCACCGTCGTCTTGCCGACACCACCCTTGAGGGAGCTCACGCTGAGTACATGCACGTTGAGCAACGTTACCGCCACTAGGGTTGTCTCACCTCAACCCGGGCTGAAAGGGACGTCGTGTTCACGAAGATCCTCGTTGCGAACCGTGGCGAGATCGCCATCCGCGCGTTCCGTGCCGCCTACGAGTTGGGGGCCCGTACGGTGGCCGTCTACCCGTACGAAGACCGGAACTCCCTGCACCGGCTCAAGGCCGACGAGGCCTACCTGATCGGGGAGCGGGGCCACCCGGTCCGTGCGTACCTGAACGTCTCCGAGATCATCCGCGTCGCCCGCGAGTCGGGGGCCGACGCGATCTACCCGGGGTACGGGTTCCTGTCCGAGAACCCCGAGCTCGCCGCGGCAGCAGCCGCGAACGGCATCACCTTCATCGGTCCGGGCGAGCACGTGCTCGAGATGGCCGGCAACAAGGTCACCGCGAAGGAGCACGCGATCGCAGCCGGCGTCCCGGTCCTCGCGAGCACCCCGGCGAGCCGCGACATCGACGAACTGATCGCCGGCGCCGACGCGATCGGGTTCCCGGTCTTCGCCAAGGCCGTCGCCGGTGGTGGTGGCCGAGGCATGCGTCGGGTGGAGACGAAGCCCGAGCTGCGCGATGCCCTCGAAGCAGCCATGCGCGAGGCCGACAGTGCGTTCGGCGACCCGACGATGTTCCTCGAGCAGGCCGTCATCCGTCCGCGCCACATCGAGGTGCAGATCCTCGCCGACGCGACCGGCACCGACGCGGGCACGATCCACCTGTTCGAGCGGGACTGCTCGGTCCAGCGGCGCAACCAGAAGGTCGTCGAGATCGCTCCGGCGCCGAACCTCGACCCCGCGGTCGCGCAGGCACTGCACCGTGATGCCGTGGCCTTCGCCCGGTCGATCGGGTACGTGAACGCCGGCACCGTGGAGTTCCTGCTCGACACCGAGGGCGAACGCGAGGGGCAGCACGTCTTCATCGAGATGAACCCGCGCATCCAGGTCGAGCACACGGTCACCGAAGAGGTCACCGACGTCGACCTGGTGCAGTCGCAGATGCGCATCGCGGCGGGGGAGACCCTCGCCGACCTCGGCCTGTCGCAGGACACCGTCGCCGTGCACGGCGCCGCGCTGCAGACCCGCATCACGACCGAGGACCCGACGCAGGGCTTCCGTCCGGACACCGGCCGGATCAGCACCTACCGCAGCCCCGGCGGCGCCGGCGTCCGGCTCGACGGCGGCACGGTCGCCACCGGCGCGCAGATCAGCCCGCACTTCGACTCGATGCTCGCGAAGATGACGTGCCGCGGCCGGGACTTCCCGGCGGCGGTGTCCCGGGCCAAGCGCGCCCTCGCCGAGTTCCGCATCCGCGGCGTCAGCACGAACATCCCGTTCCTGCAGGCCGTGCTCGAGGACCCGGACTTCGCCCGCGGTGACGTCTCGACGAAGTTCATCGAGGAACGCCCGCAGCTCTTCGGCGGCCACGTCTCGAAGGACCGCGGCACGAAGGTGCTCACCTGGCTCGCCGACGTCACGGTGAACAAGCCGAACGGGGAGCGGTCGCCGCTGGTCACCGACCCGGCCGACAAGCTCCCGGCCACCGACCTGACGGCGCCGGTGCCCGAGGGACAGCGCGACCGCCTGCTGGCGATGGGTCCGGCCGAGTGGTCGAAGGCCCTGCGCGCCCAGACGGCCCTCGCGGTGACCGAGACGACGATGCGGGACGCCCACCAGTCGCTCCTCGCGACCCGGGTCCGCACGAAGGACCTCGTCGCCGTCGCACCGCACGTCGCGCGGCTCACCCCGCAGCTGCTCAGCGTCGAAGCCTGGGGAGGTGCCACGTACGACGTGGCACTCCGGTTCCTCGGGGAAGACCCCTGGGAGCGCCTGTCCTCGCTGCGCGAAGCGATGCCGAACATCCCGATCCAGATGCTGCTGCGCGGCCGCAACACGGTCGGGTACACCCCCTACCCGACCGAGGTCACCGACGCCTTCGTCGACGAGGCGGCCCGGTCCGGCGTCGACGTCTTCCGCGTGTTCGACGCGCTGAACGACGTCAGCCAGCTGCGTCCAGCTCTGGAGGCCGTGCTCGCGACCGGCACGGCCGTCGCCGAGGCGGCGCTCTGCTACACCGCCGACCTCCTCGACCCCGCCGAGGACCTCTACACGCTCGACTACTACCTCCGCCTGGCGGAGCAGATGGTCGAGGCCGGCGCGCACGTCATCGGCATCAAGGACATGGCGGGGCTCCTCCGTGCCGGTGCGGCTGAGAAGCTCGTCACCGCGCTGCGCGAGCGCTTCGACCAACCGGTGCACGTGCACACCCACGACACCGCGGGCGGCCAGCTCGCGACCCTGCTCGCCGCCTCGCGTGCCGGGGCCGACGCCGTCGACGTGGCCGCAGCACCCATGGCCGGCACGACCAGCCAGCCGAGCATGTCCGCCCTGGTCGCCGCCCTGGCCCACACCGAGCGGGACACCGGTCTGTCGCTCGACGCCGTCGGTGACCTCGAGCCGTACTGGGAGTCGGTCCGTCGCGTGTACGCCCCGTTCGAGTCCGGGCTCGCCGGTCCGACCGGGCGTGTCTACAAGCACGAGATCCCCGGCGGTCAGCTGTCGAACCTCCGGCAGCAGGCGATCGCCCTCGGCCTCGGTGACCGGTTCGAGCAGGTCGAGGACTGGTACGCCGAGGCGAACCGGATCCTCGGGCGCCCGACCAAGGTCACGCCGTCGTCGAAGGTCGTCGGTGACCTCGCACTGCAGCTCGCCGCGGTCGGTGCCGACCCGGTCGACTTCGAGCAGAACCCCGACAAGTACGACATCCCGGACTCCGTGGTCGGGTTCATGGCCGGCGAACTGGGCGACCTGCCCGGCGGCTGGCCCGAGCCGTTCCGCTCGAAGGTCCTGGCCGGGCGCGACGTCCGACTCGAGATCACCCCGGTGCCCGCCGACGAGCGCGCGCACCTCGAGACCCCCGGGCCGGAGCGCCAGCAGGCCCTCAACCGCCTGCTCTTCCCGCAGCCGACGCAGCAGTTCCAACGCGTGCGGGAGCAGTACGGCGACCTGTCCGTCGTCCCGACCGTCGACTACCTGTACGGGCTGCGCCCCGGGCAGGAGCACAGCGTCCCGCTCGGCAAGGGCGTCGACCTGTTCGTCGGGCTCGAGGCGATCGGCGAGGTGGACGCGAAGGGCATCCGTACGGTCATGGCGACGATGAACGGGCAGCTCCGCCCGGTCGCCGTCCGCGACCGTTCGGTCGAGGTCGAGACGAAGGCGGCCGAGAAGGCCGACGCGTCCGACCCCAAGCACGTGGCCGCGCCGTTCTCCGGCGTGGTGACGCTCAAGGTCGCCGTCGGTGACGTCGTCGAGGCCGGTACGCCGGTGGCGAGCATCGAGGCGATGAAGATGGAAGCGGCCATCACGGCGCCCGTGTCGGGCACCGTCGGCCGACTCGCGATCCCGGTGACCCAGCAGGTGGACGCCGGCGACCTCCTGGTGGTGCTGCAGTAAATTGACCGTTCGTCCCATCCGCCTGTTCGGCGACCCCGTCCTCCGTTCGCCGGCCGACCCGATCCGCCCCGAACTGCTCGGGAGCCCCGGGGTCCGTGACCTCGTGCAGGACCTCATCGACACCGTCAAGGAACCCGGACGTGCCGGGGTGGCCGCGCCCCAGATCGGCGTCGGACTCCGTGCGTTCTCGTACAACGTGGACGGTGAGGTCGGCTACGTCCTCAACCCCGAGATCGTCGAGGTCTCCGGGGAGCCCGAGCTCATGGAAGAGGGCTGCCTCTCCGTCCCGGGGCTCGGCTACCCGACGCGTCGCTCCCCGTACGCGAAGGTGCGGGGTGTCGACGTCGACGGCGACGAGGTCGTCCTCGAGGGCACCGGCCTGATGGCCGAGGCGCTCCAGCACGAGTGCGACCACCTCGACGGCACCGTCTACGTGATGACGCTCGACCCCGAGGTCCGCCGTCAGGCACTGCGCGACATCCGTGCGCAGGACTGGTTCCACTGAGCGCTTGCACAGTCCCGCGTTCGCCGGCTGTGAACTGTGGTGTGACACCCCCACGGGGGATTGTCGCTTTGTCCTGACGAGGGGGTACCGTGCTGCTGTCGGCCTCCCACCGACGACCATCCCATCCCCCCAGGACTCCCGCATGACCAGTCAGAACGACGAGCTCAGCTCGCACCGCACCCGCACCAACCGTCGACCGGCCGAGACCACCGTCACGACCGGTTCGACCGCCGTCCTCGACGCCCCCGCGACGGAGCAGTCGCAGGAGGCCTGAGCCCCGCAGGCGCCCCCGGCGCCCGCTGAACGGCCTGGAGGCCCGGATCACGTCCGTCGGACGTGATCCGGGCCTCCAGGCCGTTGCGTGCACACCCGCGCGTACCTGGCGGAATCGGGCGTACCTGGTCGGAAGAATCGACCCGGTACGCCCGAATCGACCAGGTACGCCCGGGGCTGGTCGCTCAGTGGGGCGGCCGCGCGCGGACCTGGCGGAATCGGGCGTGCCTGGTCGGAAGAATCGACCAGGTACGCCCGGAACGGCCTGGTACGCCCGAATCGACCGGTACGCCCGAATCGACCCGGTACGACCGGAGCTGGTCGCTCAGCGGGGCGTCTGCGCTCCTACCTTGCGGAATCGGGCGTACCTAGTGAGAAGAAACGACCCGGTACGCCCGAAACGATCAGGTACGCCCGAAGCTGCCAGCCCGCACGCGCAGCGATCGCCTGGAGGCCCGGCGCCAGTCCGGGGGACCGGCGCCGGGCCTCCAGGCGGTTGCGTCCACGACCGCGCGCACCTTGTGCAATCGGGCGTAACTGGTCGAAAGATGTGACCCGGTACGCCCGAAACGACCCGGTACGCCCGGGGCTGCTCGCTCAGCGGGGAGGCCCGGCGCGTACCTGGCGGAATCGGGCGTACCTGGTCGAAAGAACCGTCCCGGTACGCCCGAAACGACCAGGTACGCCCGAAGCTGCCAGCCCCCACGCGGGGCGACCGCCTGGAGGCCCGGCGTCAGCCCGGCGGACCGACGCGGGGCCTCCAGGCGGTTGCGTCCACTACCGCGTGCACCTTGTGCAATCGGGCGTACCGTGCCGAAAGGAACGACCGGTACGCCCGGCGGGCGCTACGAGCGGTTGCGGCGCCGACCCTCGATCACCGGGGTCGCCGTCGTCTGCACCTTCGACCCGGAGTAGATGTGGTCGATGTCGGCGGCGAAGTCCTTGAGGATCACCGACCGCTTGATCGTGAGCTTCGGCGTGAGGTGCCCGGAGGCCTCGGTCAGGTCCGTGTCGAGGATCGTGAACGACCGGACCGACTCGGCGCGGGAGACCCGGCCGTTGGCGGCGTCGATGGCCTCCTGGACGGCGGAGAGCACACGCTCGTCGTAGGCGGCCTCGTGCCCGCTCAGCGCCGGGGTGATCCCGCGGGACTCGCACCAGCCGGGGAGCATCTCGCGGTCGAGCGTCACGAGGGCTGCGACGAACGGCTTGCCCTCGCCGACGACCACGACCTGGCCGATGAGCGGGTGCTCGCGGATGCCGTCCTCGAGCGGTGCCGGTGCGACGTTCTTGCCGCTCGCGGTGACGATGAGCTCCTTGGCGCGGCCGGTGACCGTGAGGACCCCGTCGGCGTCGATCCGGCCGAGGTCGCCGGTGCGGAACCAGCCGTCGGCGAAGGCGTGCTCGGTCGCCTCGTCGTTCCGCCAGTACCGGTCGAAGACGTCGACGCCGCGGATCAGGATCTCGCCGTCGTCGGCGATCCGGACCTCGATGCCGGGCAGCGCCCGCCCGACCGTCCCGATGCGGAGTTCCCGGGCACGGTTGACGGTGGCGGGGGCGGTGGTCTCGGTCAGGCCGTAGCCCTCGAGGATGAGCACCCCGATCGAGCGGAAGAAGTGCGAGAGCCGTGGGGAGAGGGGTGCCGAACCGCTCACGGCGTACTCGACCCGGCCGCCGAGGGCGTCGCGGAGCTTGGCGTACACGAGCCGGTCGAACAGCTTGAACTTCAGCCCGAGCAGGAACGGCACCCTGCCGGCTGCGATGGCCTCGGAGTGGGCGACCGCGGTGTCGGCTGCCGCCCGGAAGATCCTGCCCTTGCCACCGAGGTCGGCCTTCTGCTCGGCGGAGTTGTAGATCTTCTCGAACACCCGGGGGACTGCGAGCAGGAACGTCGGCTTGAAGGTCGACACCGCCCGCATCAGGTCCTTCGTGTCCGGCTCGTGGCCGACGAGGACACCGGCGGACACCGACATCGCGGCGATGAACCGGGCGAAGACGTGGGCGAGCGGGATGAACAGCAGGGTCGAGGCGCCGTCGGCGACGACCTCGGGCATCGCTTCGCTCGCGCCCTCCACCGTGGCGGTGAAGTTGTCGTGCCGCAGGACGCAGCCCTTCGGTCGACCGGTGCTGCCCGAGGTGTAGATGATCGTGGCGTCGTCGTGGCCGTGCACGTTCGCGGTCCGGGCGTCGAGCTCGTCGTCGGTGACGTCCTCGCCGAGCCGCGTCAGGTCGTCGAGGCCGCCGCCGTCGATCGTCCAGTGCTGGCCCAGGGACGGCAGGTCGGGTGCGATGGAGGCGACGCGGCGCGCGTGCTCCTCCTGCTCGACGACGATCGCGACGGACTCGGAGTCGGACAGGATCCAGCGCACCTGGTCGGGGGAGCTCGTCTCGTACACGGGCACGGACACCAGGCCGGCTGTCCACACGGCGAAGTCGACCAGGGTCCACTCCAGACGGGTGCGGGACAGGATCGCGACGTGGGCGCCCGGTTCGAGCCCGGCGGCGACGAAGCCCTTCGCGATGCCGCGCACCCGGGCGAGCGTCTCCGCCGCGGTGAAGGTGGTCCAGGTGTCGCCGTGGCGCTGGGCGAGGATCGGACGGTCGGGCGTCAGGCGGACGCGGTCGCCGAGGAGCCGCGCTGCCGAGCCGTGGTCCGGGGCGACGGGACCTGCGCTGGGCGGTGTGACGTGCCTCCCGGCCGACGGCGTGGTCCCGGTGGCGGCGCTGCCAGCGGTGGACGTGTCGGTGGAGGCGCTGCTGCGTGCAGGACGCTGATCGTTCACGGTGACTCCCTTGTCTGCCGGTTCGACTCGAGTGCGCCTCAACACCGAGGCGACACGGCCAGCATAGGACGCGTCACCGGGCGTTCCGTGACTTCGCGGCGAACCGGTAGGCTCGTTGCTCGTGCACGCCATCGGAATCGACATCGGGGGCACCAAGATCGCGGGTGCGGTCGTGACGGAACTGGGCGAGATCGTCGCCGAGGACCGCGTGGCCACCAACGCTGCGGACCCGAACGCCATGCTCGACGACGTCGTCTCGATGGTCGAGCGACTCAGCTCGCTCCACCAGGTCGGCGCCGTGGGGGTCGCTGCCCCCGGGTTCATCGACGCCTCGCAGTCGATCGTCTACTACACGCCGAACATCCGGTGGCGGAACGAACCGCTCCGGCAGAAGCTGCAGCAGCGCCTCGGCGACCTGCACATCACGGTGGACAACGACGCGAACGCCGCCGGCTGGGCCGAGTTCCGGTTCGGTGCCGGTCGACTCGTGTCCGACATGACCATGCTGACCATCGGCACGGGCGTCGGTGGGGCCATCGTGACCGAGGACCGTCTGTTCCGCGGGGGCTTCGGCACCGGCGGTGAGATCGGCCACCTGCGCATCGTCCCGAACGGGCTGCCCTGCGGCTGCGGCGCCCGCGGCTGCATCGAGCAGTACGGCTCGGGTCGCGCCCTGCAGCGCATGGCGAACGACGTCGCCGACGCCGGCGGCATCGGTTCGGCACTGGCCGACGCCCGCGCCGACAACGGCGGCCAGCTCGACGGCAAGATCGTCGGCGACCTGATCCTGGCCGACGACCCGGGTGCCCTCGCGGCGCTCCGTCGGCTCGGTCGGCACCTCGGCGAGGCGTGCGCGTCGCTGTCCGCGGTGCTCGACCCGCAGCTCTTCGTGTTCGGCGGCGGCGTCGCCAGCGCGGGGGACCGGCTGCTCGACCCGATCAAGCAGGCGTACCTCAACAACCTGCCGGCCCGCGGGTACCACCCCGAGCCGGACTTCGTGATCGCCGAACTCGTCAACGACGCCGGCGTCGTCGGTGCCGCCGACCTCGCCCGCATCCACGCCCGCACGGCGTAGGGTCGGCGCGCGCACACGCACACACGAACGACCGCCCACCCCCTGGCCGTGCACCACCCGGACCTTCTCACCACCTGGAGTCGTCGATGACCTACTGGCTGCTGAAGAACTTCGTGCTCGGCCCGCTCATCCTCACCCTGTTCCGGCCGTGGGTCGTCGGGCGTGAGCACGTCCCGACCTCGGGCCCGGTCATCTTCGCGTCGAACCACATCTCGTTCATCGACTCGGTGATCCTGCCGGCGGTGCTCGACCGTCGACTCTCGTTCCTGGCGAAGAGCGACTACTTCACCGGCCGCGGGTTGAAGGGCTGGGCGACGAAGACGTTCTTCAACGCCATCGGCCAGCTGCCGATCGACCGCTCCGGCGGCAAGGCGTCCGAGGCATCGCTGCGCACCGGCCTGCAGGTCCTGGCGCGCGGTGAGCAGCTCGGCATCTACCCCGAGGGCACCCGCAGCCCCGACGGCAAGCTCTACCGTGGCCGCACCGGCATCGCCCGGATGATCCTCGAGGGGCGCGTGCTCGTCGTCCCCGTGGCCATGGTCGGCACGCGCGAGGTGCAGCAGATCGGGCAGCGCTTCCCGAAGATCAAGCGCGTCGGGGTCGTGTTCGGCAAGCCGCTCGACTTCTCGCGGTTCCAGGGGTTCGAGACGGACCGCTTCATCCTGCGCAGCGTCACGGACGAGGTCATGCACGAGCTCGCCGGCCTGAGCCGTCAGGAGTACGTGGACGTCTACGCCACCAGCGTGAAGGAGCGGGCGAGCTCCGCGCGCGAGGCTGTCATGCGGGAACGGAAGTCGACGCCTGCACGTTAGGCTCTGATGGTCCCGGCACCCCGCCAGGACGCCCATCGACGACGCGCGGCCCGGTGCCGGTCAGCGTCGTCGGGCCGCCCGCACAGAACACCGAGGTAACGCCCTTGCCCGAGTCGACCGACTTCGTCGCCCTGCAGGATCCGGACGTCATCGAGGGGCTCGACTATTGGCGGACGCTCCCGATCAAGCAGCAGCCGACCTGGCCGGACGCAGCCGCGGCCGAGGCCGCTTCGGCCGAGATCGCCACGCTCCCGCCGCTCGTGTTCGCGGGCGAGGTCGACAAGCTGCGTGAGCGGCTCGCCGCCGCCGCCCAGGGCAAGGCCTTCCTGCTGCAGGGCGGTGACTGCGCCGAGACCTTCGCCGGTGCCACCGCCGACTCCATCCGCGACCGGGTCAAGACGATCCTGCAGATGGCCGTCGTGCTGACCTACGGTGCCTCGATGCCCGTCATCAAGATGGGGCGCATGGCCGGGCAGTTCGCCAAGCCCCGCTCGAGCGACTTCGAGACCCGCGGCGACGTCACGCTGCCCGCCTACCGCGGCGACATCGTGAACGGCTACGACTTCACGCCGGAGAGCCGGACGGCCGACCCGCGCCGCCTGGTGCAGGGGTACCACACCGCTGCTTCGACGCTGAACCTCGTCCGGGCCTTCACGCAGGGGGGCTTCGCCGACCTGCGCCAGGTGCACTCGTGGAACAAGGGCTTCGCCTCGAACCCCGCGAACGCCCGCTACGAGCACCTCGCCAAGGAGATCGACCGCGCGATCCGCTTCATGGACGCCTGCGGTGCCGACTTCGAGGCGCTCAAGCACGTCGAGTTCTACGCCTCGCACGAGGGGCTGCTGATGGACTACGAGCGCCCGATGACCCGCATCGACTCGCGCTCCGGCCTGGCGTACGACACGTCCGGTCACTTCATCTGGATCGGTGAGCGCACGCGCGACATCGACGGCGCCCACGTGGACTTCCTGTCGCGGGTGCGCAACCCGATCGGTGTGAAGCTCGGCCCGACGACGAGCGTCGACGACATGAAGGCGCTCGTCGACAAGCTCGACCCGAACCGCGAGCCGGGTCGCCTGACCTTCATCACGCGGATGGGTGCGGGCAAGATCCGCGACGAGCTGCCCAAGCTGCTCGAGGCGATCAAGGGCATGGACGCCAACCCGCTGTGGGTCACCGACCCGATGCACGGCAACGGCCTGACCACGCCGACGGGCTACAAGACCCGCCGGTTCGACGACGTCGTGGACGAGGTCCTCGGCTTCTTCGAGGCCCACCGCCAGGTCGGGACGTACCCGGGGGGCATGCACGTCGAGCTCACCGGTGACGACGTCACCGAGTGCCTCGGCGGCTCGGAGCACATCGACGAGGCAACCCTCGCGACCCGCTACGAGTCGCTGTGCGACCCACGCCTGAACCACATGCAGTCCCTCGAGCTCGCCTTCCTGGTGGCCGAGGAACTCGGCGCGCACCAGCCCGACCGCTCGTAACGCAGGAACCGTTTCGTCAAAGCGACAGAACCCCGCGGCATGTCCGCGGGGTTCTGTCGCTTTCGCGTGTCGGACGGGAGGCCCGTGACGGCGCCGCCACGGGCCTTCCGTCCGTCCTGGGGTCGCGTCCAGGGCCGAGGGTGCGGTGTCCGCACCTACTGGTCGTAGGACAGGGTGATCGTGTCGCCGCGGTAGACCGTGGCGCCGGCCCCCGGGTCGGTGCCGGTGACGGGTAGCTTCGACTTCCAGTCGTAGAAGCCGCAGAGGATGTTCGTGCAGTCGGGTACGGACACCTTGAGTCCGAGGTCCTCGAGGGTCTTCGTCGCCTCGTTGATCGTGGGCCGCTCCGCACCGAGGTCCGGCACGGTGATCGGCGTCGGACCCTTCGACACGACGACGTCCACCGCCGACCCGCGCACGGCGGGGGAGTCCTGCACGGCGGCGGAGACGATCTGGCCCGAGGGCACGGTGTCGCTGTACTCCTCGGTGCGGGCGCCGAGGATCAGGCCGACCTCGTCGAGTGCGGCGGAGGCCTCGTCGACCGTCTTGCCGACGACGTCGGGGACCGGCCCGAGCGAGACGGTCAGGGTGACCGGCCCGGTCTCGCCGTAGGCCTGCACGGTCGTGAGGTCGAGGGCCTTGCCGCCGGACGCCCGACCGGTCGCCGCGACCACGGTGTCCTTCGGGGCGTCGGCGGAGAACTCGTACCGGTCGTCCTGCAGCTCGAAGTCGTCGTCGAGCGCGGCCGTCACGGTGGAGAGCGGCTGGCCGACGATCGCCGGCAGCGGGATCATCCGGGGGCCGTTCGACACGACGATCTGCACCGCTGTGCCCCTCTGAACCTCGCGCTCCGCGGCCGGCTTCGTCGTGGAGACCTGCCCCTTCGCGACGACGGCGTCGAACCGTGTCCCGGTCTTCGACGCCGCCTGCAGGCCCTGTGCTTCGAGCAGCTGCCGGGCCTGCGAGACCGACTTGCCCGTGACTTCCGGGATCCGCACGTTGCCACCCGGCCCCGGGCCGAAGTACCAGCCGAAGCCGGCTCCGATCAACGCGAGCACGACGACCACGGACAGCAGGATCCAGCCGCGCTTCCGACGCTTCGCCGACTGGTCGGCGAGGCGCTGTCCGGCGGGGGAGAGCACGCCCGGCTGTGCCCCGGTGCGACGGGGGCCCGGGGCGTTGCCGCGCGCACGGGCGGGCGCTCGACCGCGGTCGCCGGTGTCCCGGTCGCCGGACCGGTCGATGATGGCGGTCTCGTCCGCTCCTGCGGCTCCTGCAGCCCCCACCGAGGCGGCGGCCGCTGCGGCGCCGAGCGTGCCGGCGCCACCGGAGGGCAGGATCGCTGTCCCGTTCTCGGGGCGCAGCACGGCCGTGCGGTACTGCCCGGTCGCGCGCTGCTGGTTGCCCGACATGTGGTCGAGCATCTCGCGGGCGTCGCGGGGGCGGTCCTCGGGGTCACGTGCGGTCGACCAGGCGACCAGCTCGTCGAGTTCCGGCGGCACCCCGGACACGGCGGCACTCGGTGCCGGCACGGAGTCGTTGGCGTGCTGGTAGGCGATCTGCATCGGCTGTTCGCCCTTGTAGGGCTGCTCGCCGGTGAGCATCTCGTAGAGCATGATGCCGAGCGCGTAGATGTCGCTGCGCGAGTCGGCGGCGCCGCGGGTCACGAGCTCGGGGGACAGGTAGGCGATCGTGCCGAGGAGTGCTGCGCCGGTCGCCGTGTTCGCGGTCGTGGCGCGGGCCAGGCCGAAGTCGCCGAGCTTGATGCGGCCGTCGTCGGCGAGCAGGACGTTCTCGGGCTTCAGGTCGCGGTGCACGATCCCGGCGCGGTGGGCCGAGGCGAGGCCGGCCAGCACGGCGCGCAGGATGTCCGTCGCCTGCTCGGGCGTCAGGGCGTGGTGCTCCTGCAGCAGGTCCCGCAGCGTGATACCCGGGATGTACTCCATGACGATGTAGGCGATCTCGCCCTCGGCGCCCTGGTCGTAGACGCCCACCAGGTTCGGGTGCGACAGCCGTGCGGCCGAACGGGCCTCCTGGATGAAGCGCTCACGGAACGCCTGGTCGTCGGCCAGGTGCCCGTGCATGATCTTGATCGCGACGCGTCGCTCGAGGCGCACGTCGGTCGCGAGGTAGACGGTCGCCATGCCCCCGCGCGCGATGCGGGAGCGGACGCGGTACCGCTGATCGATCATGCGACCGATCATCGGGTCCGTGGCGGCGTTGGTGGTCATCGGCGGCATTCTACGAATCGAGACCGCACTCGGACGCACCGGCGCACCGGCCGTGACCCAATCTCGATCTTCCGGATGAGGCTCAGAGGGTCGCCAGCCAGCCCTCGGCAGCGCTCGCCCAGGTGGCGTAGGCCTTCGGGTAGGCGGAGAGCTGCACGGCCTGGGCCGCGTCGGTGATGCTCATCGAGGACCAGCCGGGCACGTCGAGCAGCCCGCGGGTCTTGCCGGCGTTCGGGTTGTTCCGCCCGCCGAAGAACAGCGCGGTGGCGTGCGCCGGGTCCTGCAGCTTCGCCGCGCTGCCCCAGCCCTGGCTCGGACGCTGCTGGAACAGGCCGACCGAGTCGCGGTCGCCGTGCGGCAGGTTCCGGAGGCTCGACTCCTGCATCGCGGCGGCGAGGGCCACGACGATGCCGCGGTCCGGGACGCCGAGCGATCGACCCACGGCGACGATGGTCGCGGCGTTCTGGCGCTGCTCGGCGCTCAGGCCGACGGCACCGCTGACCGCAGCACTCGCGGCGACCGCGGGCGCGGCGGTGGCGTTCGACGACGGGATGACGAGCGTCTTGCCGGCGTAGATCGTGCTCGTGTACGACAGGCCGTTCGCCGACAGGAGCGACTTGACCGAGACGTGGTGCGCGGCGGCGATCGAGGCCACGGTGTCGCCGGCGCTGATCTTCACGCTCGACTTGGTCGACGGGGCCGAGGCGGTGGAGACCGACGGCGTCGACGACGAGCCGTGCGGCACCCGCAGCGTCTGCCCGGGGTAGATGACGCTGCGCTGCGACAGCTGGTTCGCGCTGAGGAGCGCCGTGGTCGACACGCCGACGCGGGACGCGATGCCGGAGACCGTGTCGCCGTGCTTCACGTGGTAGCTCGAGGTGTCCGAGCCGGAGCCGCCGGTCGACCCGGAGGTCCGCACCGCCGCGGTGGTGACGGCGGGCGTCGATGCCAGGTGGAGGGTCTGCCCGGGGTGGATGATCGTGTTCCAGCCGAGGCCGTTGCGCACGAGGATCTCCTGCGCCGACAGGCCGAAGCGGGCGGCGATGCCCGAGACCGTGTCGCCGTGGTGGACGGTGTATGTGGTGGGGGCCTTCGTGGTCGCGGCGACGGTCCGTACGACGGTCTGCGACGGCCGGGCGACGGCGGTGCCGAACACCGGGCGGTCGGTCACGGCGCGGTCCTGGTCGACGTGGCGCTTGTGGTTCGCGTCGGCGTCGTCGTGCCGGGGCTCGGCGTGCGCGACCGGGCCGGTGAGGCCTGCGGTCACGGCGATGGTGCCCGCGAGGACGATGGGCATGGTGGCGAACCGGGCGGATCGTGCGCGCCGGGCGACTTCGTCTGCAGCGTGGTCCACGGGTTTCTCCTGATCTCGACTGAGCCGTGCGCACGCATGCGCGCACTCACAGGTGCCACAACGCTGGCATGGCCTGATTCCCAAGTCAACCAGAGAGTCAGATGGGGTGGATGTGACGAATGTGACGAACGAGGCGGATTCACTCCGGCGGTCACTCTGGCACCATGGGCGTGTGAGTGCCGCACCCGTCGACGACCTGTCCCTCTCCGAACGCTGGCTGACCGTCCCCGAGCTGGTGGACATGTTCAGCACCAGTCCCGGACGGATCCACCGACTCTTCGAGCAGAAGACCCTGCTCGCAGCCCGCGTCGGCGGTGTGCTGCGCGTGCCCGTCGAGTTCCTCGAGGACGGCGAGCCCATGCCCGAACTCCGCGGGACGCTGATCGTGCTCGGCGACAACGGCTTCACCGACGACGAGGCCGTGCGCTGGATGCTCACCGTCGACGACGCGATGGGCACCACGCCGATCGCGGCGCTGCGCGCCGGTCGCAAGGCCGAGGTGCGTCGCATCGCCCAGTCGCTGCTCTAGACGCGTTCCGGACAGACGGGAGGCCCGTGGCGGTGTCGCCACGGGCCTCCCGTCTGTACCGGGGTCGCGTCTAGGACGACCGGCGGCTGACCGTGTCGGCCAGCGACGCGAGCTGCTCGCGTGCCGACGGCGTCAGCGGCGAGGCGTCCAGCGCCGCCTTGGCGCGCTGGACGTGCCGCTCGATCGACCGCTCCACGGCGGCGACGGCACCGGACTCGGTGAGGGTCGCGCGGAGCATCTGCACCTGCTCCTCGTCGAGGTCGGGGTCGCCGAGGAGCTCGTCCAGGAGCTGCCGCGGGCCGCTCGCCAGCGTCTTGCGCGCCGAGGCGATGAGGACGGTGCGCTTGCCCTCGCGCAGGTCGTCGCCGGCCGGCTTGCCGGTGACCTCGGGGTCACCGAAGACGCCGAGCATGTCGTCGCGGAGCTGGTACGCCACGCCGAGGGGGAGACCGAAGGCACGGAGGCCCTCGAGCTGGGAGTCGCTCGCGCCGGCGACCAGGGCACCGATGACCAGCGGGGCCTCGATCGAGTACTTCGCCGACTTGAAGACGATGACGCGCTGGGCGCGGAGCAGGTGCTCGGACTCGTCGATGACGGGCCAGGCGGTCTCCTCGTGCACGTCGAGGTACTGCCCCGCCGTGACGTCGAGGCGCATCGCGTGGAACTCCTGGCGGACGATGCGGGCCCGCACCGGGTCGAGGAGCGCGAGGCCCTCGTCGAAGACCGAGTCGCTCAGCGAGAGCAGCAGGTCGCCGAGGAGCAGCGCGGAGTTCGTGCCGTACTGCCCGCGGTCGCCGACGAAGCCGGACTCCTCGTGCAGGGACTCGAAGCGGCGGTGCGCGGCGGGACGCCCACGACGGGTGTCCGAGCGGTCCATGATGTCGTCGTGCACCAGGGCCGCGGCGTGGAAGACCTCGAGTGCTGCGGCGACCGTGACGACGGCCTCGGCGGTGGTCTGTCGGGACCCCTCGGCCAGCGGGTCGAACGAGCCCGAACGGCCCGCCACCGACTGCCATCCCCAGTAGCAGAACAGCGCCCGGAAGCGCTTGCCGCCGGACAACAGGTCTCGGGCGTACCGGTCGAACGGCGCGAGGTCGGGGCTGATCGCGAGGAGCCGTTCACGCTGCTCGTCGAGTGCCCGGTCGATACGCGCCGATACGAGGTCCACTAATCGCGTACTCTCAGCCACGATCCCTACCCTAGTGGAGTGGTCGAGGCATAGAATCGGTCCACTCAACCCGCGTTTTTCAACCCCGCGTCGATCCCAGGAACAGAGGGAACCAAGATGCCGCTCTCGGAACAGGAGCAGCGCCTTCTCGAAGAGATGGAGCGCAGCCTCTACCAGAACGATTCCGATTTCGTGGCGCGTGTCACACGTCGACAGGGTCGTCCGACGTACACAGCCATCACGCTCGGGGTCCTCGGCGCACTCGCCGGGGTCGCCATCGTCATCGTCGGCCTGGTGATCAAGGCGCCGCTGCTCGGCATCCTCGGCTTCGTCGTGATGCTCGCCGGTGTCCTGTTCGCACTGCGCCCGGGCATGCGTGCCCCGAAGGCGAAGCCCGCTCGGCCGGGCAAGCCCGCGTCCGGTGGGTCGGCGCGTCCGTCCGCCGGTGGCGGCGGGTCCTTCATGGACCGGATGAACGAGCGCTGGGACAAGCGCAACGACCAGAGTCAGTAGCTGACGGGGGTCAGCAGGACTCCCTCCACACTCCTCCACGGGGTCGGCCTTCGGGTCGGCCCCGTTTCGTGTTTCCGGGGGCTGTGGGTCGGGCGGGCCGGGGTCGTGCCGGCGCGAGTGGTCACGACATGCCGCGTGCTGGCCGCCGAGGTCGCACGAACTGTCGGCTGGGGCCCGCGCGAGCGACGGTTCGTGACCACTCGGCGTCGCGGTGGCGGGACGTCGTGACCGTGCGCTGACCGGCGGCCGGGCGTGGTGGAGCCGACCGTGCGCCCGCGTGCGCTCCGCGGCGATGGTGGGACGGGCCTCCAGGCCGGGGTGGCCGGGCGGAGCGCCGCCGGTGTGTGTGCGAGTGGTCACGACATGCCGCGCGGCGGATGCCGAGGGCGCAGGAACTGTCGGCTGGGGCCCGCGCGAGCGACAGTTCGTGCCCGCTCGGCGTCGAGTGCCCGCGGCGCGCCCCGAGGCGCTCCACCGGCTGCGAAAGTCCTCCACTTTCCTCCACGCCTGCTCCGGCGCTCGCGAACCGCATAGATCCGGGCATCCGCGGTCATCCCGGCTGGGTGCATTCCGGCTCCGATGCCCCCAGTAGGGGTGTCGCGGGCGGAAAAGGGAGCGGATTCCTGGTCGAGGGGAGGGGAGTGGAGTAAAGTGGGGCTCGCAACGGTCCGGTGGAGCGGAGGGGAGGCCCGACGTGCTGCTCGGTACTCATGCCCCGAAGCTCGACGAGAAGGGTCGCGTGATCCTCCCCGCCAAGTTCCGGGACGAACTGTCCGGCGGGCTCGTGATGACCCGCGGCCAGGAACGCTGCGTCGTGGTCTTCAGCGCCCGGACGTTCGAGGAACTCCACGAGCGCATCCGGACCGCCCCGATGACGTCGAAGCGCACCAGGGACTACATGCGTCTGTTCCTCTCGGGGGCCAGCGCCGAACAGCCCGACAAGCAGAACCGCGTGACGATCCCGCAGAACCTCCGCGAGTACGCGGGGCTCGAGCGGGACCTCACGGTCATCGGCAGCGGTGACCGTGCCGAGATCTGGTCCACCCCCGCGTGGGAGGCCTACTACGCCGAAGCCGAAGAGGCATTCGCCGACAACGACGAGGAGGTGATCCCGGGGATCTTCTGATCCGCGGATCGGGACTCCCAGCCGTGAAGCCCTGACGCCACTTCCCCGGTGTCAGGTCGCATGGATGGGGATCCGGACCCACGGCCCAGGAGACGAGGGGCTGCACATGGCCGACAACGACAACGAGACGCCACGCTTCCCGCACACGCCGGTGATGCTCCAGCGCATCGTCGACCTCTTCACGCCGACGCTCGAGGGACCGGGCAAGGTCGTCGTCGACGCCACGCTCGGCATGGGCGGCCACTCCGAGGGCCTGCTCGAGCGGTTCCCGGAGCTGACGCTCATCGGACTCGACCGCGACACCGACGCACTCGGCATCGCGGGGGAGCGCCTGGCCCGCTTCGGCGACCGCGTCCGCCTCGTGCACACGGTGTACGACGGCATCGTCGACGCGATCGAGGGCGAGGGCTTCACGAAGGTCGACGGTGTGCTGTTCGACCTCGGCGTGAGCTCGCTGCAGCTCGACCGGGCCGAGCGCGGGTTCGCGTACAGCCAGGACGCACCGCTCGACATGCGCATGGACCGGACCGAGGGGCAGACCGCCGCCGACGTCCTGGCCACCTACGACGAGGGCGAACTCCGCCGCATCTTCCAGCGCTACGGCGAGGAGAAGCTCGCCGGCCGCTACGCCCGAGCGATCGTCGAACGGCGGGCGACGAAGCCGTTCGAGATGTCCGGCGACCTGGTCCAGGTGCTGCACGACGCGACCCCGGTCGCCATCCAGCGCCAGGGGCACCCGGCCAAGCGGGTCTTCCAGGCGCTCCGCATCGAGGTCAACGCCGAACTCAGCGTGCTCGAGCGGGCGATCCCGGCGGCGCTCGACGCCATCGCGGTCGGCGGCCGGATCGTCGTCGAGTCGTACCAGTCCCTCGAGGACCGCATCGTCAAGCGGGCCCTGGTGGAGCGCACGAAGTCGAGCGCCCCCGCCGGCCTGCCGGTGGAGCTGCCCGAGCACGCCCCGACCTTCTCCCTGATCGTCAAGGGCGCCGAGCTGGCCGACGAAGCCGAACGCGCCGCCAACCCCCGAGCAACCCCCGTGCGCCTGCGCGCGGCCGAGCGGATCCGGAACTGACATGAGCACGAACCTCGCACTCGTCGACCCTGCGGTCGTCCCGTCGCGGGCCCCGCGCCCCGACCGTCAGCACCGCCCCGAGCTGGTCGAGGTCACCCCGACCGCGGCCCAGCGCCGGGCACGCCCCCGCATCGGGTACGCCGTGGTGGCCGTCGCCGCGCTCGGGATCCTGCTGCTGGCCCAGCTCGGCATCAGCATGGTGCTCAGCCAGGGCGCCTACACGCTCAACTCGCTGTCGGCCGAGCAGACGAACCTGTCCCGCACGCAGCAGTCGCTGTCCGAGCAGCTCCGGGTCCTCGACTCGCCGCAGAACCTGGCCCGCAACGCGCAGTCGCTCGGCATGATCGCCAACTCGACGCCCGTGTACCTCGACCCGAAGACCGGTCGGGTGTACGGCACGCCGACGCCGGCGAAGCCCGACGAGGCCACGGCGTCCACCGAGAACCAGGTGCCGAACTCGCTGCTGAACGACGTCCCGCTGGCCACGAAGCCGGGGGACACCTCCACCAGCAAGGAGACGGGCACGACGAGCACGACGGACACGTCGGGCACGTCGAGCACGAAGGACTCGTCGGGCGCCACGGGAACCACCGACAGCACCGCCACGTCTGAGAAGACGAGCGGCGCCAGCGCGTCGGACCAGGGGACGGCGAAGTCGTCCGTAGAGTCCGACGCGAACCCGCTCCAGGCGCCCTCCACCCGGTGACCGGCGGGTCCGCCGCACCCTCAGCACCGCCCGGGAAGGACCGCACCGCGTGACGAAGACGATCCGCAACCGACGCCTGCGCTACAGCATCGTGATGCTCGCCGTGATCGCCCTCGTCGGGGTGTTCGTGGTGCGGCTCGTCGACATCCAGGTCGTCCAGGCGTCCGAGCTGAACAAGGCGTCGGCCCAGAAGCGCAGCATCCCCGTGACGATCTACGGCACCCGGGGGTCGATCGTGGACCGCAACGGCACCGAACTCGCCGACAGCGTCACCCGGTACAACATCACGACCTCGCCGCGTCTGGTCAAGCAGTTCAAGGGCAAGCTCGGTGGCACCCGCATCAAGGACGTCAGCGTCGGCGCCGCCCTCAGCGCGTTGGCGAAGGCCTCCGGCGGCGACGTCGCGACCATGCGGAAGAACATCGCCGCGAACCCGAAGTCGGACTTCGCCTACCTGGTCAAGGGCCTCGACGTGCAGCACTACGAGGCCGTGCGGGCACTCGGCATCCCCTGGCTGTACCCGGAGCCACAGGCGGCGCGGGTGTACCCGACGGGTGCGACCACGGGCAACCTCACCGGCTTCATGGGCACCGACGGTGCCCAGGCCGGCCTGGAGTACTCCTACAACCAGTGCCTGGCGGGCACCAACGGGTCCGAGACGTACGAGCGCGGCGAGGACGGTGTGCAGCTCCCGGGCAGCACCGTGACCACGAAGAAGGCCAAGGACGGCGGCACGCTCGAGACCACGATCGACAGCGACCTGCAGTACATGGCGCAGCAGACCATCGCGTCCGCCGCCAAGACCCTGCAGGCGGAGTCCGCGACGGCGACGGTCACGAGCGTCAAGACGGGTGAGCTGCTCGCGGTCGCCGACTACCCGACGGTGGACCCGAACGACGTCGACGCCACGACCGACAAGGGTGCCTTCGGTTCCCGTGCCCTGACGGCGTCGTACGAGCCGGGCTCCACGATCAAGGCCGCCATCGCCGCCGCGCTGCTCGACCAGGGCAAGTCGAACCCCACCGACCAGGCCGTCGTGCCGTACTCGCGCACGTTCCCCTGGGGTGGCACGATCCACGACTCGGAGTTCCACCCCACCGAGAACCTCACGCTGACCGGCATCCTGCAGAACTCGTCGAACGTCGGCATCACCGAGCTCGGCGCACGGCTGACCGCCCAGCAGCGCTTCGACTACATGAAGAAGTTCGGGCTGTTCGAGCCGGAGACGGCCATCGACTACCCGGGCCAGCCCTCGATGGACTACGGCACGAGCCCGAACTGGGACCAGCAGACGAACATCAACTCGATGTTCGGTCAGGGCATCTCGACGACGGCCGTGCAGGTCGCGAGCGTGTTCCAGACGATCGCGAACGACGGTGTCCGGATCCCGCTGCACTTCGTCAAGGGCTGCACCACGGCCGACGGCAAGACGATCGACGCGCCCGACGTGCAGAAGCAGCGGGTCGTCTCCGCAGCCGCCGCCACGCAGGTCACCGGCATGCTGCAGAGCGTCGTCACGGGTGGCACGCTGGTGGGCATGAAGCCGATCTCCGGCTACAACATCGCCGCGAAGACGGGGACCGCCGAGGTGGCCGAGGGGTCGCAGGGCTACGGCGGTCAGCGCATCACGTCGGTGGCCGGAATGGCACCCGCCGAAGACCCCCAGTATGTTGTCACGGTGACGTTCACGAAGCCGCAGACCAACAAGTGGTCCAGCGGAGCGGCTCCGGCGTTCCGCACACTCATGTCCCAGGTGCTCGAGAAGTACCGAGTAGCCCCCTCCGCGTCCGAGGCGAAGCTCTACCCGTCCACGTGGTGAGGAAGAAGGAACACTTGTCCGCACGGATCCCCCCGGTCCTCCGACCCGAACACCCGACCCCGAGGGCCGTCTCCGAACTCGCCAACGCGTTCGGTCTGCGAGTCGTCGGCTCGGTCGACAGCATCGAGACCACCGGTGTCACCCTGAGCGCCACCGAGGTGCAGCCGGGTGACCTGTTCGTCGGCGTGCACGGTGCGAACCGGCACGGCGCACAGTTCGCGACGGAGGCCGCCGAGCGCGGCGCCGTCGCCGTCCTGACCGACCAGGACGGCGTCGCACTGGTCGAGCCGTCCGGGCTGCCGGTGCTCGTCGTCGACGACCCCCGCGCCGCCCTCGGCGACGTCGCGGCGTGGGTCTACCGCACGCACCCCGACGAGGCCACCGACCTGCCGCAGCTGTTCGCCGTCACCGGTACGAACGGCAAGACGAGCACGTCCTACATCCTCGAGGGAATCCTCAAGCAGCTCGGCCTGGTCACCGGCCTGAGCTCGACCGCCGAGCGCCACATCGGTTCACTCAGCGTGACGAGCCGCCTGACCACGCCCGAGGCCAGCGAGATGCACGCGCTCCTCGCCCGCATGCGCGAGAGCGAGGTCCGTGCGGTCGCCGTCGAGGTCAGTGCCCAGGCCCTCAGCCGGCACCGCGTCGACGGCATCGTCTTCGACGTCGCGGCCTTCACGAACCTGTCGCACGACCACCTCGACGACTACGCCGACATGGAGGAGTACTACCAGGCGAAGCTCCCGCTGTTCCAGCCCGAGCACGCCCGTCGCGGCGTCGTCTCGCTGGACACCGACTGGGGCCACCGCGTGGTGCAGGACTCCCGCATCCCGGTCACCACGATCACCGTGCACCCCGACGTCGAGGCCGAGTGGCACGTCGACATCGTCGAGGCACACGCCGCCTACACCGAGTTCCGTCTGACCGGCCCCGAGGGCCGCGAACTGACCACCCGTGTGCCGCTGATCGGATGGCACATGGCGGCGAACGCGGCACTCGCGATCGTCATGCTCGTCGAGGGCGGGTTCGAGCTGGGTGCCATCGCGCACGCGCTGGAGAGCAACCACCGCCGCTACCCCGACGAGGACGACGCGAGCGAACGTGACGGCGAGACCGACCGCGTCTCCGCCATCGAGTGCTACCTGCCCGGCCGCACCGAGCGTGTCTCCGGCGAGCACGGCCCGAGCGTCTACGTCGACTTCGGCCACAGCGCCGACGCCTTCGAGAACACCCTCGCCGCGGTCCGGCAGTTCACCTCCGGCAAGGTCCTCATGCTGTTCGGCGCCGACGGCGACCGCGACACCACGAAGCGCGGCGACATGGCCCGCGTGGCCGCGGCCGGCAGCGACATCCTCGTCGTCACCGACCACCACCCCCGCTTCGAGGACGCCGCGTCGATCCGGAAGACCCTGGTCGACGCCGCACGTGCGGCGTACCCCGACCACGAGATCCACGAGGTCAGCCCGCCCGAGGCCGCGATCCGCACGGCCGTTGGCCTGGTCGGCGAGGGGGACTCGATCCTCTGGGCCGGCCCGGGTCACCAGGACTACCGCGACATCCAGGGCGTCCGCACGCCGTACTCCGCCCGCGACGAGGCCCGTGCGGCCCTGCGCGAGGCCGGCTGGGAGCCGAACTCCGGTCCGGCGGAGGACGTCCGATGATCGCCATGACCCTCGCCGAGATCGCCACCGCGGTCGGCGGCGAGCTGATCGGCGGCGCGCAGGCGACCGACGTCGCCGAGCCCGGCGACCTGGTCGTCGAGGGCTCGGTCGAGACCGACTCCCGCCTGGTCCGCCCCGGCAGCGTCTTCTTCGCCCTGCCCGGTGAGGTCACCGACGGTCGACGCTTCGTGCCCGCAGCGGTCGACGCCGGTGCAGCCCTGGTGATCACGCCCGAGCGTGTGGACACCACCGCGCCGCAGATCGTCGTCACCGACGGGTACGAGGCCCTCGCCGCGCTCGCACACGAGGTCGTCACGCGCGTCCGGATGAGCACCGCGGACCGCGTCGACGCCGACGGTCGCCCGGCGCCCCTGCGGGTCGTCGGCATCACCGGCTCGAACGGCAAGACGAGCACGAAGAACATGCTCCGCACGATCCTCGAGCAGCACGGCGCGACCGTCGCGCCCGAGGGCTCGTTCAACAACCACGTCGGCGCACCGATCTCGATGCTCCGCGTCACCTACGACACCCGGTACCTGGTGGTCGAGATGGGTGCGAGCGGCGTCGGCCACATCGCCAAGCTCGTCTCGATCGCCGAGCCCGACCTCGGCGTCGTCCTCAAGGTGGGCCTCGCGCACGCCGGCGAGTTCGGCGGCATCGAGGCGACGCAGCGCGCGAAGTCCGAGATGGTCACCGACCTGCCCGCGACCGCCACGGCCCTGCTCAACGTCGACGACGACCGCGTCGCGTCGATGCGCGACCTGACGGCCGCGCGCGTGGTGGGCTTCGGCACGTCTGCCGAGGCCGACTACCGCATCACCGGCATCGAGACGGACCGCAGCGGCACCCGCTTCACCCTCACCGCGCCTCCAGGACAGCCTGGAGGCCCGGATCACGTCGACGTGCGCCTCGCGATCCTGGGTGAGCACCACGCCATGAACGCGTCCGCCGCGCTCACCGTGGCCCACCTGTGGGGCGTCCCGCTCGCCGACGGCGCCGCGGCGCTCGCGTCGATGACGCGCGCCGAGCGCTGGCGCATGGAGCTGCTCCAGGGCGGCCCCGAGGGCGTCACCGTCATCAACGACGCGTACAACGCGTCGCCCGACTCCACCGCGGCTGCGCTGCGGACCCTGGCGCAGATCGTGCGCCCGGGGGAGCGGACCGTCGCCGTGCTCGGTGAGATGGCCGAGCTCGGTGAGTACTCCGTCGAGGAGCACGACCGCATCGGTCGGCTCGTCGTCCGCCTCGGCATCGGACAGCTCGTGGTCGTCGGCAGCGGCGCGATGCCCATCCACCAGGCCGCCACCCTCGAGGGATCGTGGGACGGCGAGTCCGTGTACATCGAGGACGTCGACGACGCCGTCCGTGCCATGCAGGAGATGCTCCGCCCCGGCGACGTCGTCCTCGTCAAGTCCTCGAAGTCTGCCGAACTGCGATTCCTCGGCGACCGCCTCGGAGGTGTCACCGAATGATCGCGCTCCTCATCGCCGGCGCCACGTCGCTGGTGTTCACGTTGCTGCTCACCCCGTCCTTCATCAAGCTCTTCCACCGTCTCGGGTGGGGTCAGTTCATCCGTGACGACGGTCCGCAGTCCCACCACACCAAGCGCGGGACCGCCACCATGGGCGGCATCGTCCTGATCATCGGTGCGGTGATCGGGTACTTCGTCGGCCACCTGGTCGGGCGTGACTCGATCACGCTGTCCGGCCTGCTCGTGCTGTTCCTGATGGTCGGGCTCGGGTTCGTCGGCTTCATCGACGACTTCCTCAAGGTGCGCCGTCAGCGGAGCCTCGGGCTCGGCGGCTGGGCCAAGATCCTCGGCCAGGTCATCGTCGGCGTCATCTTCGCCACGATCGCCCTGGTCGTGCCGACGTCGAACGGCAAGCCGCCGGCGTCCACGATGATCTCGGCGATCCGCGACGTGCCGTGGCTCGACTTCATGGCGCTCGGCACCGTCATCGGCACCGTGCTGTTCCTGGCCTGGATCGTCCTGCTGACGGTGTCCACGTCGAACGGCGTGAACGTGGCCGACGGGCTCGACGGCCTGGCCACCGGGTCGAGCATCCTGGCGATCGGCTCGTACGTCATCATCGGCTTCTGGCAGTCGAACCAGATCTGCGGCGGGGCACGGCTCGACTCGAACACCGCCCACGCCTGCTACACCGTCTCGAACCCGCTCGACCTCGCCGTGGTCGCGGCCGCGGTCTGCGGTGGGCTCATCGGGTTCCTCTGGTACAACACCTCGCCGGCGCAGATCTTCCTCGGTGACACCGGGTCGCTCGGCCTCGGCGGTGCCCTGGCCGGCCTCGCGATCCTCAGCCGCACCGAGCTGCTGCTCATCCTCATCGGTGGCCTGTTCTTCATCGTCACCGGCTCCGTCATCCTGCAGCGGGCCTACTTCAAGATCACCCACGGCAAGCGCATCTTCCTGATGAGTCCGCTGCACCACCACTTCGAACTGAAGGGGTGGGCCGAGGTGACCGTCGTCGTCCGCTTCTGGATCATCGCCGGGCTCTTCGTCGCGGCGGGGGTCGGACTCTTCTACCTCGAATGGATCGCACGCGTTGGTTGACCCGGTGTCCTCGCCGTCCCGCCTCCAGTCCCTCGACAGCTGGTACTCCGAGGGGTGGAAGGGGCTCAACGTCGCCGTCCTCGGCCTCGGTGCCACCGGGTTCTCGGTCGCCGACACGCTCGTGGAGCTCGGCGGCGAGGTGACGGTCTACTCGTCCGACGCCCCCGCCGACAGCGTCGAGCTGCTCGACGTGATCGGTGCCCGGTTCCTGCAGACGCCGCTCGACACCGTGCCGGACGCCCTCGTGCAGCAGGCACCCGACGTCGTCATCGTGTCGCCGGGGCTGCCCCCGCACAACGCCACCGTGCAGTGGTCGGTGACGAACAGCACCGTCTGGGGCGACATCGAGCTCGCCTGGCGCGTGCGCGACAAGGTCGTCCGCGGCCCGGTCGCGGCCCCCTGGATCACGATCACGGGCACGAACGGCAAGACGACGACGACACAGCTCACCACCGCGATGTACGAGGCCGGCGGCCTGCGTGCCGTCGCGTGCGGGAACATCGGCGTGCCGGTGCTCGACGTCGTCCGCGACCCGGTCGGCTACGACGTGCTCGTCGTCGAGCTCTCGAGCCACCAGCTGCACTACGCGGCGACGTCCGGTGACGGCGCCGTGGTGCCGCTCGCGAGCGCCTGCCTGAACATCGCCGACGACCACCTGGAGTGGCACGGCTCCGCCGAGGCGTACCGCGCGGCGAAGGCCAAGGTCTACGAGCGCACCGTGATGGCGTGCGTCTACAACACCTCGGACGAGGCCACCCGGCAGATGGTGCAGGAGGCCGACGTGGTCGAGGGCTGCCGTGCGGTCGGCTTCACCCCCGGCGTCCCCGCTCCCGGTGACGTCGGCATCGTCGAGGACGTCCTGTGCGACCGGGCCTTCAACGAGGACCGCCGCAACAGCGCGCTCGAGCTGTCGACCATCGCCGACCTCGAGGCCGCCGGGCTGGCCAGCCCGCACATGACCATGAACGTCCTTGCCGCCGCTGCCCTGGCCCGTGCCGGCACCGTCCAGCCGAGCGCCATCCAGTCGGCCGTCCGGGCGTTCCGCGCCGACCACCACCGCACCGAGCTCGTCGCCCGGGCGGACGGCATCACCTGGGTCGACGACTCCAAGGCCACGAACCCGCACGCCGCCACCGCGTCGCTCGCGTCGTTCGACACCGTCGTGTGGATCGTCGGCGGTCTGTTCAAGGGCGTCGACGTCGACGGGCTGGTCGAGCGCTTCGGCCCCGGCGTCCGCGCCGTCGTGGTCATCGGCACCGACCGGACCCCGGTCCTCGAGGCATTCGCGCGACACGCGTCCACGGTCCCGGTGCTCCAGGTGGAGACGACGGACACTGATCAGGTCATGCGCGAGGCGGTCCGGCATGCCGCATCGGTCGCGAGGCCGGGCGACACCGTCCTCCTCGCCCCGGCGGCGGCGTCGTTCGACCAGTTCGGCTCCTACGCCGACCGGGGGCAGCGTTTCGCGGCCGCGGTCAACGAGCACCTGGGAGGAGAAGTCGATGGCGACGACACCGACGGATCTTCCGAACAGCCGTAACGGCCGGACCGCGACGACCCCACGACGGACGAACGGCGCGATCGTCGCCGTCAAGAACGTCTTCGTCGCGGAGTCCAGCACCTTCTACACGATCCTCGGCGTCACGCTGTTCCTCGTCGTCTTCGGCGTCGTGATGGTGCTGTCCTCGTCGAGCGTCGAGGAGTACGCGGCGACCCACGACTTCTTCGGGGCGGCGTCCCGCCAGGGCCTGTACGCCGTGCTCGGCGTGCCGCTCATGCTCATCGCCAGCCGGGTCCCGACCCGGATCTGGCGGAAGTGGGCGATGCGGCTGCTCGGTGCGGCGCTCGTCCTGCAGCTGCTCGTGTTCACCCCGCTCGGCATCGACATCCAGGGCAACCGGAACTGGATCGAGCTCGGCTCGTTCACCGCGCAGCCGTCCGAGGTCGTGAAGCTCGGGCTGGTGCTCGGCATCGGCGCCATCATCTACGTCAAGCGCGACAAGCTCGACGACTGGAAAGAGGTGTTCATCCCGATCGGGATCGCCTCGATGCTCTCGCTCGGGCTCGTCGTCCTCGGTGGTGACCAGGGCACCGCGATGGTCATGCTCATCCTGGTGTTCGGCGCGCTGTACATCGGCGGCGTCCGCGCCCGGCACCTGCTCGTCGGCCTCGTGGCGTTCGCCGTGATGCTGCCCTTCGTGACGATGGCCTCGGCCTCGCGCTCGACCCGCATCAGCGCCTGGCTGTCGGGATGCACCGACACCAGCCAGTACCAGGACATCTGCTGGCAGCCCGTGCACGGCATGTGGGCGCTCGCGTCCGGCGGCGTGTTCGGCGTCGGCCTCGGCAACTCGAAGGCGAAGTGGTCGTGGCTGCCCGAGGCGGACAACGACTACATCTTCGCGATCATCGGCGAGGAGCTCGGCCTGATCGGCGCCGTCGTGGTGCTCAGCCTGTTCGTGGTGCTCGCCGTCGGCATGATCAAGATCATCCGGCAGTCCCGCGACCCCTTCGTGAAGACGGTCACCGGTGGCATCCTCGCGTGGATCATCGGCCAGGCGCTCATCAACATCGCCGTCGTGCTCGGCCTGCTGCCCGTCCTCGGTGTGCCCCTGCCACTCATCTCAGCCGGTGGATCGGCCCTCATCATGACCCTGGTCGCGATCGGCGTCGTGCTCTCCTTCGCCCGTGACCTGCCCGGCAAGAACGACCCCGGCCTGACGAACGCCCCACTCGGCCGGACCTCCACGAACGGATCACTGCGGTGAGCAAGTACCTCTTCGCCGGCGGCGGCACCGCCGGCCACGTCAACCCCCTGCTCGCGGTCGCCGACCGGCTGACCGAGCGGGAGCCCGGCGCTGAGGTGCTCGTGCTGGGCACCGCCGAGGGCCTGGAGTCCCGTCTCGTGCCGATGCGCGGCTACGAGCTGCTGACGATCCCGCGCCTGCCGTTCCCGCGGAAGCTGAACGGTGCCGCCCTGCGCTTCCCGCAGCGGTTCGCAGCGGCGGTCAAGCGGACCGAGCAGATCATCCGCGACCACGAGATCGAGGTGGTCCTCGGTGTCGGTGGCTACGCGGCCGCTCCGGCGTACATCGCCGCCCGCCGCACCGGCACCCCGATCGTCGTGCACGAGCAGAACGCCAAGCCCGGGCTGGCGAACCGCCTTGCCGCATTCCTCACCGAGCACGTCGGCCTGACCTTCTCGAACACGCGCCTGCGCCACGGCCGCGTCGTCGGCATGCCGCTCCGTCGCGAGATCGAGTCGCTCGACCGCCGCGCCGTCCGGTCCGAGGGGCTCGCCGAGTTCGGGCTCGACCCGGACCGACCGGTGCTGCTCGTGACCGGTGGCTCCTCGGGCGCACGGAGCATCAACCGGACGATCAACAAGTCCGCCGCCGCCATCGTCGGAGCCGGCTGGCAGGTCCTGCACGTCGTGGGTGCCGCGTCGGACATCGGCCCGAGCGACCTCGACGGCTACCACGTGCTGCCCTACTGCGACCGGATGGAGCTGGCGTACGCGGCGAGCGACTTCGTCGTGTCGCGCTCCGGTGCCGGCATGGTGTGCGAGCTGACCGCCGTCGGGCTGCCGAGCGTGCTCGTGCCGTACCCGGTGGGCAACGGTGAGCAGCGCCACAACGCGAAGGACGTCGTCGACGCCGGGGGAGCCGTCCTGGTGGCCGACGGGGAATTCGACCAGGACTGGGTGACGTTCCAGCTGCTGAGCATCCTGCAGGACCGCTCCCGCATCGCGGACATGACCGTGCGGGCGGGCAGCGTCGGCCACCGCGACGGCGCCGACCGGATGACCGACCTGGTCCTCGACGCCGCGAAGCAGGCCCCCAGCACCACGGAGGAACGATGACCATCAAGCCGGACCTGACCCAGCCGATCCCGGACGACCTGGGCACGGTGCACTTCGTCGGCATCGGCGGAGCGGGCATGAGCGGGATCGCGCGGATGTTCCTCGCCGCCGGGCACCGCGTGACGGGCAGCGACTCCCGCGAGACGGAGACGACCGGCACGATGCGCGATCTCGGCGCGACCGTGCACATCGGTCACGACGCGGCGAACGTCGGCGAGGCCGACACCATCGTCGTCACGAGCGCCCTCTGGCCCGACAACCCGGAGCTCCTCGAGGCGCAGCGCCGCGGTCTGCCGGTGCTGCACCGCTCGCAGGCCCTCGCCGCCCTGATCGCCGAGCACCGCCTGGTCGCGGTCGCCGGTGCGCACGGCAAGACCACCTCGACCGGCATGATCGTCACCGCGATGGTCGATCTCGGCCTCGACCCGAGCTTCGTCAACGGCGGCGTCATCCAGTCCCTCGGCACCAGCTCGGCCCCGGGGTCCAGCGACCTGTTCGTGGTCGAGGCCGACGAGTCCGACGGCTCGTTCCTGCTCTACGACGTCGCCGTGGCCCTGATCACCAACGTCGACGCCGACCACCTGGACCACTACGGCAGCGAGGAGGCCTTCACCGAGGCCTTCGTCGAGTTCGCCGCGAAGGCGAGCGAGCGCGTCGTCATCTCGAGCGACGACGCCGGTGCGAAGACGGTCACCGCCGGCATCCGCCAGCGCCCGGACGCCCCGGAGATCGTCACCTTCGGCGAGGCCGTCGACGCGGACGTCCGCATCGAGGGCATCACCGAGTCGGCTGGTGTCGAGGTCGACTTCCGCGCCGGTGGCGAGGCGTACCACCTGACCCTCCGCGTGCCCGGCCGGCACAACGCGATCAACGCCGTCGGCGCCTTCGCGGTCCTGACCGGCCTCGGCGTCGCCCCGGCCGACGCGGTCCGCGGGCTCGAGGCGTTCGGTGGCACCCAGCGCCGCTTCGAGCTCCACGGTGTCGAGCGCGGCGTCTCGGTCTACGACGACTACGCGCACCACCCGACCGAGGTCGCCGCGGCGCTCAAGGCCGCCCGCAACGTCGTCGGCGACGGTCGCATCATCGCGATCCACCAGCCGCACCTGTACTCGCGCACCCGCCTGATGGCCGGCGACTTCGCCAAGGTGTACGAGGAGCTCGCCGACCACACGGTCGTGCTCGACGTCTACGGTGCCCGCGAGGACCCGGAGCCCGGCGTGACCGGTGCCCTGGTGCAGGAGCGCTTCGCCGACCAGTCGCGCGTCGAGTTCCTGCCCGACTGGGACGAGGCGGCGGCCCGCGCGGCCGCGGTCGCCCGTGACGGTGACATCATCATGACGCTCAGCTGCGGCGACGTGTACCGGATCATCCCGCAGGTGCTCGGCGCCCTGGGCACCGACGGAGCGTCGTCCCGGTGAAGCGCCCCGAGGGGTTCGACGAGGGGGACGCCCGCAGGGACGCCCCGGCCGAGGCCGCGGAAGCGCCCCGGCAGCGTCGTGGTCCCTCGAAGCCGCGGCTGCCGTTCCGCGGACGCGTCGTCGACGACCGGGAGGCCCGTCCCGCGTCCGACGAGTCGGCTGCGGCCGTCGAGACCCCGGCCCCCACCACCCCGGGCAGCACTCCGGCACCCGGTTCCTCCGGCACGCGCCCCCCAGCGGTCGGTGCGCCCCCGAGCGTCGGGGCGCGACGACCGTCCGCGGGCGCGGATCCGACCACGGATGCCGCCGACTCGACGCGCGACCGCGTCGGCGCGTTCGCCGGTGCCGCCGGACGCCGGTTCGGCGCCGGGCTCTCCACCGTGGCCGACCGCCTGCGCGAGTACACGCCGAACGAGGACCACCGGGACCCGGAGGCCGACCGTCGCGACGCGGAACGCCGAGCGGCCTCGAGCGGTGGAGCCGACCACGACGCGACCGTGACCGACGTGCTCGACGCGGGCAATGCCTCCCGGACCGACCAGCACACCGAGGCGCCCATCGGGGCGCGGGTGCGCGCTGCCGAGACCGCCCGCGAGGCGCGCATCGCGAAGCGGCGCCGCCGGCTGCTCGAGCGTGCCGAGGTCCGCCGGTTCACCCGGCGCAGCCGGCACCGTCGCGCCGCGTGGATCACGGCGGCGAGCGTCGTCCTGGTGCTCGGGGTCTCGATCCTCGTCGCGGTGTTCTCCCCGCTGATGGCGCTCCGCACGATCGAGGTCAAGGGCACGAACCGCGTCGACGAGTCCGCGCTCCGCCAGGCCCTGTCCGACCAGATCGGCACGCCGCTGGCCCGGCTCGACTTCGACGCGATCAAGCGGGACGTCGCCGGGTTCCCGCTCATCGAGAGCTACGTGACCGAAGAGGCCCCGCCCCACACGCTCGTCGTCACGGTGACCGAGCGCACGCCGGTGGTCGCGGTGCGCTCCGGCAGCACCTTCGACCTCGTCGACCCCGCGGGCATCGTCGTGCAGTCGTCGCCGAAGCGCCCGGCGACGATGCCGCTCGCCGACATCGCCCGCGCGCGCCTGGGGTCCTCGAGCTTCCGCACGATGACCGAGGTCGTGCTGGCGCTGCCCTCGACGGTCCGGGCCCAGGTGACGCGCGTCGCCGGGTCGACGGCCGACGACGTCACCCTGACCCTCAAGGACGGCTCGACCGTCGTGTGGGGGAGCCCGGACGACTCGGTCGCGAAGGCCGAACTGCTCGCCGCGCTGGTCAAGGACCACGCGGCACGGAACCCCGGCGTCGTCGTCGAGTACGACGTCTCGGCACCGGACAACGGCGTGATCCGCGCCAAGGACTGAATTGCCGGACCTGATCGGCGACACGCGGCGTGGCGGGGCGACACTGCGCCGAACGCACCCGTAGCGTCGGAGCCAGCACCACAACTACCAGCATTGCCCCTGAACTTCAAGTAGAGGTTGAGGGTTCTACCGGAGGCCTGACTGACGTGACCACGAACCACAACTACCTCGCCGTCATCAAGGTCGTCGGTGTCGGCGGCGGCGGCGTCAACGCCGTCAACCGCATGATCGAGCTCGGTCTCCGTGGGGTCGAGTTCATCGCGATCAACACCGACGCCCAGGCGCTGCTGCTCAGCGACGCCGACGTCAAGCTCGACGTCGGCCGCGAGATCACCCGCGGCCTCGGTGCCGGCGCGGACCCCGAGGTCGGCCGTCGTGCCGCCGAGGACCACGCCGAGGAGATCGAAGAGGCCCTGGCCGGCGCCGACATGGTCTTCGTCACCGCGGGCGAGGGCGGCGGCACCGGCACCGGTGGTGCACCGGTCGTCGCGCGCATCGCGAAGTCCATCGGCGCACTGACCATCGGTGTCGTCACGAAGCCCTTCAGCTTCGAGGGCAAGCGCCGCCAGTCGCAGGCCGAGAACGGCGTCGCGGGCCTCAAGGACGAGGTGGACACGCTCATCGTCGTCCCGAACGACCGCCTGCTCGAGATCAGCGACCGCGGCATCTCCATGGTCGAGGCGTTCGCCACGGCCGACCAGGTGCTCCTCGCCGGTGTGCAGGGCATCACCGACCTCATCACGACCCCGGGCCTGATCAACCTCGACTTCGCCGACGTCAAGAGCGTCATGCAGGGTGCGGGTTCCGCGCTCATGGGCATCGGCTCGTCGCGCGGCGCCGACCGTGCGATCAAGGCGGCCGAGCTCGCCGTCGCGTCGCCGCTGCTCGAGGCCTCCATCGACGGTGCGCACGGCGTGCTGCTGTCGATCCAGGGTGGCTCGAACCTCGGCATCTTCGAGATCAACGACGCCGCGCGTCTGGTGCAGGAAGCCGTGCACCCCGAGGCGAACATCATCTTCGGTGCGGTCATCGACGACACCCTGGGCGACGAGGTCCGCGTGACCGTCATCGCCGCGGGCTTCGACGGCGGCGAGCCGGCGCAGCAGCAGAAGGAACGTCGTTCGAGCTACGTCGACCCGGAGTCGAGCGCAGCGGCGCCCGTCGCCGCCTCGACCGGCGCGATCGAGGACTCCACCACGTCGAGCCCGTCCTGGGCCTCGCAGGAACACCAGCCGCCGGTGCAGCGCGCCGCCGACCCGGCGTTCGACGACGACGACGAGCTCGACGTCCCCGACTTCCTCAAGTAACCCACCCTTGGTAGCCGACACGCGCCTCCAGGCCTCGTCCCACGACGACGGACTGGAGGCGCGCGTTGCGTCCGTCAGGAGCGGCATCGCCGACGCGGCGCGAGCCGCAGGGCGCTCGCCCGACGAACTCACGCTCGTCGTCGTCACGAAGTACCACCCGGCGTCACTCGTGCGCGAGCTCGCCGCACTCGGCGTGACGGACGTGGGGGAGAACCGCCACCAGGAGGCGCAGGCGAAGGCCGCCGAACTGACGGACCTCGGCCTGACCTGGCACTTCGTCGGGCAGCTGCAGTCGAAGAAGGCCCGGCAGGCCCGTCGGTACGCCCGCGTCGTGCAGTCGCTCGACCGTGGTTCCGTCGTCGACGCGTTCGCCCCGACCGAGGCCGAGCCGGAGCCGCCGGTCATCGACGGCTTCGTCCAGGTGAACCTCACCGACGACCCCGGGCGTGGCGGGGTGCAGCCGGACGACGTCGAGGCGATGGTGGCCCGTGTCCTGGCCACCGGGACCATCCGACTGCGGGGTGTGATGGCGGTCGCGCCCCTGGACGAGGAGCCCCGAGCCGCCTTCGCCCGACTCCGCTCGATCTCCGAACGGGTCGTGTCGCTCGAGCCCGGCGCCACCGACATCTCGGCCGGCATGAGCGGGGACTACGCCGAGGCGATCCTCGAGGGCGCGACACACCTGCGGATCGGCACCGCAATCACGGGAAACCGGCCGCCCGCACCCTAGCCTCGTTGCAGGGCACCACGAGCACGAACCCCGGAGGAACCATGGCCAACCCGCTGAAGAAGACGATGGTCTACCTCGGCCTCGCCGATGAGGAACTCGACTACGAGGACGAGCAGCAGGCCGAGCCCGCGCGCCAGCAGGCAGCCCCTGCTCGCCAGGCCGCAGCGGCTGCTCCGGCGCCCGCTGAACCACAGGAAGCCCCCGCCGCGGCAGCAGCCCCGGCGGCCGCTCCCGCAGCGGCGCCGGCTCCCACCAAGACGCACACCCACCAGCGCGGCGCCCAGGTCACTCCGCTCCGCCGCTCGCACACGACCGCACAGAAGGCGACCCCGGTCCAGGAAATGAACGAGATCCTCACCGTCCACCCGCGCGAGTACAAGGACGCCCAGTCCATCGCCGAGAGCTTCCGCGACGGCATCCCCGTCATCATCAACCTCTCGCAGATGACCGAGGGTGACGCCCGACGCATGATCGACTTCGCCTCGGGGCTGTCGCTCGGCCTGTTCGGCAAGATCGAGCGCGTCACGAACAAGGTCTTCCTCCTGTCGCCGGCCCACGTCGCAGTGAGCGGTGAGCCCGCTGAGGTAGAGTCCGACATCGAGGCGAACTTCTTCGCCCAGTCCTGAGCCGTACCCGGCACACCCGCCCCTGAGCGTCGTCTGACGACGCTCGCCCGAGACGAGCGAGCCCCATCGTGTCCGTGATCCTAGGGATCATCTCCCTCGCGTTGCTCCTGTACTTCTTCGTGATGTGGGGGCGCTTCGCGCTCGACCTCGTGCAGAGCTTCAACCGTTCCTGGCGACCGCGCGGGGGCATGCTCGTGGTGTCCGAGTTCGTCTACACGGTCACGGATCCGCCCATCCGAGCGGTGCGACGGGTCCTCCCGCCGCTCCGCCTCGGGCCGGTGGCGCTCGACTTCGGCTGGACGATCGTGATGCTCGTCGTCATCATCGCCCGGTTCGTGGTCGCCGCTCTGGCACGCGGTATCTGAGCGGACTCCCGTCCGCGACACGCGCCACGCCCGGCGCAGGTCACGGTTCCGCCCCATCGTCGGTGTACGGTGGTCGGGATCGATGCCCGCTCCGGTGGCGCATCCGCACCGCACGGTACGACTGGTAGATTCGGTCGCACCGCACGCGGTTCCACACGTTCAGCAGTTCTATTGAGGTGACGGCAATGGCTTTGACGCCGGAAGACGTAGTCAACAAGCGGTTCCAGCCGACGAAGTTCCGCGAGGGCTACGACCAGGACGAGGTCGACGACTTCCTCGACGAGGTCGTGGTCGAGCTCCGTCGCCTGACCGCGGAGAACGACGAGCTCCGTCAGCGCCTGCAGGCGGCCGAGTCGGCCCCGCAGCCGGCGCAGGCCGAGCAGCCCGCTCCCGCAGCCGAGCCGGAGCCCACGCCGGCTCCGGTCGAGGCAGCACCGGAGCCCGCTCCGGTCGCCGCGGCGGCTCCGGCCACGACGGTCCCCGCCGACGAGGACACCGAGGGCACCACGAACCTCCTGACCCTGGCGCGTCGTCTCCACGAGGAGCACGTCCGCGAGGGCATCGAGAAGCGCGACGCGCTCATCGCCGAGGGCACGGCCCAGGCGGCTCGCCTGGTCTCCGAGGCCGAGGCGAAGCAGCGCCAGATCATCGCCGACACCGAGAACACGAACCGTCAGCGTGTCGCGGTGCTCGAGCAGGAGCAGCGCCAGCTCGAGGGCAAGATCGACGAGCTCCGGACCTTCGAGCGCGACTACCGTGCGCAGCTCAAGAGCTACATCCAGGGTCAGCTCTCCGAGCTCGACACCTCGGGCGAGCAGTCCGGTCTCACTCCGGCGCCGGCTTCGGCGCAGGGCTTCGGCAACTGACGTTGTCGCGACCAGCATCACGAGCGAAGGTCAGTGTCCGCGCGATCGCGGCACTGGCCTTCGCCGCTGTCGTGGTGGTGGCGTTCGACCAGGTCGCCAAGACGCTGGTCGTCGCGAACCTGCCCTACGGCACCCCCGTCCCGGTCCTCGGCGGGGCGTTGCAGTTCCTGTACGTCCGGAACCCGGGGGCCGCGTTCTCGTTCGCGGTGAACATGACCTGGGTGTTCTCGGTCATCTCGGCCGCGGTCGTCGTAGCGATCATCGTGTACTCGCGTCGCATCCGGTCGATGTGGTGGGCCATCGTGCTCGGCATGCTGCTCGGCGGCGCGCTGGGCAACCTGCTCGACCGGCTCTTCCGTGAGCCCGGCTTCGGTCGTGGCCACGTCGTCGACTTCATCTCGACGCCGTGGATGATGCCGGCGATCTACAACGTCGCCGACTCCTTCATCTGCATCAGCATGGTGGTCTTCGTGCTGCTGGTGATCCTCGGCGTGAACCTCGACGGCACCCGCACGCTCTCGGCCAAGCGCCAGGCGCAGCTCGACGCGGCGCAGCCGGTGTACGCGGCGGAGCCGCTCGACGGTGGGGCCGCGTTCTCGTCGACCGATGCCGCTCTCGACGAGCCGACTCGCGCCTCCAGGCCGGACGACCGCGACCGTCGCGACACGCTGGGCCACGACGCCACGTGATCGAATCGCGTTCTCTTCCCGTGCCCGACGGGCTCGCCGGTGAGCGCGTCGACGCCGCCATCGCCAAGCTCCTCGGCTTCAGCCGGTCGTTCGCGGCCGACGTCGTCGCAGCCGGTGGCGTCCGCGTCGACGGTGTCCCCGTCGACAAGTCGGATCGGCTGCACGCCGACTCGTGGCTCGAGGTCGAGTGGACCCCGAAGGAGCCGCCGCGCATCGTGCCGGCGGCCGTGCCGGGCATGACGATCGTGCACGACGACGAGGACATCGTCGTGGTGGACAAGCCCGTCGGTGTCGCCGCGCACCCCTCGCCGGGGTGGGACGGTCCGACCGTGCCCGGGGGCCTCGCCGCCGCCGGGTTCACCATCGCGACCTCCGGCGCCGCCGAACGCGCCGGGATCGTGCACCGCCTCGACGTCGGGACGTCGGGCCTGATGGTCGTCGCGAAGACCGAGTTGGCGTACACGCACCTGAAGCGGGCGTTCAAGGAGCGCACGGTCGAGAAGGTCTACCACGCACTCGCGCAGGGCCACCCCGACCCGACCTCGGGCACGATCGACGCCCCCATCGGGCGGCACCCGTCGAGTGACTGGAAGTTCGCGGTCACGTCGGAGGGCAAGCCGAGCGTCACCCACTACGAGACGCTCGAGGCCTTCCGTGCCGCCACCCTGCTCGAGGTGCACCTGGAGACCGGGCGCACCCACCAGATCCGGGTGCACATGGCTGCCACACGCCACCCGCTCGTCGGGGACACGATGTACGGCGCCGACCCGGTGCTGGCGACCGAGCTCGGGCTGACGCGCCAGTGGCTCGACGCCGTCCGGCTGGGCTTCGACCATCCCCGCACGGGCGAGTGGGTGTCGTTCGAGGCGCAGTACCCGGAGGACCTGCAGGCAGCGCTGGAGCAGATCCGGAGCGCGTCGCTCTGACGCGCCCGGGCGCTTGCGCTGAGTGGTCACGAACTGTCGGCTGAGGCGCTGTCCGGCGACGCTTTCTGCGCCGGCGGCGGCCGGCGTGCGGCGTGTCCTGCCCTCTCGGCGCGGCGCCCCGCGCGTGTCGCGACCCGGTGCCGGTCTGGAGGCGCGGTGCGGCGCCGCCCCGCGCCTCCCGTCCGCCGCGCCTGGGCGCTTGTGCCGAGGGGTCAGGAACTGTCGGCTGGGGCACCATCAGGCGACGCTTTCTGCGCCCGCGGCGGAGCGCGCGCGGCGTGTCCTGACCCCTCGGCGGGGCGCCCCGCGCGCGTCGTGACGCGGTGCCGGTCTGGAGGCAGGGTGCGGGCCCGCCCCGCGCCTCCCGTCCGCCGTGCCCGGGCGCTTGCGCCGAAGGGTCACGAACTGTCGGCTGCGGCGCCGCCAAGCGACGCTTTCTGCGCCCGTGGCGGAGCGCGCTCGGCGTGTCCTGCTCTCTCGGCGGGGCGCACCGCGTGCCCAGTCCGCGGTGCCCGGGCGCTTGCGCCGAGGGGTCACGAACTGTCGGCTGCGGCGCCGCCAAGCGACGCTTTCTGTGCCCGTGGCGGCATGCGCACGGCGTGTCCTGCTCCCTCGGCGGGGGCCCCGCGCGTGTCGCGACCCGATGCCGGTCTGGAGGCGCGCTGCGGCCCCGCCTCGAGCCTCCTGCCCGGCACGCCCGGGCGCTTGCGCCGAAGGGTCACGAACTGTCGGCTGCGGCGCCGCTAGGCGACGCCTTCCGCCCGCGCGGGGGAGCGCGTGCGGCGTGTCCTGCCCCCTCGGCGGGGCGCCCCGCGCGTGTCGCGACCCGGTGCCGGTCTGGAGGCGCGGTGCGGGCCCGCCCCGCGCCTCCCGTCCGTCGCGACGCGCGCGGGAATGTGGGCGGCCGCGGTTAGGCTGTTCCCACCCCGCAGCACACCGTACGAACCGGAGGTTCCGTGTCGGATTCCGACTCCTTCGTCCACCTGCACGTGCACAGCGAGTACTCGATGCTCGACGGTGCCGCCAGGCTCTCCGACCTCGTGGCGGAGACCGCCGCGCAGGGGATGCCCGCCGTGGCGGTGACCGACCACGGCAACATGTTCGGCGCCTTCGAGTTCTGGAAGGCCGCCAAGGCCGGTGGCGTCAAACCGATCATCGGGACCGAGGCGTACATCACGCCCCGCACGCACCGCTCGGACAAGACCCGTGTGCGCTGGGGTGACGGCGGGGGCGACGATGTGTCGGGCGCCGGCTCGTACACGCACATGACGATGTTCGCCGAGAACACGACGGGCATGCACAACCTGTTCCGGCTGTCGTCCAAGGCGTCGCTCGAGGGCTACTACTTCAAGCCCCGCATGGACATCGAGCTCCTGCAGGAGTACCACGAGGGCATCATCGCCACGACGGGCTGCCCCTCGGGGGAGATCCAGACACGTCTGCGTCTCGGCCAGTACGACGAAGCGGTGCAGGCCGCCGCCGACTACCGCGACATCTTCGGCAAGGAGAACTACTTCGCCGAGGTCATGGACCACGGCCTCGAGATCGAACGCCGGATCATGAGCGACCTGATCCGTCTGGCGAAGGACCTCGACATCCCGCTGGTCGGCACCAACGACCTGCACTACACGCACGCCCACGACGCCAAGTCGCACGCGGCACTGCTCTGCGTGCAGTCCGGTTCGACGCTGAACGACCCGAACCGCTTCAAGTTCGACGCGGACGAGTTCTACCTGAAGACCCCGGCGCAGATGCGGCACGTCTTCCGCGACAACCTCGAGGCCTGCGACAACACGCTGCTCATCGCCGAGCGCTGCAACGTGGAGTTCGACACCTCGGCCAACTACATGCCGAAGTTCCCGGTGCCCGAGGGCGAGACCGAGCACTCCTGGTTCGAGAAAGAGGTCGCGAAGGGGCTGGACTACCGGTACCCGGACGGCATCTCGAAAGAGGTGCAGGACCGCGCCGACTACGAGGTCGGCATCATCAACCAGATGGGGTTCCCGGGCTACTTCCTGGTGGTCGCGGACTTCATCAACTGGTCCAAGAACAACGGCATCCGCGTCGGTCCGGGTCGTGGCTCCGGCGCCGGCTCGATGGTGGCGTACGCGATGCGCATCACCGACCTCGACCCGATCCGGCACGGCCTGATCTTCGAGCGGTTCCTCAACCCGGACCGCGTCTCGATGCCCGACTTCGACGTTGACTTCGACGACCGGCGCCGCGGTGAGGCGATCAAGTACGTCACCGAGAAGTACGGGTCGGAGCGCGTCGCGCAGATCGTCACGTACGGCACGATCAAGGCGAAGCAGGCGCTCAAGGACTCCTCGCGCGTCCTCGGGTTCCCGTTCGGCATGGGCGAGAAGCTCACGAAGGCGATGCCGCCGCCCGTGATGGGCAAGGACATCCCGCTCACCGGGATCTTCGACAAGGACCACCCGCGCTACAAGGAAGCCGTCGACGTCCGCACCGTGGTCGAGACCGACCCCGAGGCGAAGACCGTCTTCGACACCGCGCTCGGGCTCGAGGGGCTGAAGCGCCAGTGGGGCGTGCACGCTGCCGGCGTCATCATGTCGAGCGACCCGCTCATCGACATCATCCCGATCATGAAGCGGGAGCAGGACGGCCAGATCGTCACGCAGTTCGACTACCCGGCAGCGGAGTCGCTCGGCCTGATCAAGATGGACTTCCTGGGGCTCCGCAACCTCACGATCATCAGTGACGCCCTCGACAACATCAAGACGAACCGGGGGACCGAGCTCGACCTCGAGAACATGGGGCTCGAGGACCCCGAGGCGTACGCGCTCCTGCAGCGCGGTGACACCCTCGGTGTGTTCCAGCTCGACGGTGGGCCGATGCGTGGCCTGCTGCGGCTGATGAAGCCCGACAACTTCGAGGACATCTCCGCGCTCATCGCCCTGTACCGCCCGGGGCCCATGGGTGCGAACTCGCACACGAACTACGCGCTCCGCAAGAACGGCGAGCAGCCGATCACGCCGATCCACCCGGAGCTCGAGGAGCCCCTCAAGGACATCATCGGCACGACCTACGGCCTGATCATCTACCAGGAGCAGGTCATGGCCATTGCGCAGAAGGTCGCCGGGTTCTCCCTCGGCCAGGCGGACATCCTCCGCCGCGCGATGGGCAAGAAGAAGAAGTCCGAGCTCGACAAGCAGTACGCGGGCTTCCAGCAGGGCATGAAGGACAACGGGTACTCCGACGCGGCGATCAAGACGCTGTGGGACATCCTGCTGCCCTTCTCCGACTACGCGTTCAACAAGGCGCACTCGGCGGCCTACGGTGTGGTGTCCTTCTGGACCGCGTACCTCAAGGCGCACTACCCGGCCGAGTACATGGCGGCGCTGCTGACGAGCGTCGGCGACGCCCGCGACAAGCTCGCGCTCTACCTGAACGAGTGCCGCCGGATGGGCATCAAGGTGATGCCGCCGGACGTCAACGAGTCGATCGGCTTCTTCGCCGCAGTCGGCGACGACATCCGCTTCGGCATGGGTGCCATCCGCAACGTCGGGTTCAACGTCGTCGACGACATCGTCAAGGCGCGGACCGAGAAGGGCGCCTTCGAGTCGTTCCACGACTTCCTGCGCAAGATCCCGATCTCGTCGGCGAACAAGCGCACGGTCGAGTCGCTCATCAAAGCCGGTGCCTTCGACGAGTTCGGCGACACCCGCCGAGCCCTGGTGGAGATCCACGAGGGCGCGGTCGAGGGCGCGGTGAAGGTCAAGCGCGACGAGGCCCACGGCAACGTCGGGTTCGACTTCGACTCGCTCTTCGCCGAGGCAGCCGAGGACACCCCGAGCGCCGCGGTGTCCCAGGTGCCGGACCGTCCGGAGTGGTCCAAGCGCGACAAGCTGGCCTTCGAGCGGGACATGCTCGGGCTCTACGTGTCCGACCACCCGCTCGCCGGGCTCGAGATCGAACTCGCGAAGCACCAGTCGATCACCATCGCCGACCTGCTCACCGCCGACGACTCGATCGAGGGCGAGACGGTCACCGTCGCCGGCCTGCTGACGAGCGTGCAGCACCGGGTGGCGAAGACGAGCGGCAACCCGTACGGCATCGTCGACATCGAGGACTTCGGCGGCCAGATCGGCGTGATGTTCCTCGGCAAGACGTACCAGGAGTTCGGCCCGTCCCTGGTGCCCGACTCGATCGTCGTCCTGCGCGGCCGCGTCAACGTCCGCGACGACGGCAAGGCCCTGCACGCGGTGAGCATGTTCCAGCCGAACGTCGGCGACGCGATGGGCTCCGGCCCGCTCACCCTGTCGCTGCCGGAACGCCAGGCGACGACGACCACGGTGACGGAGCTCGCCGCCGTGCTCGGCCGCCACCAGGGGGACACCGAGGTCCGGCTGAAGCTGCTCAAGGACGACGTCGCGCGCACGTTCGAGCTGCCGTTCCCGGTGAACCTGACCCCCGACCTGTTCGGCGAGCTGAAGAGCCTGCTCGGACCCCGCTGCCTGGTGTAGGTGCGTCGACCATGGCCGGTCACCGGATCTTCGGGACGCCCGTCGCGGACGTCTACGGGCACTACCTGGCGAAGGTGGAGCGGAAGGGCCACACGAAGGCGGAGCTCGACACCGTCATCGAGTGGTTGACCGGCTTCGACGACCGGGCGCTCGCGCAGCACCTGGCCGACCGCACCACGTTCCAGGACTTCTTCGCCAGCGCGCACCTGAACCCGAACGCCCCGCTGATCACCGGGGTGATCTGCGGGGTGCGGATCGAGGAGCTCGACGACCCGCTCATGCGGCAGATCCGGTACCTCGACAAGCTCGTCGACGAGGTCGCCAAGGGTCGACCGATGACGAAGATCCTGCGGACCGCGTGACCGACGGCCAGCCGGCACCACCGGATCCCGGAGTGCTCGCCGCGTTCGGTGGGGGAACAGCCACACCGGTGCCACTCGTGGGCGGCCGCGGCCGCTCCTGGCGGGCGGGCGACGTCGTCCTCCGGCCCCACGACGGTGCGCTCGTGACCGACTGGCGCGCTGCGGTGCTCGCGGACCTGGGCCACACGTCGGCGTTCCGGACTCCGAGACCGGTGCCCACTCGCGCCGGTGCCTGGCGGTGCGGGGAGTGGGAGGCGTGGGAGTTCGTCGCCGGGGCAGCTGACGAGACCCGTGTCGACGACGTCATCCGAGCGGGTCGGGCCTTCCACCGCGCAGTCGCCGGCGTCGGGTGCCCCGCGTTCCTCCGGACGGCCGACCCCGAGACCGACGACCCGTGGCGTCGCGCCGACCGCATGGCCTGGGGCGAGGCACCACTGCCGACCGACCCGACCCTCGATCGCCTGGCCGCGGCGTTCCGTCCCGTCCACGCGCCGGCGCAGTTGGTCCACGGGGACCTGCTCGGCAACGTCCTGTTCGCGGAGGGACTCGCGCCCGGGATCATCGACTGGCCTCCCTACTGGCGTCCGGCCGGCACGGGAGCCGCGATCGCCGCAGTCGACGCGGTCTGCTGGCACGGCGTGTCCGTCGACCGCCTCGACGATCTCGGCGAGGGCGAACACCAGTGGCGGCAGCTGCTCCTGCGCGCCCTCGTGTTCCGGATCGCCACGCTGCACCTGCTCGGTGCGTTCGACGTGGCCAGCATCGCGCGACACCGCGCGGTCGTCAACGCACTCGCGTGACGGACGGGAGGCCCGTGGCGGCGCCGCCACGGGCCTCCCGTCCGCTCGTCGGTCGTCGCTCAGGCGCCGCGGCCGGCGATCGCGCGGAGGCGGGCGACGATGCGCGGGTTGCGCGCACCGAACGTGAGCGCGGCGAGGCGTCGGACCGACACCGTCGCGCGGTGCACCAGGAGGCCGGTCGCTTCGGCGATGTCCGAAACCGCGTGCCAGCGAGCACGCAGGGACGCCGGGTCGATCTCGTTCGCGGCGGCTGTGCGGACGAGCCGGACGAGGTCGTCCCCGTCACGCCAGCTCGTGCTCTGGTTCTCGAAGCGGCGCAGGATGCGGTCGATCGCCGACGCACGGTGGTTCGCGACCGCGTGTGACCACCGGACGTCCTGCGACACGGGGTCGACGAGGATCCAGCGGGGAGCGTTGGCGTTGAGCGCGGAGAGCTGCGCGAACGTGGTCAGGGCACCGAGCGCGACCGCGACGTCGAAGATCTGCCGTGGCCGACCCCCGACTGCGATCGCAGCGCCCGGGAACGCCTCACGGGCGTCCCGGATCTGCGACTTCGCGACGATGATCGTGACGACGACGTCATCCGGCGCTGCAGCGAGGGTGCTGCGGGTCCGGGCGATGACCTCGTCCGCCAGGTCGGCCGGGAGGTGCAGCGCCACGCGGACGACGTCGTCGTCGGGCAGGAACGCATCGGCGAACACGTCGACGGCGTCACGGTACCGGGCGAGGAAGAGCGCGATCGCGCCGCCGTAGAACGGGTAGCGCTCGAGCAGGATCCGCTCGTGCTCGAGTCGGAGCGAGGGACCGCGATCCCCGCTGAAGCTCGTCGAGCCCGTGTGCAGGACCAACGCGCGGTTCGCCAACACCGAGGTGAAGCCGTGCTCGTTGATCCGCAGGCAGAAGTCGTTCTCCTCGCCGTAGCCGGGGGAGAAGACGTCGTCGAACAAGCCGAAACGGTCGACCATCTCGCGCCGGATGAGGAAGCAGAAGCCCATCGCCACCGGGGAGACCGTGTGCCGCGGGAGCAGGTACTTCGTCCGGCCGTGCAGCTCGCGGGTGCGGCGCGGTGCGAGGCTCGACCGCGGGTTCCGCCGCGCGTAGGGGAAGGACGCGATCGTGGCGTTGTCGCTCCTCGCGCACACGACGCCGATCGAGTCGTCCGAGGCCAGGACCGCGGTCATCTCGTCCAGGAACCCCGGCATCGGGACGGTGTCGCTGTTGAGGAGCAGCACGTCGTTGCCCGTGCGGTCGAGGTCGAGGACCGCCCGGTTGCAGTTGCCGACGAAGCCGAGGTTGCGGCTGTTGCGGGTGTACTCGAACCCCTCGTGGTCACCGACGAGCTCGAGCACACGGGCCTCGATCGCGTCGACGCGGGGGCCCACGTCGTTCGCCAGGAGCACGCGGTCGACGGAGAAGTCCACCGTCTCGAGCAGTGCCTCGATGCAGCGCTCGAGACCGGGGAGGTCGTCGTAGATCGGGACGACGATCGTGACCGGACGACGGTCGCGCGTCATCGCCGAGCCAGCTTCCGGACGACGACGCCGGGCTGGGCGAGGAGTCGGCCGACGGCCCCCGAGCGGGATCGCACGCGGCTCGCGAGGAGTCCGACGGCGGCTCTGGCGCTCGTCGCACCGAGCGAGGCGTACGCGCCGGGCAGCTCGAACCAGTAGCGCGCCGCCTGGGGGAGCCGGTAGCCCTCGGTGCCGACCAACGCGACCAACCGTGCGATGGCCGCCGCGTTGTCGTGGCCCGCACCCGTGACGGTGGCGAGGCGTTCCGGTGCAGCCGCACCGTGCCTCCTGGCCGTGTCCGGGTCGGCCGCGTACGCCGCGAGGGCGTCAGCGAGGGCGTTCGTGTCGTCGGCATCGACCAACGCGCCGGTCACACCGGGCTCCACGAGTTCCGCGCTGCCGCCCTGGCGCGTGGCGACGACGGCCCTGCCGAGCGCCATGTACTCGGCGGTGGTGCGACCGAAGGCCTCGATGGTGGACGGTGTGACGCAGACGTCGGCCGCGTGGATGAAGGGCGCGGGAGTGTGCTGCTCGCCAGCGAAGACGACGTGCTCGGCGACACCGAGCGCGCGGGCGCGGTCGGTGAGCCGCTGGTCCTCACCCGGGTGCTTCCAGCTCCCGACGAAGCAGACGCTCGCGGTCACGCCTCGTCGGCGCAGCGCGCCGAGCGCATCGACGACGCGGTGTTGCCCCTTGGACTCCTCGACGCGGCCGAGGACCGTGATCCGGAGGCCGGGTTCTGCCTGCGGGAAGGGGGCGACGGCAGGCGTGTCGTCCTTCGTCGCCAGGAGTCGGCTCGTGTCGACCGTCGGGTAGGCGACGGAGAGCTTGTCGGCGGGGATGTACTTGGCGAGGTGGTCGCGCATCGCCTCGGAGTTGGTGACGACGACCCCGGACAGCAGGCCGATGTCGCCGAGGACGCCCGCACGGCCCGTCTGGAACTGCAGACCGTGGTCGAGGTCGCCGTACTCACGGACGAACCACGCCTGCGGGATCCCGAGGACCGCGGCGGCGAACGACGCCCACGGGGCGACGAGTGTGTTGGTGACGACGAGGTCCGGGCGCTCGCGCTCGTACTTCCGGATGATCGCGTTCACGGCGGCGTAGTCGACGGTCGCGAAGGCGGCGCGTTCGGCAGCCGGTGCGGGCTGTGGACTCGGCAGGGCCCAGCCGCGGAACCGCAGCGCGTCGTACGACCAGCCACGCTCGTCGAGGGCATCGATGAACTTGCCGCGCGGGGCCTTGGTGATGAAGGTCGGCGTCATGGCCGGGTCCTGCGCCTGCCAGTCCTCCACGAAGCGGATGAGTGACCGTTCCGCCCCGCCGAGGTTCACCGGCGCGGTGGAGTGGTTGGCGAAGCTGACGATCACCCACCAACCCTACTCAGGTTTCACCAGGTGTTCGTCTCCGCGGCACCCGCAGCAGACAAGCATCACCGAGTCGAACGTGGCAAGTGCAACCTTTGTGCGAGAATGTCTCGTCCCCGAATCCCTGTGAGGAGCGCTGCGTTGCGCCCCGGAGGAGCCTGCACCCGAAGCATGACGTACCTGAACGAGCTCATGTCGTCGCGGGAACTCCTGGCGAACCTCACCGCCCGCGAGGTCAAGGGCAAGTACCGCCGCACGGTCTTCGGGCAACTGTGGTCCCTGATCAACCCGCTCGCGACGATGCTGATCTACACGATCGTGTACTCGTTCATCTTCCGGGCACGACTCGAGGTCGGTGACCCCAGCGGGCTGAACATCTACCCGCTCTGGCTCATGTGTGGGCTGCTGCCCTGGATCTTCGCGCGCAACGTCATCAACTCCGGCATGACGTCGATCGTCGCCAACGGCTCACTGATCAAGAAGGTGTACTTCCCGCGGATGACCCTGCCGCTCGCGGCCGTCGGGTCCTTCGGGTTCACGTGGCTGGTGGAGATGGGGGTGCTGCTCATCGCGCTCGCGATCGCCGGGTCGAACTTCTGGCTCTACCTGCCGCTGATCGCCCTGACGATGGTGTTCCTCGCCATGTTCTCCGCCGGCCTCGGGCTGATCCTTTCGATCATCAACGTGCACTTCCGCGACATGCAACACCTGGTCGGCATCGCACTGCAGATGTGGATGTACCTGTCGCCGATCATCTACCCGCTCTCGCTCGTCGAGGACGCCGCCAACAAGGCCGGACACCCGTGGATCATCCACGTCTACAAGCTCAACCCGATCGAGCGGTTCTCCGAGGTCTTCCGGAACCTCATGTACGACAACCGCCTCCCGAACTGGACCGACCTGGTCGCGTGTGCCATCGCGGGGTGCGCCTCGCTCGCGATCGGCTACGTCGTGTTCTCCCGCAACGAGAAGAAGCTGGCTGAACTCCTGTGAACGACTCCGCCGTCTCCGTCGAACACGTCTCCAAGCGCTTCCGCATGTACCACGAGCGCAACGACTCGCTGAAGAGCATGGTCATGCGCGGGAAGAAGTCGGTGCACGAGGACTTCTGGGCGCTGAAGGACGTGTCGTTCGAGGTCCCGCACGGATCGACGTTCGGCCTCATCGGCAAGAACGGGTCGGGCAAGTCGACGCTGTTGAAGTGCCTCGCCAAGATCCTCTGGCCGGAAGAGGGCTCGATCACCGCGCGTGGCAAGCAGGCGTCATTGCTCGAGGTCGGCTCTGGGTTCCACCCCGAGCTCTCCGGTCGCGAGAACGTGTTCCTGAACGGCTCGATCCTCGGGATGAGCCGCAAGGAAGTGGCGCGGAAGTTCGACGACATCGTGTCGTTCTCCGGTGTGGGCAACTTCATCGACCAGCCGGTGAAGAACTACTCGTCCGGCATGTACGTGCGGCTCGGGTTCTCCGTCGCCGTCGCGGTCACGCCGGACATCCTGGTCGTGGACGAGGTGCTGGCCGTCGGCGACGCGACGTTCCGAAAGCGCTGCCAGACGAAGTTCAAGGAGATGAAGGACGAAGGCCGCACGGTCATCCTCGTCTCGCACTCCATGGGGACCGTCAAGGACATGTGCGACCAGGTCGCCTGGCTCAACGAGGGCGAGCTGAAGATGATCGGCCCGACCAAGAAGGTCGTGTCGGCGTACGAGGCGACCGTCTGAGCGTGCTCCTGCGCTGCACCTAGGCTGGAACCGTGCAAACGGATGTTGAGGAGCTGTCGGCCTACTCGGACGACCGCGGGAACCGTATCGAGTACGCCGGCCCGAAACGGGGGAACGTCAAGATCACGTTCCGCGGGTCGAACAACGTCGTGCGGGTCCACCAACGTGCGCGTCTCGGGCGGATCGTGGTGAGCATGGACTGTGACAACGGTCTCCTCGACATCGCGGAGAACCACGGTGCGCCGGCGTTCGTCGCGAACATCAGGATCGGGCAGGACTCATCCGTGCTCGTCGGCGCCAACGCATCCACCACCGCCAACTGCGTGATCTCGGCGACGGAGGGGACGACCGTGCGGATCGGCGACGACGTCATGATCGCTTCGCACGTCCAGATCCGGGCGGACGACGCGCACCCGATTTTCGACGTCCGCACCGGAGCGCGGGTCAACGTGTCGAGGTCGATCGACATCGGTGACCACGTCTGGCTCGCACTCGGCGTCACCGTCCTCGGCGGTACCACCGTCGGACGCGGCTCCGTGATCGGGACCGGGTCGATCGTGACGGGCCGGGTCCCCAACAACTGCATCGCCGTCGGGACGCCGGTACGGGTCGTGCGGCGCGACGTCGCCTGGGAGCGGCCGCACCTCTCGCTGAAGGAGCCCTTCTACAAGCCGGACGCGTCGACGGTCGAGCGTTCGCCGTTCTGGGAGCTCACGGAAGCCGACGACTGATCCTCGGCGGGCAGCGCGGCCTCGGGCTGGGGCTCGGCTGGTCGTGGTCCGCCCGTCAACCACTCCATCATCTGGATGACGCGTTCCGAATTGCGCCCGTCCCGCGTGACGAAGGTCCGTCGCGCCCGTTCCCGGAACGTGTCCGACGGGCGGAACCCGGCCTCTGCGATCCGTTCGACAGCGCCTTCCACTTCCCGGACGGACCCGGTGACCTCGCCGAACCCGGCTTCGTCGTAGTCGAAGTACCCGCGACGACCACTGTGCGAGCCGCCGAAGAACTCGCGGAGGTCGAAGTGGAAGTACACCACCGGGACGTCGATGAAGGCGGCGTCGAAGGCCAGCGACGAGAAGTCGGTCACGAACGCAGCGCTCCGGGCGAGGACGTCCTGCACGCCGTCGACGGCGAAGTCGAGGATCTCCACGTCGTCGGGCAGGTGGAAGTCGGTCAGGTACGGACGGAGGAGCGGGTGCGGCATGAGCGCGAGGCGCTTCCCGGTCCGCTTCGCGAGTGCGCGGAGCTCCGGCGACGACATGAGCGCCGTGTACTCCTTGGCGAAACGGCTCTCCATGAACCGGTCGTCACGCTCCCACGCTCCGGATCCGGCGACCTGCGCCCCGACGAGGTAGTGACGCCAGGTTGGCATCACGAGGATGAGGTCGCGCTCGGTTTCCTGCTTCGCCCGGCTCTTCTCGAGGAGCGCGTCGAAGCGGGGCAGCCCGGTCAGGACGACCTCGTGCTGGGAGAAGATCCACTGCCCGTGGCCCGCGATCGCGTCCCGCTCCTGCGGGGTCGAGACCACGAACAGGTCGGGTCGCTTCGAGTTGAGCCACCGCGACAGGTCGTAGTTGATCACGCCGTGCTGCAGGAAGGTGAAGTGGAACCGCGGCTGCCCGAACTTCGACGCGGGCAGGGGCTTGGTGACGAAGTCCGCGATGTGCGACGACGCGACGTGTTCGGCGTGGAGCATCAGTTGCACCCACTCGAGCGACCGGAACGCGATCATCCGGAACCCTTCGCGCTGCAGGCGGTCCCAGTCCTTGGAATCGCGGTTGAGCACGAAGTAGGCGTTGATGTCCGGACGGTGCCGTCGAACGTACCGGTAGGCGTGTTCCGCGTTGTCGTTCGCGTCCGTGTCCCGATCGATGAACACCCACGCGCCCTGGAACCGTTCGCGTGCGCGGCGCGTGCGGGCCAGCGTCGGTGCCAGGGCGTTCCGGAGTGCGGTCTTCTGCAGGGAGTTCCGGGTTGTGATGGCTCGCTCGCGCACCGCTCGCCAGACGTGCTGCTTGTTGGTCAGCTCCACCTCGTTGGGATCCACCACGCGTCGGCGCTGGGCCAGGATCTGCGGTTCGAGCTGGCGGCGGGTCAGGGTTGCGTAGTGGTTCGGCACTTCACCCCGGGCGAAGACGACCTGCTGTCCGTCCACGTGCATCTCGGTGACGTGGCCGCGGGGGATCCAGATCACGCGCCGGCGAACCAGCGGCCGACCGTAGAAGACGAAGTCCTGGACGGTCTCGAACTCGGGGACGACCTCGTGTCCGTCGACAGCGATCTGTTCCGCCGGGATCTCGCCGGTGAACCAGTACTGGAGCTGCACGAGTTGGTGGGCCTCATCGACCTGAGCGAGGTTGACGGTGTTCGGGCGGTCCGGTTCGTCCCGGTACCCGACGAGCATCGCCCGCCGCACCGCGAACTCCACGGGCAGCAGGTCGAAGGAGCGCACCGCTTCCGGACCGACCCGCTGCAGGACCGCAGCCGCCAGCTCGTGGAACTCGTCGAACGCATCGGCGGGGGCGAGGGCCGAGGGCGACCGGATCGCACGCTCGCGCCGGAAGTACCCGACGAGGTCGTAGAGGACGGTGTTCGCCACCCAACGATCGATGCGTCCGGTCGCCGACGCCTCGTCGAGGAGTCCGAGGTGACCGTGACGGAGCACGTCGGTGTACTTCCGTCGGTCCTCGTGGCTGGTCTGCATGGTGGAGCTGCCGTCGCCGCGCTGACGGTAGCGGTACTTGGCCGAGGCCATCAGACCGATCCGGTGCAGTCCGTTGCGGAGCAGGTAGCGCGCGACGAAGTGGGCGTCCTCGAACGTGGGTCGGACACGACCGTCGAACCGGAGACCCGCCGCCTCGACGAGGTCACGACGCATGAACGCCGCGTTCACGCCGGTCTGCACGATGGGGTCCAACCGCATGTCGACGATGCGCGATCCCTTCTCGAAGCGCTTGCGGGACGGGTGCCCGTCCGTCACGCCGCCGTCGTCGTCCAGGAGGAGCTGATGGGCCGCCAGGAGCGCGACGTCGTCCGACGCGTGCAACTCGATGAACTTCGCGACCTCTTCGAAGTACCGTTCCTCCAGCTCGTCGTCGGCGTCGACGAAGGTGACCCACTGCCCGGTGGCCCGGGCCAATCCGGTGTTCCGTGCGTCGGCGATCCAGGCGTTGTCCTGGTGGATCACGGTCACGTCGGCTCCGGCAGACCTTGCCCAGTCGTCGAGGAGCGACCCCGTCGAGTCGGTCGATCCGTCGTCGACGAACACGAACTGCACACGGTCGTGGTCGAACGTCTGCCCTTCGAACGACCGCAGGAGCGTCGGGAGGTACCGTTCCACGTCGAGTGCCGCCACGACGACGGAGATGAGTGGTGTGGTCCGGATCGCTGAGTCCATCGGTTGATCGGCTCCCTGTCGTCGTGATGCACGTGCTGCGATAGTTTAGGGCTGAAGTCGAGGTTGGCTCGTCGCGCACTGCGCAACCCGAACGTGATGAACTCCAGGAGAAGTGCTGTGGGCGGACCCCTTCCCCTGCTGTCGGTCGTCGTGCCGGTCGGCAGCGTCGGCCCGTGGTTCGACGTCGCGCTGGAGGCGCTCCGGTCGCAGAGCCACCGTCGGCTCGAGATCATCCTCGTGCTTGACGGGCTCAGCTCCGGGGTGACGGAGTCCGTCCGGTCGCTCGCCACCGAAGACCCGCGCATCGTCGTGCTCGAGATCGGGGAACGTGGCGGAGCCGGCAACGCCAGGAACACCGGGCTGCGCGTCGCGACCGGCGACTTCGTCGTGTTCGCGGACGCCGACGACCTCGTGCCGCCCGATGCCTACGAACGGCTCCTCGCCGTGTTCGCCGAGTCCGGTCCGGTGCTCGTCAGCGGCAGGGCTGAGCAGTTCACCGGGGACGGGCGCGAGTCGACCTACTGGACGACGGACGACGCACTCTGGACGACCGGGGGGACCGGCCTCCGACTCTCGGACACGCCGCAGCTGGCCTTCGACCACACACCCTGGAACAAGGTCTTCAACCGCACGTGGTTGCTCGAGTCCGGCGTCGAGTTCCCGACCGGCACCACCTGCGAGGACGTTTCCTGGTGGGCGCGGCTCGCGGTGGGAGCGAGGGTCGACGTGCTGCCCGAGGTGGTGTACCGCCACCGGCGACACGACGAGTCGGTGACGTCGGGCATCGGCCGGGGCGACGACCTGGACGACTGGGTCGAACAGACCCGTGCAGCAGTCGAGACGTACGCGGCACACGGGGCGGACGGGGCGACGGCGGCTTTCGGACGGCGGCTGATCCGCCGAGAGGCGTGGACGCGGGTCCGCGGGATCGGCGTGCTCGACCCAGCCGGCGCCCGCCTGCTCGCCGATTTCGTGCGGTGGATCGGCACCTGGGTCGACGAGACCGAGTTCGACGACCTCAGCGCCTACCCCGGCGTCGCCTACGCCCTGCTCCGGGCGAAGGAGCCGGGACTCGCGGCCGAGCTCGTCGAGACGTTCGACCGCCCGGCAGAGGACGTCGTCCTGCGGTGGGGCAGTCTCGCCGCCGAGTGCGAGCGGGCCCTCGGTCCCGACACGGAGCGCGGCGCTGACCTGTGGCGCGAACGCCTGTTCCGGCCGGTCGTCGATGCCGCACAGCGTGGCGATCCGCTCCCTGTCCGTCCAGAGCTCGTCGCGGCGTTCTGGGACGAGTTCGTCGGCCGTGGGCTGGACGAGCACGAACAGGTCGTGCTGTCCGCGTTGCGGGACGGAGCAGTGGACGACGTCGTGTTCCTCCGACGCAACCGGCGTGTCCGTGCGACCGCCGACCGACACCGTGGTTCCCTCCGGATCAGCATGACGGGTCTCGAGCACCCGGCACCGGGGAGTGTCGTGCTCGAGCGCGACGGAACCCGGACGGCAGTGCACCGGGGCGTGCTGTCATCGGACACGGTCGTGTCGTCGGCGAGGCCTCGGCCGGGTGACCGGTGGAGCGTCGAGTTCACGCTGCGCGACGGGCGGATCCACCGTGTCGAGGTGGCCGTCGCACCGTCGGCACTGCGCCGCGTCGCCGCCGTGCTCAGGACGAGGAGTCGGCCGTGAGTGCACAGCTCTCCGTCGTCATGCCGGTGCACGACGTCGCGCCGTGGATCGAGGAGCAGCTCGACTGTGTCCTGCGGCAGGATGTCGACCTCGAGGTGATCGTCATCGACGACCGGTCCACCGACGAGACGGTCGCGATCGTGGAGCGGATCGCGTCCGGCGACCCCCGTGTGCGACTGCACCGATCGCGAGCAGCGGGGGGAGGCGCCGCCCGCAACCAGGGGATCGACCTGGCGCAGGGCGAGTACGTGGTGTTCGCCGACGGTGACGACTTGGTACCTGACGGGGCGTACCGGGCGCTCATCGATGCAGCCGAGCGCAGCGACGCCGTGATCGCGCTCGGACGGCACCTCAAGTTCAGCTCCGGGTCGACCTGGGAGCCCATGTCGAGTTGGTACGACGTCCTGACCGAGTCGCTGACGGACCTCCAGGCCATGCCGAGGCTCTTGGCGAACCGCGCATGCTGGAACCGGGTCTTCCGCGCCGACTTCCTGCGCGCGTCGGGCGTCCGGTTCCCGACCGCCCCGCGCTCCAACGACATCGTGCCGATGGTCCGCGCGTTCCTCGCCGCGGACCGTGTCGCGGTGGTGCCGGAGGTCGTCTACCTCTACCGGGAGCGCCCGGGAGCCTCGTCCATGACCGCGAGGGCGTCGGGCATCGATGGCGTGCTGAGCTACTTCGATCAGGAGATCGAGGTGGGATCACTGCTCGCCGATGCCGCACCGGAGGTCCGCCGCGCGCACGCCGAGGTCGTCCTCGACGCCGACGGGTACGTCCACCTCGAACGGTTCCTTCGCGGCCAGCCGGATGCGCACGACCTGCACCGGGTCATCGGGGCGGTGCGCGATCTGCTCGCGGTCGTGCCGACCGCCGATCGTCAGGCGCTCCGTGCCGAGCGACGAGCGCTCTGGTTCGCGGTGGCCAACGGTGCGGGGGAGATCGCTGTGCGCCTCGCGTCTGCGCTGCACGACGCGCGCGACGACCGCGACGTGCCGCCGGTGCTGCTCCGCGCCTGGGTGGACGTGATCCACTCGGTCGGTGTGCTCGGAGAGGCAGCGGTCTTCGCACTCGATCGCGGATCCCTCGTGAACGACGGGCCGTTGGTCCTGCTGGCGAACCGCGCGGAGCACACCGACGTGTCGGTGCTCGGATCCGCCGTCACGGACCTGGGTCCGCTGACGGCAGGGGTCGAGGGGAACCCCGAACTCCTGCGCGCGATGGCGGGTGCCGTCCACGGGCAGGACCCGCTCGCAGTGCAGCTGGTCTCGATGGTGCGGCACCTCGCACCGCTCGTCGTCGACGAGGCGCACCCGGACGCCGGCGGCCTGACCTTGAGCGGACCAGTGGCCGGGACGGTGCCTGACGGGGTCTCCCTTGACATGGTCCTGACCGCAACCCCGACCGAAAACGCCACTCTGACCGGAGCCGGGGCAGCGGGTACCCAGGCCGTCCTCCGGGTCGATCACCGCTCATCCCGCTGGTCGCTGCGCCTGGAGAACGGCGACATCGCCACCGGCAGACACCGTGCCGTGGTCCGGATCTCGTTCCGTGGTTTCCGGCTCGACTTCCCGGTCGTGACCGCGAGGATGCCGCTCCCGCCCGTTCCGAGCGGCGTGCAACTGCAGCCCCTGGCCGACCGTGCGGACGGCTGGCGGTTCCTCGTCGACCGTCGGGTGCCGAGCGGGCACTTCGCCCGACGGCTCCTGCGCGCAGCGCGCGCCAGGCTCAGGAACTGAGGCCGGCGAGTTCGTCGGCCGGGTGCCCGGCGGTCAGGGCATCGCCGATGACCATGCGGTCGAGGTCGGCCATGAAGTCCTGGAAGAACGGTCGGCCGAAGTGCCAGGGCGAGATGCCGTACGGGTGCGCGCCGTCGGAGTGGTACGAACGGTCGCGGTTGTCGATGGTACGGAGGTCGTGACGGGCAGCGATCGAACGGTAGAGCGAGTCGTACCGGTCGTTCTCCCGCAGCAGCCGCTTGTACAGGTCATCCCGTTTCTGGTCTCCGCGGTACTTCACGAACTCCAGGTCGCCGGTGCTCGTCCGGTAGTACGAGCTGTACCGGAAGCAGTTCAACACCAGGGTCGTCTCCGGGAGCGCCTGTCGCTGCCATGCCACGAGCTCGTCGACGGCCTGCTCGAGGAGCGGCACGTACTCGGCGCTCGCGTTCGCCATGTGCAGGGTCGTGAACCCCTCACCCGCCGCGAAGAAGTCCGTCTTCCGGAAGCTGTTCGGATTGTTCGTGATGGTCGCGTCGCCGATCCGCGCGAGCCCGTACCGGACGTCGGAGTAGAGGTCGAACAGCAGGTAGTCGGGCGCGAACGACTCGAGTTCTGCGCGGTCCGACTTGGCGATGTCGCGCGCCATCGTGCGCGCCCCGTGCTCGTTGACCTTGTCACCCGGCTGGATCCGTTGCGCGATGTCCGGAGCGACGGGCGCCGACAGGAAGCTCACGAGACCGGTCTGCCACGCGAGCGGACCGAGGTCGTAGACGTCCTTGTAGTGCGGGTTGTTCCGCGTGATGAACGCTTCTCGCGTGACGCACGAGCCGATGATGGCCACCTTGATCCGTGACACCGAGTTCTCCGTTCGATCGAGCATGAGCCAGCAACAAGGGTTGATTATGCCTCAGGGCGCGTGGCGGTCCGCGTCGGCATGCCAGCCGTCGTGCGCCGCAGGAGCGCCTCGTACCGGCGGGAGACCGCGAACGGCGCGAGCCGGGCCGTGAACCCGAGTGCGGCACCGCGTTCCGGCAACGGCTCCGACAGCACCCGGGCGAGCGCGCCGGCATCACCGGGTTCGAACCACCGGACCCAGGCTTCACCGCCGAAGTCGCTCCGGAGGTGCGCTTCGTCGGGCAGTACGACCGGCACGCCGAAGGTCGCGGCGAGGTGGAGGCTGCCGGAGTTCAGGACGCGCCGGTACGGCAGCACCGCGACGTCCGCGGCGTCGAACCAGCGCTTGACCTCGGCGTCGGCCACGTAGTCGTGGTGACGGACGGTGCGGAGCCCTTCGGGCAGGAGCCGATCGATGGTCGCTTCGTCCTCGGCCGACGTCCTCCCGGCGAGCAGGAGGACGAACCGGCCGGCGGCGGACGCCTGCTGCAGGGCCTCGATCAGGACGTCGACTCCCTTGTACGGACGGATCTGTCCGAAGAAGAGCACGGCGACGTCGTCGTCATCGAGTCCGAAACGTGCTCGTGCCTCCGCCCGGGACCCGTTACCGTCGTAGATGCCGCGGTAGCTCGGGTGGGGGAGGTGTTCGACCGTTCGCCCGGAGAGGTCGTAGAACGGCGCCACCACGTCGCTCGTGCGGGAGTTCATGACGTGCACCGTGTCCGCGGTCGCGGCCAAGTAGCGGTTCAGCGCGATCTCGTGCTCCTCGTGCCGGACGTCGTGTGCGAGCGCGTTGTGGATCGTCCAGACGACCCGGGCGCCGTGTGCCCGCGCTCCGTCGACCGCGGCTCGGAACCGAGCGAGTCGGGCAACGGCCTCGGCGGCGTCGTCCGCACGCTGCACGATCGGAGCTGTCCAGTGCACGTGCACGACGTCTCCGGTGCCGAGGGAGCTCAGGTCGTGCTCGAAACGCTCGAGCCTCGCGGACTCGAGGACGTCCCACCCCGAGGCGCGTGGAGCCAGGAGCATGAGGTTCAGGTACGGGTTGTCGCGGTAGACGGGGAAGACCGCGAGCCGCGGTGGACGGCCGTCGCGAGGACGCGAGCGCGCTGTTGGAGCCACATGGCGATCCTACGAGGGGTCGCCGGTGCTCCGGTCGATAGCATCGAGGGATGTTCAGAGCTCGATCCAAGATCACCACCGATACACCGCTGACCTTCGCCGTGTCGGGTGACTCGGTCACGGCCCGCCCCGAGTCCTGGCGTGACCAGCTCGGCGATCGCCGTCTTCGGCTGGTCGGAGGCTTCGCCGAGGACGGTGCGACGTCCGAGCGTGCGTTCGGTCAGGTCCGTCGTTCACTGGCCGACGTGCTCGTGGTCATGATCGGCATGAACGACGTCCGGGAGGGCGTGCCCTTCGAGGAGATGACCGCGAACATCGAGAAGATCGTGCGGTTCGCGGAGTGTCAGACACCCCTGATCTGCTTGGTCCCGCCGAACAACCGCACCAACGGCACGGTGAACCAGCGCGCGAACGGGGTCGTGGCGAACCGGCACCTGTTCGACCTCGGATCGCGACGAGGGTGGGTGGTCGCGGATCCGTTCGCCTTCGCCCGAGCCTCCAACAACTCGTGGGGTGGCGGCATGTCCGAGGACGGCGAACACCCCCTCCCGCACGTCTCCGCAGAGGCGGCGGTCCGCATGCGCCTGTTCATCCGGCAGGCAGCGGCGACGATGGGTCTCAACCAGTGAGATGAGGTCGGGGGCGCTCAGTCCAGCGTCGCGACGATGTACTCGGCCTCGTGCAGGACCGAGCAGAACGCCAGCCCCTCGTGGTCGAGCGCATCGCGCTTCCGGATGACCGCGCCGCACACAGCGCACTTGGTCGTGAAGGTCGACCGCATTGCATCCGAGAGGAGCGACATGCGAGCAGCCTGCTCCGGCAAGGTGAACAGCAGGCCTCGTTTGTCTCGGAACCTGGTGAACGTGCCCGAAGAATCCGCCTCAGAGTCGAAACGCGCTCAGCTCCGCGGGCTCGTGGTGTCCGCTCGCCACCTGCGCCGAGGGAGCGCTCACAGCGACCGGACGACCTGCCCCGCCTCCGCCACAGCCCCGACCACGACGGCGAAGTCCCCGTCCGCGACGGACTGCCCCTCCGCCAGCCACACGACGTTCCGCGCCCCCGGCTGCGGCACGAACGACGAACCACCCGGCCCCGAAGACGGTGCCCCCACGACCAGCACGGTCACCTCGTCCAACCCGCTGGATCCCCGGTACCAGGACGTCGGCATGTCGACCTGCACCACGTGTCCCGCGGCTTCGAGTGCGATGACCAGCGCGGACACGTCCGCGACGCGCGTGCCGTCGTGCTTGACGGCGACACGGAAGCCTGCAGCCCCCTCCTCCCGGACGATGACCGGTCGCGAGGACCGCACCATCACGCCGTGGCCCTTGGGGAGCCCGGGGGCCACTCCGAGGTAGCGCAGTCCGGCTGCGTCGTACCGGGCGTCGGCGTCGGCGTCGGGGTACCGCCCGCGCCACCGCTCGTCGAAGACGCGGCGGTTGTCGACGCGGGCGTCGTCCCGGCCCGGCGTGCGGCTCTCGTGGTGGACGACGACCGACGACGGGACGACGACGAAGGCGGAGCCCGCCGGTGACGTCGACAGTGCGCGGAGGCACAGGTCCACGTCCTCCAGCCCGTTGGCGTACACGGGGTCGAACCCGTGCCAGCGGATCAGGTCGACGGCACGGAACGCCGCGGCGGCTGCGGTGATCGCCGAGAACCGCACTGCGCCGGCGGAGCCCGACCCGAACACGCGGTCGGCGTCGTGCCGCGGGTGCTCGCCGAGGAAGTGCCAGGGCAGCACCTTGTCCCCGCCGAACACCGTGCCGGCGGCCTGCACGACGCCGTCCGGGTACACGAGCAGGGGCTGCGCGCCGAGGACCGACGGGTCGTCCAGCGCGCTGACGAGCGGCCGCAGCCAGCCGGTGGTGACCTCGGTGTCGTTGTTGAGCATGACGACGGTGCCGCCCGAGGACCGGGCGAGTCCGAGGTCGCTGCCCAGGGCGAAGTTCCGGTTCCGGTCCTCGCGCTGCAGGACCACCCGGGGTTCGTCACGGAACCATGCACCGAGGATCGCGGAGACCGATCGCGGAGAGCCGTTGTCGACCAGGACGACCTCGACGCGGTCGCCGTCGTGGTCGGCCGCGCCGAGGACGGCATCGACGGCGCGCCGGGTCATCGTCCAGTCGCGGAACACCGGGACGACGATCGAGACGAGTCCGGTGTCGCGCGTCGGTGCTGCGGACGACAGGGCGTCCCAGTCGATGCGGTGGCGGGCGAGCGCGACCTCCTGCCACGACGCGGGCTGGGCGGAGGAGACCCGTCGCTGGTCCCGCACGTTGTCGTAGTCGACGCCGATGACGGGCACGTACGCGGGCACCCCGAACCGCTGCCCGATGCGGAGCAGCCACTCCCAGTCGATCCAGCGTCGGAGCGTCTCGTCGAACGGGCCGACCCCTGCGGCGACGTCACGGCGGACCACGAGCGCGTTGAGGTCGATGAAGTTGCCGGCGAGCAGGTCGTCGAGCGTGCCGTCCTCGCCGCGGTACGTCTCGACGGGCGCGGTCCGGTCGTCCGCGTTGTTCGCGCCGACCATCCGCAGACCCGTGTGCACGGCGGGCCCGTCGGTCTCGAGCAGAGCCGCGAGGGCCGCGGTCAGGTGTTCCGGACGCCAGGTGTTGTCGGCGTCGAGGAACGCGACGAAGTCGCCACGCACGGCCGCGAGTCCGGTGTTCCGTGCGGCGCCGGCACCGCCGTTCTCCCGCTCGAGGAGCCGGATGCGCCCGTCTTCGGCAGCGAGCCCGCGCACGACGTCGACGGTGTTGTCGCCGGACCCGTCGTCGACCACGAGGAGTTCCCAGTTCGTGTGCTGCTGCGCTCGCACCGAAGCGATCGCCGCACCGACCACGTCGGCGCGCCGGTACACCGGCATCACGATCGACACGAGCGGTTGCTCCGCGTCGCGCCGCGCGACACCGCGCGGGTACCGGCTGAGGGCCTCGGCGACCTCGGGCCCGTCCCACGTGGACCGGTAGCGTCGCCGGGTGCGGTGCTGCGCACCGGCGAAGGCGCGCGCATCGGCGACGGCTGCGTCGCGTGCGGCGCCCCAGGTGGGAGCGTCGCCACGGCGGCCTGGAGGCACGGGGAGCGTGGTCGCGTCGGTCGCCTTCCGCAGGAAGTGCCGGAGCGCATCGAGCGTGGTCGCCGGGCGGTCGGCTCCCGGCACCGAGGCGGCGTACACGCCTGCGTCGAAGAGCGGCCCGGTCTGGAAGAGCTCGGGGCCCTCCTGGTGCAGGGCGTCGTACCAGGACATCGCGGGGACGGGCTGGTGCTCGCGCATCCACTCGTGCTCGATGAGCGGGTGCAGCGAGAGCCCACGCTGCCCGTCGTTGTGCACGTAGAACGCGACGGCGTCGGCGTCGGTGTCGAACGTCCGTCCGGTCTGTGCCTCGAAGTACGCGCGGTCCAGTACCTCGAACTCGGCGACCCGCCGGGCCCAGCGGTCGAGCCGGTCGGTCACGGTCAGTGGTCGGTCCGGGCCCCGGAAGGGTCGGGCGAGGCGCCGTGCGACGCGGCCGATGCCCTTCGCCTCGGCCATCAGCGGCGCCCCGGCAGTCGTGCGGCGACCTTCGCGATCGCCTGGCCGGTGCGGAAGGACCTGCTCGCGCGCAGGTCGGTGAGCTCCCGGCGCAGGCGCACGACCTCGTCCGCTGCGCTGGCCGCGGCGACGTCGGCGGCCGTGAGGTCGAGGGGGAGCAGCGCCGCCCACCGACGTTCGAGCGCGTCGGCCGTGCCCGCGAGCGGGGCCGTCAGCGCATCCTCGATGCGTGCACGGGCGTCGGTGACCGCGCCCGGTGCGACGACCACGGCGAAGTGGTCCACGACGGCCGCGAGGGCGTCGGCGCCCGTCCGGTGCGCTCGCGACGACCACGGCACCGCGTTCTGCGCGGCCCGCACGACCACCAGGTGGAGCGCCCGCCGGTTGGCCGCGACGACGTCCGCGGGCGCCGGGTCCACGAGCACGGCGACCGTGACGAGGTCGTCCGGGCTGGGGTCTCCGGTGGTGACGGTCCACGCGGCCGGTGCCGACGTACCGGCGGGGAGCCGGGCCTCCAGGTCGAAGCCGTCCCCGAAGGCCGCGTCGACCTGGCGGACGAGCGTGTCGGCGTCCTCGACGTGCCGCAGGTCCACGGCGAGCCGCGGGCGCTGCCCCGCGGGGACGAGGACGTCGGCGAACCGCTCGGTCGCCGTCATGCCGTGCCGCTGGTACGCGGCCACTGCGTCCGGCAGGAACGGGTAGCGACCCTCGAGCACGCGCTGGTGCGCGGCGCGCAACGCGCTGCGGTTGCCGGAGAAGCTCTTGCCGCCGGCGTGCAGGACCAGCGCGCGGTTGGCGATCTTGGCGAGCCAGCCGTGGGCGGCGATCCGGAGGCAGTAGTCGTTCTCCTCGCCGTAGCCGGGCGCGAAGGCCTCGTCGAACAGACCGTGCTCGGCGATCAGCTCGCGGCGGGTGAGGAAGCAGAAGCCCATCGCGACGGGCAGGACCTGGGACACCGGGAGCAGCGGTGCGAGCTCGCCCCAGACCCGTCGCGTGCGGTCCTCGGTGCGGGCCGTACCCCGGTTGGTCAGGCGGTAGGGGATGCTCGCGATCGTCGCGTTGTCACTGCGCGCGGTCACGACGCCGGTGCGGTCCTCGTCGAGGACCGCGAGCATCGCGTCGAGGAACCCCGCCGTCGGCACGGCGTCGCTGTTGAGGAGCAGGACGGCCTCTGTGCCGGCGTCGTCGGCGCCGCGGTCGAGTTCGTCCACGGCTCGGTTGCACGTGCCGACGAACCCGAGGTTGTGGTCGTTCCGCTCGTACCGGAACCCGGGGCGGTCGCCGATCCGGTCGAGCAGCGCCCGCTCGATGGTGTCCGCCTCGGGCCCGCAGTCGTTGACGAACAGCGCGCGGTGCCGTTGGGTGTCCAGGTGCTCGAGGAGCCCGTCGACGCACCGCAGCAGGGAGTCGAGGTCACCGTACACGGGCACGACGACGAGGGTGGAGCGGGTCATCGGTCGGACTCCTCTGCTTCGAGTGCACGTGCGAGGGCGTCCACGGCGGTCTCCAGCGGGCCACCGAGCACCCCCGCGGCCAGGGGCACGTGCCCGGTCGGGCCGTCCGCAGCTGCCTGCCGGACGGCGTCGGCGACGGCCAGGCCGAGGGAACGGGCATCGGCGGGGACCGCCTCGAGGTTCGGGTGCAGGTGCGCCCGGGTGCCGCGGAACTCGTTCGTCACGACACGTGCGCCGGACACCGCGCCGTCGAACGGAGGGTGGCTCGGGTGCGGGCTGTGCTGGAGTGACAGCACCACGGTCGTCGATGCGATGAACCGGAAGTAGTCGTCCCAGGGCATGGTGCCGTGCGAGACGAGCTTCGCGTCGCCTCGGCCCCCGTCGAGCTCGACGTCGCCGTGCTGTTCACCGGCCGAGTGGAACTCGACCCGGATGCCGTCGGCGGCCAGCTCCTGCACCGCGACCCGCAGCGCGGCGACGCCGAGGCGGAACAGGTTCCGGTGCTTGCTCGGACGGCCGTAGAAGAGGACCCGGACCACGTCCTCGTGCCCCCGGGCAGCGGCCACGCGTTCGAGCAGCTCGAGGTCGAGGTGCGGTGCGAAGGTGTGCTCGGAGGGGACGTCGAGGCCCTCGACGTCGGCCAGGTACCGGCGCAGCGGCTCGGAGTTCACGAGCATCCGGAAGCCGGCGCGGTAGGTCGAGGCGGCGACCGCGTACTCGGTCGACCACGGGCTGAAGCCGGGTTCGTAGTCCTGCACCAGGTACACGACGCGGTGTCGGGGGACCACCCCGGCGGTGACGGCGACGTCGATCGGGTGCGCGGTCTTCCAGTGCGTGGCGACCCAGACGTCGTCGCGGCCGAACTCGGTGTCCAAGATGTCCTCGCGCCGGACCACGCGGACCCCGGGACGTCCGTCGACGCGCGACTCCGGGAACCGGTCGGCGACGAGCGCCTCGGCTGCGGCGGCACTGTTGCCGGGTGTCGTCCACCGGACCATGACGACCCGGACCCGCCGGCCGAGGCGGTCGCCGAGCGCCAGGGCGACGGCCAGGGCGGTCTGCACCCCGGCGAAGGCGGCACCCTCGCGGAGTTCGTCGACCACGAGCACCACCTCGGGATCGCGGTCCACGGTGCGGATGCCGGCGAGCGACAGGCTCGTCTCCACCAGGCCGTCGAACGGGCGCGCGGCCAGCGGCGCACGATCGCGTTCCCGCCGAGCCACACCGACGTCGACCCGGGACACCGTCCGGCCGAGTCGCTCACGGACGTCGTTGCGGTAGTGGCCGTCGCGTGCGTACCGCTCGTTCACCCGGACGAGGTCGCTCACGAGGCGCCGTGCCTTCTCGAAGTTCATCAGCCCTCACGTTACTGGGCGTCGGCGATCGGCTCGGTAGGATCGGACCCCTCATGATGCAGCGAATCGACCTCCGCGGTGGCCTCCCCGCCCGTGCCGAACTCCTCCGACTCATGCCCCGCGCCGCGGGCGACGTGTCGCACGCGGTCGACGCCGCGCGCGAGTTGATCGAGGACGTCCGACACCGCGGGGCCGCGGCCCTGCACGACCAGGCCGAGCGCTTCGACGGCGGGGCTCCCGCGGACGTCCGGGTGCCCGCTGCCGAGATCACCGCAGCCGTGGCCGGGCTCACGCCCGAGGTCCGGGCAGCCCTCGACGAGGCCATCCGCCGCGTCCGCGCCGCGAGTGCCGCGCAGATCCCCGCCCCGTCCGTGACGACCCTGGCCGACGGCGCCGAGGTCCACCAGCGCTGGCAGCCGATGCGCCGCGTGGGGCTCTACGTGCCCGGGGGCAAGGCCGTCTACCCGTCCAGCGTCGTGATGAACGTCGTCGCGGCCCAGGTCGCGGGCGTGCCCTCGATCGCCCTCGTGTCGCCGCCGCAGCGCGACCACGGCGGCGCGGTCCACCCGACGATCCTCGCCGCGGCGGGGCTGCTCGGCATCGACGAGGTCTACGCCATGGGCGGCGCCGGAGCCGTCGGCGCGCTGGCGTACGGCGTCGCCGAGATCGACCTCGAGCCGGTCGACCTGGTCACCGGTCCGGGCAACAACTACGTCGCCGCCGCCAAGCGCCTGGTGCGCGGGGTGGTGGGCATCGACTCCGAGGCCGGGGCGACCGAGATCCTCGTGATCGCCGACGACACCGCCGACGCCGGGTTCGTGGCCGCCGACCTCATCAGCCAGGCCGAGCACGACGAGCAGGCCGGCAGCGTGCTGGTGACGACGTCCGCGGCGTTCGCCGACGCGGTGGAAGCCGCCATCCCGGAACGCACGGCGGTGCTCGGGACGGCTGCGCGCCTCCAGACCGCCCTGGACGGACCGCAGTCCGCGATCGTCCTGGTGGACTCGCTGACCGACGCCGCGACGGTGAGCAACGCGTACGGGCCCGAGCACCTCGAGATCCAGACGGTCGACGACGACGCCGTGCTCGCCGACATCGACGCCGCCGGTGCGGTGTTCGTCGGGCCGAGCACGCCGGTGAGCCTGGGGGACTACCTGGCCGGGTCCAACCACGTGCTGCCGACCGGCGGCCAGGCCCGGTTCGGGTCCGGACTGTCCGCGTCGACGTTCCTGCGACCCCAGCAGATCGTCCGGTACACGCCCGAGGCCCTGGCCGAGGTCGCGCCGCACATCGTCGCCCTGTCCACCGAGGAGCAGCTCCCCGCGCACGGGGCCGCCGTGACGGAGCGCACGAACCGATAGCCTGGGGAACGACATGTTCTGCCCCTTCTGCCGCCACCCGGACTCCCGCGTCGTCGACTCACGGACGAGCGACGACGGAACCTCCATCCGCCGCCGTCGACAGTGCCCCAACTGCGGTCGACGGTTCTCGACGACCGAGACCGCCTCGCTCAACGTGGTGAAGCGCAACGGCGTCACCGAGCCGTTCAGCCGCGACAAGATCGTCTCCGGCGTGCGCAAGGCCTGCCAGGGCCGCCCGGTCACCGACGGCGACCTGGCCGTGCTCGCGCAGCGCGTCGAGGAGACCGTGCGGTCCTCCGGATCCAGCCAGATCGACGCGAACGACATCGGTCTCGCGATCCTCGCGCCGCTGCGGGAGCTCGACGAGGTCGCCTACCTGCGGTTCGCGAGCGTCTACCAGGCGTTCGACTCGCTCGAGGACTTCGAGGACGCCATCGGCCAGCTCCGCCGCGACCACCACGCGGCATCCGACACGGCCGCCGGGTCGTCCACACCGTCCGGCACGCGCGCGTGAGCGGCATCGCCGAACGCATCGTGCGCGGCGGCTACCGCGTCGTGTTCCGCTCCGTGTTCGCGAACATGGACCCGGAACGTGCCCACCACCTGGCCTTCGCCGTCATCGCGGGGCTGCCCCGCGTGCCGTTCCTGAGCGGCGTCGTCGAGCGGTACTGCCGTCCCGCGGCGGCCGACGGCATCACCACGATGGGCATCCACTTCCCGTCGCGCTTCGGCCTGGCGGCCGGGTTCGACAAGGACGCCCGCGGCATCGCCGGTCTCGGCCTGCTCGGCTTCGGCCACGTCGAGGTCGGCACCATCACCGCCAAGCCGCAGCCCGGCAACGAGCGCCCGCGCCTGTTCCGGCTGATCGGCGACCGTGCCCTGATCAACCGCATGGGCTTCAACAACCACGGCGCCGCAGCCGCCGCCCGGCGCCTCGAGCGCGCCCGCCGCAACCCCGGTCGCCCCGTCATCGGCGTGAACATCGGCAAGAGCCGGGTGGTCTCCGTCGAGGACGCCATCGACGACTACCTCGAGTCCACCCGTCGGCTCGCGACGTTCGCGGACTACCTGGCGGTCAACGTCAGCTCGCCGAACACGCCCGGTCTGCGCGGGCTGCAGGAACTCGACCAGCTCCGACCGCTGCTGTCCGCGGTGCGTGACGCCGCCGGCCGGACGCCGGTGCTCGTCAAGATCGCGCCGGACCTGACCGACGAGCAGATCGACGCGATCGCGGGCCTCGCGGTCGAGCTCGGGCTGTCCGGGGTGATCGCGAACAACACGACGACCTCCCGCGACGGGCTGACCGCCGATCCGTCCGACGTCGAGGCGATGGGTGCCGGGGGACTCTCCGGTGCGCCGGTCGCCGCCCGCTCGCTCGAGGTGCTGCGTCGCGTCCGCGCCGCGGTGCCCGCCGACTTCTGCGTCATCGCCGTCGGTGGCGTGACCACCGAGCAGGACGTGCAGGACCGCATCGACGCCGGGGCCACGCTCGTGCAGGGCTACACGGCGTTCCTCTACGAGGGGCCGACCTGGGCCGCGTGCATCAACCGGCTGCGCCGTCGGCGGCTGCGTCGCGCCGCGCGGTAGACGCGACCACCTGACGGACTGGAGGCCCGTGGCGACACCGCCACGGGCCTCCAGTCCTTCCTGGGGGCGCGCCCACGGCCGCTTCGTGAGCAGCAATGGTCGGGTGCGCCGCGCCCACCCGACCATTCCTGCTCACGAAGCACGAGCGGGGGAGTGGGGAGTGGGGGAGCGGGAACGACGAAGCGCCGCCCGGCAGGCCGGGCGGCGCTTCGTCGTGTGCGTGTGCCTAGAGCGTGGGGTACTGCCCACGCCGGACCTGGGGCTTCGGCAGCCGCAGGAAGCGCAGCTGCCACGCCCGCGTGAGGATGTAGAGGAACGTGCCGCGCTGGAACTCGCCGAACTTGTTGGTGAGCTTGCGGCGGAGCGACAGCCACAGCACCACGCAGTCGATGATGAACAGCGCCACGAACGCCCACACGAGCAGGAGCGAGTAGGAGGCGATGACGGTCTGCGCGGCCGCGAACCCGACGATCAGGAACAGCACGAGCACGGGCATCATGACCTCGCCGACGTTCCAGCGGGCGTCGATCCAGTCGCGGACGAAGCGTCGCTGCTCACCACGGTCCTTCGCCGGCAGGTAGCGCTCCTCGCCGTTGGCCATGCCGACCCGGGCACGCTCGCGCTCCGAGTTGAGGCGGGCACGGGCGGCCTTCTTGTCGACCGGCGTGTTGCCGACGAGGGGGCGGCGGTTCGCTGCCTCTCGCTCGCGGCGGGACGGCGTGGGGCGGCCCTTGCCCTGCTCGAGGAGCTCGGCCTCGGTCGGGTTGACGGTCGTGTTGGTCTTGGGGGCTGCCTTCGCCACGGTGCGTTCCTAACGGCGGTGTGCGTGCGGGATCTCCTCTAGATTACCGGGCATGACCGACAGCGAACAGCACAGCCCCGCGACCGACCCCGCGCTCCTCGACGCCCTGCGCGAACACGTGCAGGGCGCACTGCCCACGACGATCGCCGACCTGTCCGCGCTGGTGCGCCTGCCGTCGGTGTCCTGGTCGGCCTTCGACGCGTCGAACGTGCGCGCGAGTGCCGAGGCCGTCGCGGACCTCGCCCGGTCGACCGGGGTCTTCGGCGCGGACGACGTCCGGATCGTGCGGTCCGCGGTGTCCGGGTCGACGGCCGACGTCGCGGCGGCCGACGCGGAGACCGAGCTCGGCCAGCCCGCGGTGCTCGCGGTGCGCCCGGCGCGGAACGGCAAGCCGACGGTGATGCTCTACGCCCACCACGACGTGCAGCCGCAGGGCGACGAGGCCCTGTGGGAGACGCCGCCGTTCGAGCCGACCCTCCGCGGTGACCGCCTGTACGGCCGCGGTGCCTCGGACGACAAGGCGGGCGTGATGACGCACATCGCGTCGCTCCGCGCGGTGCACGCCCAGTTCGGTGACGACCTCGACCTCGGGATCGTGCTCTTCGTCGAGGGCGAGGAGGAGTTCGGCTCCCGCTCGTTCCGCACGTTCCTGCGCGAGCAGAAGGAGCACCTCGCGGCCGACGTCATCGTCGTGGCGGACAGCGACAACTGGTCCACCGAGGTCCCGTCGATCACGGTCTCGCTGCGCGGCAACGTCACCTTCAAGCTCACCCTGACCACGCTCGAGCACGCCTGTCACAGCGGCATGTTCGGGGGAGCGGCCCCGGACGCGATGATCCCCATGGTGCGGCTGCTCGCCTCGCTGCACGACGCCGACGGCTCGGTCGCCGTCGAGGGGCTGTCCTCGTACGAGGCCGACGTGCCGGAGCGCACCGAGGACGAACTCGCCGTCGACGCCGCGCTCGTGCCCGGTGTCCGCCCGATCGGCACCGGCGCCGTGCTGTCCCGCATGTGGTTCCAGCCGTCGATCACGGTGACCGGCATGGACGTGCCGAGTGTCGCGAACGCCTCGAACACCCTGCTGCCCACGGTCTCGGCACGGGTCTCGGTCCGCGTCGCCCCCGGTCAGGACGCCCGGCAGGCGTCCGCGGCCGTCGAGCGGCACCTGCGCGAGCACGTCCCGTTCGGCGCACGGATGGAGATCACCGAGCCGGACAGCGGCGACGGGTTCCTCGTCGACACCGCCGGCTGGGCCGTCCAGGAGGCCCGAACGGCCATGCGGGAGGGCTGGGGCGCCGAGGCGGTCGAGCAGGGCATCGGCGGGTCGATCCCGTTCGTTTCCGACCTCGCCGCGGAGTTCCCGGACGCGCAGATCCTGGTCACCGGCGTCGAGGACCCGGACACGCGCGCCCACAGCCCGAACGAGTCGCAGCACCTCGGTGTCCTGCACCGTGCCATCGCGTCGGAGACGATCCTGCTCGCCAGGCTCGCGACGCGCAGCTGAGGGTGCTTACAATCGACGCCAGGCGCGGTGACCAGCACCGCCCGGAGGGAGACGCGCGATGAGCGACACCATCACCGAAGCACCGGCGACCGAAACGCAGTCGCACGGCGTCCTCCTGAGCGACGCCGCTGCCGGCAAGGTGGCGAGCCTGCTCGAGCAGGAGGGCCGCGACGACCTGCGCCTGCGCCTCGCCGTCCAGCCCGGTGGCTGCTCGGGCCTGATCTACCAGCTCTACTTCGACGAGCGCCTGCTCGACGGTGACGTCACCGCCGAGTTCGACGGGGTCGAGGTCGTCGTCGACAAGATGAGCGTCCCGTACCTCGACGGAGCGACGATCGACTTCGAGGACACGATCCAGAAGCAGGGCTTCACGATCGACAACCCGAACGCGCAGGGCAGCTGCGCCTGCGGTGACAGCTTCCACTGATCGCCAGCGATCCGACACGCGAGCGGGGAGCGACCGGAAGGGTCGCTCCCCGCTCGCGTTCGTGTGACCGGACGTGGCCCGCCGGGGCGCGGTGTGACCGGGCGAAATCGTGCCCGCAGACGTGCGGATCGAGGCCAGAACCGTGTCGTGTGTGCGCGAGCGGTACCGAGCTGCGAGTAAGCTAGGAGTGTTCCAATCAAGCTGGGAGCCAGCCATGCGCCGCCTTCGTGCGGCTCGCCGTCGGACTCGACGGGCTGACCTCCGAAGCTCACGTCTTTTGCGAGAGGTAACAGTGCGTTCGAATCGCCGTATACGTTGGGCGGCCGTCCCGGTGGCCGTCGGTCTGGTCATCGCACTGGCTGGCTGCACGCAGCAGCAGATGAACGGATGGCTCCCCGGCACGGAGGAGACGAAGAACGTCACCAACCACACGAGCCGCATCGTCGGCCTGTGGACCACCAGCTGGGTCGTTCTCCTCGCCGTCGGTCTCATCGTCTGGGGCCTGATCATCTGGGCCGCGATCGTCTACCGCCGCCGGAAGGGCCAGACCGGCCTGCCCGTGCAGATGCGGTACAACATGCCGCTCGAGATCTTCTACACGATCGTGCCGCTGATCCTCGTGCTGGGCTTCTTCGCCTTCACCGCGAAGGACCAGGCCGCGATCGAGAAGCCCTTCGCCGACCCGGACGCCACCGTGCACGTGTACGGCAAGCGCTGGGCGTGGGACTTCAACTACATCAACAAGGACAACCCCGAAGAGAGCGTCTACTACCAGGGCATCCAGGCCCAGGAAGAAGAGAACGCCAACGGGGCGATCGACGAGTCGCAGCTGCCGACCCTCTACCTGCCGAAGGGCAAGAAGGTCGCGATCGAGCTCTCCTCGCGCGACGTCGACCACTCCTTCTGGGTCATCGACTTCCTGTACAAGAAGGACATGCTCCCGGGCAAGACCAACTGGGAGTACTTCATCCCGGAGAAGCTCGGCACGTACCAGGGCAAGTGCGCGGAGCTCTGCGGTGAGTACCACTCGCTGATGCTCTTCCAGGTGAAGGTCGTCACGCCGGCGCAGTACCAGGACTACCTCGACACCCTGAAGGACCAGGGCAAGGTCGGTCTGCTCGGTGACGAGTACAACACCAACACCAACGAACCGAACAACAAGGCGCCGGTCGAGGCGTCCAGCGAGAACAAGTAGGGGCTCGTCAGATGACAACGTCACTCGTCGGCCAACCGACCCAGACCTCGTCGCCGGACTTCCAGGCGTCGAAGGTGGGTCGGAAGGGCAACATCGTCGTTCGGTGGATCACCTCCACCGACCACAAGACCATCGGGTACATGTACCTGATCGCGTCGTTCATCTTCTTCCTGCTCGCAGGTGTGATGGCCCTCGTGATCCGCGCCCAGCTCTTCGAACCCGGCCTGCACGTGGTTGCGACGAAGGAGCAGTACAACCAGCTGTTCACGATGCACGGCACGATCATGCTGCTGATGTTCGCGACGCCGCTGTTCTCGGGCTTCGCGAACGCGATCATGCCGCTCCAGATCGGTGCGCCGGACGTCGCCTTCCCGCGACTCAACGGCTTCGCCTTCTGGCTCTACCTGTTCGGCTCGCTCATCGCGGTCGGCGGCTTCCTCACCCCGCAGGGCGCTGCCTCGTTCGGGTGGTTCGCCTACGCGCCACTGAGTGACACGACGTTCACACCAGGGCTCGGCGGCACACTCTGGGTCTTCGGGCTCGGCATGACCGGCTTCTCGACGATCCTCGGCGCGGTGAACTTCATCACCACGATCATCACGATGCGTGCCCCGGGTCTGACCATGTTCCGCATGTCGATCTTCACGTGGAACACCCTCGTGACGGCGCTCCTCGTCCTGATGGCCTTCCCGGTCCTCGCGACGGCGCTCTTCGGCCTCGGGCTCGACCGCGTGTTCGACGCGCAGATCTTCAACCCGGCCAACGGCGGGGCTCTGCTCTGGCAGCACCTGTTCTGGTTCTTCGGGCACCCCGAGGTCTACATCATCGCGCTGCCGTTCTTCGGCATCGTCTCCGAGGTCTTCCCGGTGTTCAGCCGCAAGCCGATCTTCGGGTACAAGACCCTGGTCTACGCGACCATCTCCATCGCGGCCCTCTCGGTCACGGTGTGGGCGCACCACATGTACGTCACCGGCGGAGTCCTGCTCCCGTGGTTCTCGCTCATGACGATGCTCATCGCGGTCCCGACCGGCGTGAAGATCTTCAACTGGGTCGGCACGATGTGGCGCGGTTCGGTCACGTTCGAGACCCCGCTGCTCTGGGCCCTCGGCTTCCTGATCACCTTCACCTTCGGTGGTCTGACCGGTGTCATCCTGGCGTCGCCGCCGCTCGACTTCCACGTGTCCGACTCGTACTTCGTCGTCGCGCACTTCCACTACGTGGTCTTCGGAACCGTCGTCTTCGCGATGTTCTCCGGCTTCTACTTCTGGTGGCCGAAGTGGACCGGCAAGATGCTCAACGAGCGTCTCGGCAAGATCCACTTCTGGCTCCTGTTCATCGGGTTCCACACCACGTTCCTCATCCAGCACTGGCTGGGCGTCATCGGCATGCCGCGTCGCTACGCGACCTACCTGCCGAACGACGGTTTCACCTGGATGAACCAGCTGTCGACGATCGGCTCGATGATCCTCGCGATCTCGTTCCTGCCGTTCATCTTCAACGTCTACGTGACCGCCCGGAACGCACCGAAGGTCGCCGTGAACGACCCGTGGGGCTACGGCCGCTCGCTCGAGTGGGCGACCTCCTGCCCGCCGCCGCGCCACAACTTCACGTCGATCCCGCGTATCCGTTCGGAGTCCCCGGCCTTCGACCTGAACCACCCCGAGGCCGGTGTGCCGATCGGTGTGGGTCCCGCGAAGGACGCCCCCGATGCCCCGACCTACGACGCCGCGAAGGGCGAGGTGAAGTAACGCCATGCGCGCGAACACCAACCTGTTCTGGATCCTCTTCGGGTTCTTCATCCTGGCGGACGCCGCCTACACGATCTGGGCGCTGATCTACTACGGCGAACCCGAGTGGGTGGGCACCGTCGCGATCGGCCTGACCGGCCTGATGTCGGCGTTCATCGCCTTCTACCTCGGCAAGGTCATGTCGTCCCAGGGCGGGGTCCTGCCCGAGGACCGTCCCGACGCCAACATCGAGGACGGCGACGCCGAGCTCGGGCACTTCAGCCCGTGGTCCTGGTGGCCCATCCTGCTGGCCGCCGCGGTCGCCGTGTGCTTCCTCGGCGTGGCCGCCGGCCTGTGGATCGTCCCGATCGGGCTCGTCCTCGTGGCGATCACCCTGGTCGGCTGGGTCTACGAGTACTACCGCGGTAACTTCGGGCACTGACCCGGCGCTGCAGCGCACCTGACACTTCGGGCGGCACCAGAACGGTGCCGCCCGAAGTGCGTCCAGGAGACGAACTCCGGTCCCGATCCGGAACAAACGGGCCCGCCCGCGACTTGACTGGAGCGGACCTCCCACCACAGCGAAAGGAGTCACCTCAGGTGACCGACAAGCGCACCCTCATCATCTTCGGCGCGACGGGCGACCTCGCCTCCCGCCTGCTCCTGCCGGGCCTCGGCACGTTCCTGCAGAGCGGCCGTGCCGTCCCCGTGCAGCTGATCGGCACGGGCCGCAGCGAGCGCAGCCCCGAGAAGTGGAAGGACATCGTCACGCAGTCCTTCGCGTCGCAGGACGTCAAGGGGCCGGAGGTCGACGCGACCATCGAGTCGACGCAGTTCATCCAGGGCGACCCCACCGACCCGAAGCACCTCGAGGCGCTCCTGGCCGCGGCCGACTCCGAGCCGATCCTGTACTTCGCGCTCCCGCCGCAGATCGCCTCCGACATCTGCGAGGCGCTCGAGCACGTCGAGCTCCCCGAGGGCACGACCCTGGCCTTCGAGAAGCCCTTCGGCACCGACGTCGCCAGCGCCCAGGCCCTCAACGAGACGGTGCTCAAGCTCGTCCCCGAGGACCGCGTGCACCGCACCGACCACTTCCTCGGCCGCACTACGGTGCTGAACATCATCGGTCTGCGCTTCGCGAACCGCCTGTTCGAGCCCATCTGGAACGCCGAGAACATCGAGAAGGTCGACATCTTCTACGACGAGACCCTCGGTCTCGAGAACCGCGCCCAGTACTACGACGAGGCCGGCGCGATGGTCGACATGATCCAGTCGCACCTGCTGCAGATCCTCGGCATCGTGACGATGGACGCCCCGGCGGACATCGACGCGGTCGAGTTCCGCTCGTCCCTGGCCCGGGTGCTCCGTTCGACCCAGCTCAAGGGCGGCGACCCGAAGATCGCGTCGCGTCGCGCCGTCTACACGGCCGGCACGATCGACGGCAAGGAACTGCCGTCGTACCAGGACGAGGACGGCGTCGACAAGTCGCGGAGCACCGAGACGCTCGCCGAGATCTCGGTCGAGGTCGACACGGCTCGCTGGAAGGGCGTTCCGTTCACGCTGCGCTCCGGCAAGGCACTCGGCAACAGCCGGAAAGAGGTGCTGATCACCTTCAAGCCGGTCACCCGCCTGCCCTCCGGCCTGAGCGGTCGCCCGAAGGCGGACACGCTCCGCATCGTCCTGAACCCGGACGAGATCGAGCTGTCGGTGTCGGCCAACGGCGGTGGCAACCCGTTCGAGATGGGACAGGTCACCCTGTCGTCGTCGTTCAGCGACGGCGAGCTCACCCCGTACGGCGAGGTCCTGAACGGGATCTTCCACGACGACCCGCTGCTCTCCATCCGCGGCGACGTGGCCGAGCGCTGCTGGGAGATCGTGGAGCCGGTCGTCGCCGCGTGGAAGGCCGACGAGGTCCCGCTGGAGGAGTACCGCGCCGGTTCGCGCGGCCCGGCGGACTGGGAGTCGTCGTCCTGACGGACGCGCTACCGACGTCCTGAACGGACGCCCTGACGGACGGGAGGCCCGGTGCCAGCTGGCACCGGGCCTCCCGTCCGTCGTGGGGTCGCCATCAGGGCATGGCGAGACGCATCAGGCGGGGGAGCCGGCGCGCTCACCCTCGCCGGTCCACGACCGAGTGCCGCCGTCGTGGACGGGCAACCGCGTGCGGTGCCCGACGGTCGCGCCACGGGCGCGGTCGATGGCGTCGGCTGCCGACACGAGCGTCAGGTGGGACAGCACCTGCGGGGTGTTGCCGATGTGGTGTCCGGTGGCGACGTCGATCTCCTCGGAGAGCATGCCGACGTCGTTCGTGTACCCGACGAGCACGTCCATCAGGCGCTCGGCGTCCTCGACCCGTCCCGAGGCGGCGTACTGCTCGACCAGCCAGAACGAGCACGCCAGGAACGGGTGCTCGGCGCCGGACAGCCCGTCGAAGCCGGCCGTCGTGCGGTAGCGGAGCACGAGGCCGTCGTCCCCGACGCGCAGGTCCTCTTCGATGGCGCGGACGGTGCCCGTCATCCGGGGGTCGTCGGCGCGGCAGAACCCGACCTGCGGCAGGACGAGCAGGCTCGCGTCGACCTCGTCGGTGTCGTAGTGCTGGCGGAAGGAACCGCGCGCGGCGTTCCAGCCGTGCTCCTCGATCTCGGCGCGGACGGTGTCGCGCAGGGTGCGCCAGCGGTCGACGGGGCCCTCGAGGCCGAACTCCTCGACCGCGGCGACCCCGCGGTCGAAGGCGGCCCAGATCATCACCCGCGAGTGCGTGAAGCTCCGCCGGGGGCCGCGCATCTCCCAGATGCCGTTGTCCGGCTCCTGCCAGTGCTCCTCGACGTAGCCGAGCAGCGCCCGCTGCAGCGCCCACGAGTCGGCGTTCTCCTCGACACCGAGCTCGCGGGCGTCGTGCAGTGCCGCGAGCACCTCGCCGAAGACGTCGCCCTGGTACTGCGTCGAGGCGCCGTTGCCGACGCGCACGGGCGTCGAGCCGAGGTACCCGGGCAGCTCGGGCAGCTCCCGTTCGGGCAGCTCGCGTTCGCCGGCGATGCCGTACATGATCTGCACGTCGGCGGGGTCACCAGCGATCGCGCGCAGCAGCCAGCCGCGCCAGTGCGTGGCCTCGTCGCGGTAGCCGTGCGCGATGAGCGACGCGAGCGCGAGGGAGGCGTCGCGGAGCCACACGTAGCGGTAGTCCCAGTTGCGTTCGCCGCCCGGGTCCTCCGGCAGGCTCGTGGTCGCGGCGGCGACGACGCCACCGGTCTCGCCGTGGGTCATCGCGCGGAGGAACACCAGCGACCGTCGTGCAGCGTCGGCGTACCGGCCGGTGGTCTGTGCGGGGGCGGTCCACGCCGTCCACCACGAGATGGTGTGGGCGAGGGCCGCGTCGACGTCGAGCGGTTCCGGCGGTTCGCGGTGCGAGGGGTACCAGGTGAGCACCGTGTCGAGCACGTCGCCGTCGTGGATCGTCGTGACGGCGGTGTGCCGGTGGTCGTCGGCGCGGAACTGCGGCCCCCGGACGATCACCGAGCCAGGGCCCGCCGTCGCGAGCAGCGCCGGTTCGTCGTCGTCCCCGATCTGCCGGATCCACGGCAGGGCCCGTGAGTAGTCGAACCGGATCCGGAGCGTCTGCCGGAGCTCGACAGTGCCGCGGAGCCCGCGCACCCGGCGGACGATCGAGGGGCGGTGCGCGCCGACGGGCATGAACTCGGTGACCTCGACCACGCCGTCACGGGTGGTCCAGACGGTCGAGAGCACCAGGGTGTCGCCGTGGTACCGCCACTCGGCCGTGGCCTCGTCGTCGACGGGTCGCAGGGTCCAGTGGCCGTGGTCCTCCGTGCCGAGCAGTGAGGCGAAGGTGGACGAGCTGTCGAAGCGCGGCAGGCACGCCCAGTCGATGGTCCCGTCGCGGCCGACCAGGGCTGCGGTGCCGGTGTCGCCGATCAGGGCGTGGTCCTCGATGCGGTTCGGCGGTGTGTGCGGTGCGGCTGGGCGTGGTGCTGCTGGGCGTGGTGCGGCTGGGTGTGGTGCGGCTTCGGGCGGTGCGGCCGGCTCGGTGCTCATGGACCGATCGAACACCCGGTGCCCGAGCGCCGCGGTCGGCGACGGGGGCTCCGGGCCGAGAACGTGATGAAGGGTCGCTCAGGCCGGGTCGGAGGCGTCGGACTCGATGATGCCGACCCGCGCGAGCTCGCTCCACAGGCCGGCGCCGTCCGGTGCGTACACCCAGGGTGCCGACGAGTCACGGGAGCGTTCCTGCGCCCGCGAGCGTCCACCGGCCAGGACCGCTTCGCTCGTGGACAGCTGCCGGATGGCGACGCCCGCGACGTTGTCCGGGTGCTCCCGCGAGAAGTCGCCGTAGAGGCTCTCGTCGTGCTGTCCGTCGTCGCCGACCAGGAGCCAGCGGATGTCCGGGAAGTCCTTCGCGAGCCGGCGCAGGTTCTCCTGCTTGTGCAGCTGCCCGCTGCGGAAGAACCGGTCGTGCGTGGGACCCCAGTCGGTGAGCAGGAGCGTGCCGGACGGGTACATGTTGCGCGACAGGAAGCGCTGCAGCGTCGGCGCGACGTTCCACGCTCCGGTCGACAGGTAGACCGTCGGGGAACCGGGGTGCTGCGCGAGGATCCGTTCGTACAGCACGGACATGCCCGGAACCGGGCGGCGGGCGTGCTCGGTCAGCACGAACGAGTTCCAGGCGGCGAGCATGGGGCGGGGGAGCGAGGTCACCATCACGGTGTCGTCGATGTCGGACAGCAGCCCGAAACGGGTGTCCGGGTGCACGACGAACACGTCGGCCTCGACGTCGCGCCCGCCACCTGCCGACAGCCGCACCGTGCGCCAGCCGGGCTCGAGGTCGATCGGGACGATGGTGTCGACGACACCGCCACGGTCGGTCTTCACCACGTGGGAGACGCCGCCGGCGGTGACGGTGACCTCGGCGTGGTCGACGGCGACGCTCGTGAAGCTCTTCCAGCCGCGGACTCCGGCGTAGGAGACGTCCGAGGCGAGACCCCGGCGCGTGAGAAGCACACGGCAGAGGATGCGCACCCAACCGGGCGCGCCGTAGCCGGTGTACGGGACCACCGTCGGGACGAGTCCGCGACGGCGTGCACGGTGCTCGCGGAACTCCTGGACGGCGTCCTCGATGCGGGCCGCACGGTGCAGGAGCGGCTCGGCCAACGACGGCTCGTGGGGCGTCGGGTCGGGCATGGCGTCATCCTCCCACGGGCGGCTGACGAAACCCGCGCGCTGCACAGAACTGGTGCGTCGCAACTGGTGAGTCGCAGCCACGTTCCAGGTGCGTTCTGCGAAAGTTGTCCCCGTCACACCAACCAACCGCGCTGGAGCGCAAGAGGAGAACACGTGCTCGTCACCGAGGTAACGAACGCTCTGCCGGGGGGATCATCACTGCTCAGGAACGAGCCGGTCCAAGCCCGCAGTTCGGCGCGCCTCGCCGGCCTCCTCGACGCCGCAGCCGCGGTGATCGACGAGATCGGGTTCGAACGGCTCACGACCGCCATGGTCGCCGAGCGCGCGGGGGCGTCGATCGGCACCGTCTACCGGTACTTCCCGGACCGCATCGCCGTGGTCGAGGCACTCGCGATCCGCTGCACCCAGCGGCTCGCCTCCCGCTTCGTCGAGGCGCTCGACGCCAGTGGCGCGGAGACCTGGCAGGACGCCAACGACGCGCTCATCGACATGACCGCCGAGATGTACCGCACCGAGCCCGGCTTCCGGGCCATCCGCTTCGGCGACCCGGCGGACACCGGTACCGGTGACGCCGAGGACCGCATGGGCGCGCTCGGCGCGACCGTCGGCCAGATCATGCGCGACCGCTTCGGGCTGCCGGACGACGAGCACATCACCCGCGCGTGGGTCGTCCTCGCCGAGTCCGGTCACGCGGTGCTGGCGCGGGCGCACCGCGACCGCGAGCACCCCGACACGGAGCTGATCGAGGAGTACCGCCGGATGAACCGTGCGCACCTGGAATCGGTGATCGCCGCTTCCTGACCGTCCCGTCGAACCGGCGCGACACGCCGGAGACCGAACCGATCCGCCCGCGCCTCCGAACACCGAGGCGCGGGCGTCGTCGTCCCCCGTCGGATCGCGCAGTACCGGTGGTGTCCGCGGAACGAACCGTGGTCCGGAACCCGTCACGCGGCGTCGCGACCGAACCGATGTCGGCACCCCCGGGTACTCTCATCCGGAGTCGGGCTACCTCCGAACAGAAGGGCACCCCATGATCGAGTTCCGCTCGGTGCGCAAGACCTACCCGGACGGCACGACTGCGGTCGAGCACTTCGATCTGGTCATCCCGTCCCGGACCACCACCGTCTTCGTCGGATCCAGCGGCTGTGGCAAGACCACGCTGCTCCGCATGATCAACCGCATGGTCGACCCCACCTCCGGGACCGTCGAGATCGACGGCTCGGACGTCGCCGGGATCAACCCCGTCGAGCTCCGTCGCCACATCGGGTACGTCATGCAGAACTCCGGACTGCTGCCGCACCGCAAGGTCGTCGACAACATCGCGACCGTCCCGCTGCTGACCGGCGTCCCCAAGGCCGACGCTCGCAAGCGCGCCCTCGAGCTCATGGACACCGTCGGACTCGACCGTGCCTTCGCCGACCGGTACCCGTCACAGCTGTCCGGCGGCCAGCAGCAGCGCGTCGGTGTGGCCCGCGGCCTGGCCGTCGACCCGAACATCCTGCTCATGGACGAGCCGTTCGGTGCGGTGGACCCGCTGGTGCGCAACGACCTGCAGGACGAGCTCATCCGCCTGCAGCGCGAACTCGGCAAGACCGTCGTGTTCGTGACGCACGACATCGACGAGGCGTTCAAGCTCGGCGACCAGGTCGTCATCCTCAAGAAGGGCGGCGAGATCGCCCAGCAGGGGACGCCGGCCGAGATCCTCGCCGCACCCGCCGACGACTTCGTCGCCACGTTCATCGGCGCCGGCCGCGGGCGCCGCGCGCTCCGCGTCGAGCAGACCCCGACCGGTCCGATCGTCGTCGACGGTGAAGGCCGCGCAGCCGGCGTGCTGACGGGCCCCGTCGGGGTCGTCGACGCCGCCGAGGCCGTTCCGCAGTCCGACTCCCGAGCAGCAGAGGCCGGAGCGTCCCACGACGCACCGGGTGCTCCGGCGCAGGGTGGGGGCACCCGGTGAAGTGGGTGCTGGCGAACCTCGACACGATTTGGGACAACACCTTGTCCCACCTCGCGATCGCGATCCCGCCGATCATCGTCGCGTTCCTGCTGTCGATCCCGATCGGGTGGCTGGTGGTCCGGCTGCAGCGCCCCGGTGGGTCGCGCTTCGCATCGGGTGTGGGCAGCAGCATCGTGACCCTCGCCGGTCTGCTCTACGCCATCCCGTCGCTCGCCCTGTTCGTCGCCCTGCCGAGCATCATCGGCACCGGCCTGCAGAGCCCGATCAACGTCGTCATCGGTCTGACGCTGTACGGCCTCGCGCTGATGGTCCGTTCCACGGTCGACGGGCTGACCTCGGTCGACTCCGAGACCAAGTCCGCCTCGACCGCCATGGGCTACTCGCCGGCGCAGCGGTTCTTCCGGGTGGAGCTCCCGCTCGCCGGTCCGGTCCTGCTGGCCGGGCTCCGGGTGGTCTCGGTCTCCACGATCTCGCTGACCACGGTCGGCGCGGTCCTCGGCATCCCGAGTCTCGGCCTGCTGTTCACCGACGGCCTGGGGCGCGGGATCTACGAGGAGATCCTCTCCGGCATCGTGATGGTGCTCGTGCTCGCCTTCGCCCTCGACGGCCTCCTCGTGCTGCTCGGGCGCCTGGTCATGCCGTGGACCCGGACGAACTCGGTGTCACGCCGACAGGCTCGCCGAGTCCTGCAAGCAGCGGAGGTCTCCTCGTGATCATCGGTCAGGCCTTCGCGTGGGTGTTCGACCCCACGAACTACGGCGGGTACAACGGCATCCCCACGCGCCTCTGGGAGCACGTCTGGATCACCCTGCTCGCGGTGCTCATCGCGGCGGTCATCGCCGTGCCGGTCGGGTACGCGATCGGCCACACCCGCCGCGCTCGTGGCTTCTCGATCGCGGTGTCCGGCGGGGTGCGGGCACTCCCGACGCTCGGCGTGCTCTCGCTGTTCGGGCTGCTGCTCGGCATCGGGCTGCAGGCTCCCTTGCTCGCCCTCGTCATCCTGGCGATCCCGTCGGTGCTCGCCGGTGCGTACTCCGGCATCGAGTCCGTCGACCCGGGGGTCGTCGACGCCGCGAAGGCCCAGGGCATGACCGGCTGGCAGATCCTGTGGAAAGTCGAGATCCCGCTCGGGCTCCCGCTCCTGATCGGTGGCATCCGCGCCGCGGTGCTGCAGGTCGTCGCGACGGCCACGCTCGCCGCGTACGTCGGGGCCGGTGGCCTCGGCGGGTACTTCTTCCTCGGCCTGAAGACCCAGGACTACGCCGAGATGCTCGGCGCCTCCATCCTCGTGATCGCCCTCGCGATCGCGTTCGAGATCGTGTTCGCCGTGCTGCAGCGGGCGGCGGTGCCGAAGGGCACCGCGGACCCGTCGGCCCGACAGCGTCAGGGGTCGCGTGAGCGAGCCCGCAATCCACTCCCGGAAGGAAATCCCTCGTGATCACAGCACCCAAGATCCGCGCCGGTGTCGCCGCCGCGATGGCGGTGGGCGTCGTCGCCGCCCTCGCCGGCTGCGCGTCGAGCGACCCGCTCGACAGCGGTTCCAGCGACTCGTCCGACTCGAAGACCATCGTCGTCGGCTCGCAGCAGTACTACTCGAACGAGATCATCGCCGAGCTGTACGCCCAGGTCCTCGAGAAGGACGGCTTCGACGTGAAGCGCAACTTCAACATCGGGCAGCGTGAGGTCTACATCCCGCAGCTCGAGAAGGGCGCCATCGACGTCATGCCCGAGTACAGCGGCAACCTGCTGCAGTACTTCGACAAGGACTCGGACGCCAAGACCGCCGACCAGATCGACGACGGGCTCGACAAGGCCCTGCCGAAGGGCCTCCGGGTCCTCGACGAGGCCGACGCGACCGACCAGGACAGCTACACCGTCACGAAGAAGTTCTCCGAGGACAACGACGTCACGAGCCTGGCCGACCTGAAGAACGTCGACGAGAAGCTCACCGTGGGGGCCAACTCCGAGAACCAGACGCGGCCGTACGGCCCGAAGGGGCTCAAGTCGGTCTACGGCGTCGACGTCGACTTCAAGGCGATCGAGGACGGCGGCGGCGCCCTGACCGTCAAGGCACTCAAGGACGACACCGTCCAGCTGGCCGACATCTACACCGCCGACCCGAGCATCAAGGCGAACGGCTTCGTCACGCTGAAGGACCCGGAGAACCTGATCCTGCCGCAGAACGTCGTGCCGGTCGTCTCGAAGAAGGTCAACGAGAAGGCTGCGGACGCGATCGACTCGGTCAACGAGAAGCTCACGACCGAGGCCCTGATCGAGCTCAACACCAAGAGCACGGCCGACAAGGAGAAGGCGTCCACCATCGCCGAGGACTGGCTCAAGGCCGAGGGTCTGCTGTAACCACAGCCCTGCGAACAAAGCGACAGGCGTCGGGTATCCACCCGGCGCCTGTCGTCGTTCGTGGAGCAGGCCGCGCGAACATCCGTGCCGCACCGTTGTGCCGTGCAAGGGCTGTGCACGTTTGTGCACGGAGTCGTTCTACAACTTGTCGAAGTGTGATGCAGCGCGATAGCGTTGGGGTGTCCCAAGGGCTGTGACACCTGATGTATCCGTTCCACAGGAAGCAACTGACGTGCACGAACAGCGCGCGGCCACCCGTCTCGGAATCGCCGCATGAACGACCTCCTCGATCCGCTCCTCCTGTCGCGGTGGCAGTTCGGTCTGACGACCGTCTACCACTTCCTCTTCGTCCCGCTGACGATCGGCATGGCAGCCGTTGTGGCCGTGTTCCAGACCGCCTGGTACCGGACCGGCCGCGCGCACTACCTGCAGCTGACGCGGTTCTTCGGGCGGATCTTCCTGATCAACTTCGCGATGGGTGTCGTGACGGGCATCGTGCAGGAGTTCCAGTTCGGCATGAACTGGTCGAACTACTCGCGCTTCGTCGGTGACGTCTTCGGCGCACCGCTCGCGCTCGAGGGCATCCTGGCGTTCTTCTTCGAAGCGGCCTTCATCGGCATCTGGATCTTCGGCTGGGACCGCCTGCCCAAGGGCCTGCACCTGGCGAGCATCTGGTGCGTGAGCGCGGGCACGATCATGTCGGCGTACTTCATCATCGCCGCGAACGCGTTCATGCAGCACCCGGTCGGCTTCGCGATGAACGAGGCCAAGGGCCGTGCGGAGCTCACCGACATCTGGGCGGTGCTCGGCAACAAGGTCGCCCTGGCCGCGTTCCCGCACACGCTCTTCGCCTGCTTCATGGTCGCCGCGGCGGTCATCATCTCGGTCGCGGCCTACCACCTGGCCCGCAACCAGAACCTCGAGACGATGCTGCCGGCGCTGAAGTTCGGCATGTGGACCATGCTCGCGGCCGGCGCGCTGACGGTCCTGACCGGTGACCAGCTCGGCCTGACGATGGTCGACACGCAGCCGATGAAGATGGCGGCGGCCGAGGCGCTGTACAACACCGCGACCGGCAAGGACGCCTCGTTCTCGATCTTCACGCTCGGCACGCCCGACGGCGTGCACGAGCTGTTCTCGATCCGGGTGCCGTACCTGCTGTCGTTCCTGTCGACGCACACGTTCAACGGCACGGTCGAGGGCATCAACGACCTGCAGGCGCAGTACACGCAGGTGTACGGCCCCGGCGACTACAAGCCGATCATCTGGGTCACCTACTGGTCGTTCCGCTGGATGATCGCCCTCGGCGTCGGCGCGGTCATGGTCTCGCTGGTCGGGCTGTGGCTGACCCGCAAGGGCCGGTTCCCGACGCAGCGCTGGGTGTGGCGCATCGCCACCTGGACGGTGCCGCTGCCGATGGCCGCGATGATCGTCGGCTGGGTCTTCACCGAGATGGGCCGCCAGCCGTGGCTCGTGTTCGGGCTGCTCCAGACGAAGGACGGTGTGTCGCCGAACGTGACCGGACTCGAGGTCCTCATCTCGCTGCTGGTCTTCACCCTGATCTACGGCTCGCTGGCCGTCGTCGAGTTCAAGCTCATCAAGAAGGTCGCGCAAGAGGGGCCCGCCGACCCGGACGAGGTCGACGAGGAGACCGGCGAGGTCAAGCACGAAGTGACGGTCTACTAGAAATGGACGCTGCCTGATGGATCTCCCCGTTCTCTGGTTCGCGATCGTCGGCGTCTTCTTCGTCGGCTACTTCGTCCTCGACGGATTCGACTTCGGTGTCGGTATGTCCCTGCCGTTCCTCGGCAAGGACGACACCGACCGCCGGGTCCTGATCAACACCATCGGCCCGGTCTGGGACCTCAACGAGACCTGGGTCATCGTCGCCGGGGCGTGCCTGTTCGCGGCGTTCCCGGAGTGGTACGCCACGATGTTCTCCGGCTTCTACCTGGCGCTGCTGCTCATCCTCGCTGCACTCATCCTGCGAGGGGTGTCGTTCGAGTACCGGCACCAGAACAAGCACCTCGAGTGGAAGCGCCGCTTCGACCTGATGATCATCGTCGGCAGTGCCGTGCCGTCGTTCCTGTGGGGCGTCGCGTTCGGCAACGTCGTCCGTGGCATCCCGATGGACGCCGGGCACAACTACACCGGCACGATCTTCGACCTGCTCAACCCGTTCGCGCTGCTGACCGGTGCCGCGACGCTGCTGGTGTTCTTCACCCACGGGGTCGTCTTCGTCGCGCTGAAGACCGAGGGCGACATCCGCGTCCGCGCCAAGCGCCTGGCGACCCGGGCCGGCATCGTCACGATCGTCGTCGGCGCCGCGTTCCTGGTGTCGATGGCCTTCGTCCGGGCCACCCCGGCCTCGCTGGTGCTCTCCGTGGTCGCCGCCCTCGCCCTGGTGCTCGCGGTGCTCTGCAACGCCTGGGGCAAGGAGGGGCGTGCCTTCACCCTGATGGCGGTCACCATCGCCGCGATCGTGCTCGCCATGTTCACGGCGATCTTCCCCGACGTCATGCCCGCCTCGAACGACGTCGCCAACAGCCTGAACGTGTACAACGCCTCGTCCGGGTCGTACACGCTGACCGTGATGAGCTGGGTCGCGCTGATCTTCGTGCCCCTGGTCTTCGCGTACCAGGCCTGGACCTACTGGGTGTTCCGCAAGCGCGTCTCCCGCGCCCAGGTCTCCGCGGCAGCGCACTAGGCGGACGACGATGAAGCCCCTCGACCCCCGACTCCTGCGGTTGTCCCGGACGGCGCGCGGCTTCATCGTCGCCGCCGCCGGCATGGGTGTCCTCCGCACGCTCGCGACCATCGCGATCGCGTGGGGGATCGCCGCGGCCGTCACCCTCGGGGTCGACGCCGTCGGCGACGGCACGGTGCCGGCGGCGTTCGGGCAGGCGCTCGCGCTGCTCGGCGGGGCGTTCGTCCTGCGTGCGGTGGCCGCGTGGGCGACCGACGACCTGGCGGCACGCGCAGCGGCGAAGGTGAAGAGCGAGATGCGCACGACGGTGCTCGCCCGCGCCGCCGAGCGCGGTCCGTCGTGGCTCGCGGGCCGGTCGAGCGCCGGCTTCGCCACCACGCTCGGCCCCGGGCTCGACGCACTCGACGCCTACTTCGGCCGGTACCTTCCGCAGCTCGCGCTCACCGCGATCGCGACGCCGATGCTCCTGGTCGCGATCGGCCTGGGCGACCTGACCAGCGGGCTGATCATCCTGTTCGCCCTGCCCGTGATCCCGGTCTTCATGATCCTGATCGGCCTGGCCACGCAGTCGCTGCAGCGGAAGCAGTCGGACGCCCTCGCGAAGCTGGGTGGAGCCTTCACCGAGGCCGTCGAAGGGCTCGCCACGCTCAAGGTCTTCGGCCGTGCCCGCCGCCAGGTCGGTCGCATCGGGGTGGTCACCGACGAGTACCGCCGCGGCACGATCGGCGTGCTCCGGCTGTCGTTCGTGAGCGGCTTCGCGCTCGAGCTCGCCGCGAGCCTGTCCGTCGCACTGGTCGCCGTCTCGATCGGCATCCGCCTGGTGGACGGCTCGCTCGGCCTCGGCGCCGCGATGTTCGTGCTCGTGCTGGCACCGGAGGCCTTCGCCCCCATCCGCCAGGTCGGCGCCGACTTCCACGCCGCCCAGGACGGCGTCGAGGCCTCGGCCGCGGTGCTCGACGTGCTGGCCGACGACGAGACCGCATCGCCGTCCGCGACCGGCCGCAGCAGCCGGAGCCAAAGCGGCGGGAGCGGGACCGACGGCGCCGACACGGACGCCGTCACGCCCGCCACCGCCCTGGACGTCCGCGGACTCACCGTCCGCCGACCCGACGTCGTGATCGGACCGTTCGACCTGCACGCCGAGCCCGGCACCGTCGTCGTGCTGGCCGGCCCGAGCGGTTCCGGCAAGTCGAGCATCATCGCCGCACTCCGCGGTGTCCTGCCGCACGACGGTGCCGTCACCGTGCCCGGACCGGCCGGTGCCTCCGTCGCCGAGCGCACCACCTGGGCCGACCAGCGGCCGCGTCTCGTCCGCGGGACGATCGCCGAGAACGTCGCGCTCAGCGCGACCCCCGACGACGCCGACGTGCGCACCGCCCTGGGCGACGCGGGGCTGGGACTCGACCCGGGCCTCCCGGTCGGCGCCGGCGGCAGCGGACTGTCCGGCGGCCAGGCACAGCGTGTCGCCGTCGCCCGCGCGCTGTACCGCGCACGCCGCGCAGCCACGCCCCTCGTGCTGCTCGACGAGCCGACGTCCGCGCTGGACGCCGAGTCCGAGGAACGCGTCATCGCGGCAGCCCGAGGCCTGGCGGCCGACGGCGCCGTGGTCGTGGTCGCCAGCCACCGACCCGCGGTCGTCGCCGCGGCCGACGTCCGTGTGGACGTCCGCGCCGGCGGGTCCGTGACGGTCCGCAGGGGGGTGCGCGCATGAGCCGGGAGGCCCGTGGCGGCTCCGTCCTGCGGCTCGCGATGCCGCACGGGTCGGGTTGGGCGAAGGCGGTCGCCGCCGGGTCGCTCAGCGCGGTCTGCGCCGTCGCGCTCCTCGCCGCGAGCGGCTACCTGATCACCCGTGCCGCCGAGCACCCGCCGATCCTCTACCTGACGCTCGTGATGGTCGGCGTGCGCGCCTTCGCGCTGGGGCGTGCCGTGCTCCGGTACGTCGACCGGCTCGCCGGGCACGACGCGTCCTTCCGGCAACTGGCCGTGGTGCGGACGGAGATGTACCGGCGGCTCGCGTCGATCGCGCCCGCGGGGCTCGGGCGGACCGGACGCGGCGACCTCATGACGCGCCTGGTGACCGACACCGACCGGCTGCAGGACCTGCCGATCCGCGTGGTCGGGCCGCTCGTCTCCGCCGGGGTCGTCGCGGTGCTGTCGGTCGTCGCCGTGGCGCTCGTGTCGGTGCCGGCGGCGCTCGTGCTCGTCCTCGCGCTGGCGGTCGCGGCCCTGGTCGGCACGATCGTCACCCGGGCCATCGCCGAGCGCTCGGACCGCGAGACCGCCGCCGACCGGGGTCGCGTCGCGGACCTCGTGCTCGACACCGTCCGGACGCTCGACGTCTTCGCCGCGTACGGCACCCTCGACGAGCGGCTCGCGCACATCGCTCGGCTCGACGCGGGTGTCACCCGGGCCGTCCGGCGCCGTGGCACGGTCGAGTCGCTCGTCGGTGCCCTGGTCGGCCTGGTCGGTGGCGGTGCGGTGATCGGCATCCTCGCCGTCGGTGCCCCCGCCGCGGTGTCCGGTGCGCTCGACGGTCCGCTCTGGGCCCTGGCGGTCTTCGTGCCGCTGGCGCTCTTCGAGGTCGTCGGGACCGTCCCGCTCGCCGTCCTGACGCTCCGCCGGGTGCGTGCTGCGGCCGAACGGGTCGAGCAGGTCGTGCCCGCCGAGGTGCCCGTCGGCATCGTCCCCGAGCCCGACGAGGACGCCGACCCGGCGTCGCTCGTGGTCGAGGGGCCGGTCACGCTCGCCGTGCAGGACCTGACCGTCCGCTGGCCGGGTGCGGTCGAGCCGGCGGTCGACGGGGTCTCGTTCACGCTCGCCCCCGGCGAGGTCGTCGTGCTCCAGGGGCCGAGCGGTGCCGGCAAGTCGACCCTGGTCGACGCGCTCGTCCGGTTCGTGGAGCACGAGGGCTCCTACACGCTCGACGGCGTCGAGGCGAAGGCGATGCACCCCGACGCGGTGCGGGCCCGGGTCGGCCTGATCGAACAGGACCCGTTCGTGTTCGACCAGTCGGTGCGGCAGAACCTGCTCTTCGCCCGTGAGACCGCGACCGACGACGAACTGCTCGCCGTGCTCGACCGGGTCGGCCTGGGGGAGTGGGTCGTCCGGCGAGGCGGGCTGGACGCCTCGGTCGGGGAACGCGGCGTGCTCGTGTCCGGCGGCCAGGCGCACCGGCTCGCGCTCGCCCGCGCACTGCTGCACGCGTTCCCGGTGCTGGTGCTCGACGAACCGACCGCAGACGTCGACCCGGACCTCGGTGACACCGTGCTGCGTGACCTCGTCACCACGGCCCGCGCAGCGGGCCGGACAGTCGTCATCGTCTCGCACGTCCCGGTGGCGCCGGACCTGGTCGACCGCACCCTGCGGATGCGGGACGGACGCCTGCTCGCCGGGTGAGCCGACAGGCGGACGCGGGACGGGCCTCCCGGCTTGTATCGTTGACGACCGTGACCACCGAGCAGCACGCCGAGGACCCGAACGCCTACGACTTCCGTCGTATCCAGGAGAAGTGGCAGCCCCGCTGGGAAGAGCTCGGGCTCTTCACCACCGACCTCGACGACACCCGTCCGCGCAAGTACATCCTCGAGATGTTCCCGTACCCGTCCGGCGACCTGCACATGGGGCACGCCGAGAACTGGGCGCTCGGGGACTTCGTCGCGCGCTACTGGCGTCAGCAGGGCTTCAACGTGCTGCACCCGATCGGTTGGGACTCCTTCGGGCTGCCCGCCGAGAACGCGGCGATCAAGCGCGGGGTGGACCCGAAGGACTGGACCTACGCGAACATCGAGCAGCAGAAGGCGTCCTTCAAGCGCTACGCGCCGTCGTTCGACTGGACCACCGAGATCCACACCTCGGACCCCGAGTACTACAAATGGAACCAGTGGCTGTTCCTGAAGATGTACGAGAAGGGCCTGGCGTACCGCAAGGACAGCTGGGTCAACTGGGACCCGGTGGACCAGACCGTGCTCGCGAACGAGCAGGTCCTGCCCGACGGCACCTCGGACCGCTCCGGCGCCGTCGTCGTGAAGAAGAAGCTCACGCAGTGGTACTTCAAGATCACCGAGTACGCCGACCGGCTGCTCGACGACCTGAACCAGCTCGAGGGGCGGTGGCCGGCGAAGGTCATCGCGCAGCAGCGCAACTGGATCGGCCGCTCGGTCGGTGCCGACGTCGACTTCGTGATCGAGGGCCGCGACGAGCCCGTCACGGTCTTCACCACCCGCCCGGACACGATCCACGGGGCGACGTTCCTGGTCGTCGCGCCGGACTCCGACCTGGCGGCTGAGCTCGTCGCCGACCCGTCGGTGCCGGCCTCGGTCCGTGACGACTTCGACGCCTACCTGACGGCGACGCAGAAGACGTCCGAGATCGACCGGCAGAACGCCGACCGCCCGAAGACCGGTGTGCCGCTCAGCCGTTCCGCGATCCACCCGCTCACGGGGGAGCGCCTGCCGATCTGGGCCGCCGACTACGTGCTCGCCGACTACGGGCACGGCGCCGTGATGGCCGTGCCCGCGCACGACCAGCGCGACCTCGACTTCGCGCGGGCGTTCGACCTGCCCGTCAAGGTGGTCGTCGACACGAACGCCGCCGTCACCGGCGCGATCCCGGTCATCCCCGAGGGCGCGACGCTCGACGACTTCGACGTGCCGACCCTCGACCCGGTCGCCACCGGCGAAGCGCTGACCGGTCAGGGCCGGATGATCAACTCCGGGCCGCTCGACGGCATGTCGAAGCAGCACGCCATCACCGCTGCCATCGCGCTGCTCGAAGAGCGCGGCACCGGCCGTGCCGCCAAGACCTACCGCCTGCGAGACTGGCTCATCTCGCGCCAGCGCTTCTGGGGCACCCCGATCCCGATCATCCACGGCGCCGACGGAACCGAGCACCCGGTGCCCGAGGACCAGCTGCCGATCGTGCTGCCCGACACCGAGGGGCTCGACCTCAAGCCGAAGGGCACGTCCCCGCTCGGTGGCGCGACGGACTGGGTGAACGTCCCGAACCCCGTCGACGGCACGCCCGCGCTCCGCGACACCGACACGATGGACACCTTCGTCGACTCGTCGTGGTACTTCCTGCGGTTCCTGTCGGCGAACGACGACACCCAGGCGTTCGACCCGGCAGCCGCACGCCGCTGGGCTCCGGTCGACCAGTACATCGGCGGCATCGAGCACGCGATCTTGCACCTGCTCTACGCCCGCTTCGTCACGAAGGTCCTGTTCGACCTCGGGTACCTCGACTTCACCGAGCCGTTCTCGGCACTGCTCAACCAGGGCATGGTGCTCTCCGGTGGCTCGAAGATGTCGAAGTCGAAGGGCGGCGTCTCGCTCGGTGACGAGCTCGATGCGAACGGCGTCGACGCCATCCGCCTGGTGATGGGCTTCGCCGGCCCGCCCGAGGACGACATCAACTGGGAGGACGTCTCCCCGTCCGCCTCCGCACGCTTCCTGGCGCGGGCGTACCGCCTGGCGCTCGACGTCACGTCCGCACGCGACGTCGTGTGGGCCGACGGCGACCGGGCTCTCCGCCAGGTCACGCACCGGTTCCTCGCCGACGCCCCCGGGATGATGGAATCGTTCAAGTTCAACGTCGTGATCGCGCGACTGATGGACCTGGTCAACGTCACCCGCAAGGCGATCGACAGCGGCCCCGGTGCCGGTGACCCCGCCGTGCGCGAGGCCGTCGAGACCATCGCGCTCGGGTTGAGCGTCTTCGCGCCGTACACCGGCGAGGAGATGTGGGAGCGGCTGGGCTACGAGGCCACCGTCGCCACGTACGGCTGGCGGAAGGCCGACCCGACGCTGCTCGTGCAGGAGACCCTGACCGCCGTCGTACAGGTCAACGGCAAGGTGCGTGACTCGTTCGAGGTGTCGAAGTCGATCGAGGCGGACGAGCTCGAGCAGCTCGCACGGTCGTCGGCGAACGTGCAGCGGTACATCGGTGACCGCGAGATCGTGAAGGTGATCGTCCGGGCGCCGAAGCTCGTGAACATCGCCATCAAGGGGTAGCGACCGTCGCTGGCGTCGTCCCTCACAGCAGGGGCGTTCGCGGCACCCGTCCACGGGTGTGACCTCCGGAGCCCGGCCGATCGGCCGGGCTCCGTAGCGTTCGGGGCATGTCGTCCCCGTCGTCGCCCGGACCCTGGTGGTCCCGTCTCGCGTTGTCACCGCGGGCCGCCGTGGTGCTGGCAGCGGTCGTGGTGGTGGTCGCCGTCGTCGTGGTGCTCGTCGGGGCGCTGGTGTCGGGTGGTGGCGAGGGTGCCGGAGGAACGGGCGGGGTCGTCGTGCGTGGGGCGCCGACGGCCGGTGCGGCGTCGGGCGGCCCGTCGCCGTCGGCTGGTGCGTCTGCCGGTGCTGCTCCGTCCGCTCCTGGTGCCGGGCGCGTCGTGGTGCACGTGCTCGGGGCGGTGCGGCGGGGCGGTGTCGTCGAGCTGCCGGCATCGAGTCGGGTCGGTGACGCGCTCGAACGTGCCGGTGGGGCCACCGACGACGCCGACCTCGACCGGCTGAACCTGGCCCGGGTGCTGACGGACGGCGAGCGGTTGTACGTGCCGCGGGTCGGGCAACAGGAGGTACCTGAGGCGCTCGGACCGGTGGCAGACGGTGCTGCCGCCGGTCCGGCTGCCGCTGCCGCTGCCGGGGCCGGGGCCGGGGGCGGCAGCGGCAGCCGGACCGG
>NZ_QKSO01000016.1:0-111117 GCF_003234215.1 Curtobacterium sp. MCSS17_006 | reverse complement strand
CCCGGCACCCCAGGCCCGCCCCGCGGCCCCCGCGGCCCCCGCGGCGCGGGCAGCCCTGGCGGCCCGACCCGCGCAGGCACCCGCACCCGGCCGTGTGTCCGTCGAGATGGAGCTCGCCGTGGCGGACTCCGACATCGGCATCCACCGCACTTTCGACCCCTACTTCGCCGTCCTCCGCGTGACGTTCCCCGACCTCGACGTCGCGGTCCGCCCTTCCGCCCTCGCACTAAGGTTCTCCTATGACCAGCACTGACCCGAACAGGCTCTCGGAGGGGTCGCCGTCCCTCCCGAACCCGGGAGCGCGACGTGTGCGGCTGGCCATCCTCGACGACCACGAGGTGCTGCTGGACAGCCTGTCGAGCTGGATCGCGGTGAACGCGTTCGACTTCGACCTGGCCCTGACCGCGCACACCTGGCTCGAGATGGTCCACAGCGACAGCTTCCCGACCGACCTGGTGTTCCTGGACTTCCAGCTCAAGGAACCGGTCTCGATCGAGGCCCGCGTCCGCACCTGCCGTGCCGCCGGGGCGAAGGTCATCGTGCTCTCGAGCGTCGACAGCCGTGAGTCCCGCGACCGCGCCCTGGCAGCCGGCGCCGCGGCGTTCCTGTCGAAGTCGCTCCCGATGCGCGAGGTGATGGACGTCGCCCGCGAGATCATGGGCGTCGCCCGCGAGACCCCGCAGCCCCGCGAGTGGCGTCCGCTGCCGACGGGTGCCGCCGCGCACCAGCGCCCGAAGCTCAGCGCCGGTGAGGAAGAGGCGCTGCGGCTCTACGTGTCCGGCTACTCGACGAACGAGGTCGCCGCGCAGATGAACGTGCAGTACGAGACCGCCAAGACCTACCTGCGTCGCGTGCGTGAGAAGTACAGCAAGGTGGGCCGCCCCGCCTCGAAGAAGTCCGACCTCATCCGTCGGGCCGCCGAGGACGGGTTCCTCGCGTAGTGGCGAAGCTCTACTTCCGCTACGGCGCGATGAACAGCGGCAAGAGCACGGGCTTGCTGCAGGCCGCCTACAACTACGAGGAGCGCGGGCACCGGGTGCTGCTCGCCAAGCCCGCGGTGGACACCAAGGGCGACCGCGAGATCGTCTCCCGCCTCGGCGTCACCCGGACCGTCGACATCGTGTTCTCGCCGGACGCCGACGTGCGCCAGGCCGTCTCCGCCGCCGGCGCCGTCGACCCCGATTCGGACCGCCTGGACGGCATGGTGCGGCCCGTCAGCTGCGTGCTCGTCGATGAGGCGCAGTTCCTCACCCCGCAGCAGGTCGACGACCTGCTGCGCATCGCGGTGCTCGACGAGATCCCGGTCATCACCTACGGCATCCGCACGGACTTCCGCACCGAGGCGTTCCCCGGCAGCGCCCGCCTGCTCGAGGTCGCGCACTCCCTCGAAGAGCTGAAGACCATCTGCCGCTGCGGCCGCAAGGCGGTCTTCAACGCCCGGACGGTCGACGGCCGGTTCGTCTTCGACGGCTCCCAGGTCGCGATCGACGGCGTCGACGTCGCCTACGAGTCGCTCTGCGCCAACTGCTACCTGACGGAATCCGGCGGCCGCCTCGACGGCGCCTGACCGCTCGCGCCGGCGTGCGTCCGGTCCGCACCCAGCAGACGGACTGGAGGCCCGTGGCGGCGCCGCCACGGGCCTCCAGTCCGTCGCGTGCCCAGGAATGCACGTGCGTCGACGCGCGTTGGTGACCACATGACCGACGACACCCTGCACCTGTCCGTCCTCGACCTGGCAACCCGCGAGTACGGCCAGTCCAACACCGAGGCCCTGCAGGGGTCCATCGACATGGCCGTGCACGCCGAGCAGCTCGGGTACGAGCGGTTCTGGGTCGCCGAACACCACGGGATGCCGGGCATCACGTCCTCGGCCCCGGCGGTGCTGCTGAGCGCTGTGGGCGCGGCCACCTCGACCATCCGCATCGGATCCGGTGGCGTCATGCTGCCCAACCACGCGCCCCTCGTCGTCGCCGAGCAGTTCGGCACCCTCCGTGCCCTGTACGGCGACCGGGTCGACCTCGGGCTCGGGCGCGCTCCCGGCACCGACGGCGCGACGGCGATGGCCCTCCGCCGCACGGACCGACTCGACGTGGACGACTTCCCGGACCGCCTGGCCGACCTGATCGGGTTCTTCACCGGAATGGGCGCGGAGAACCCGCTGGCCGGCATCCGCGCCGTGCCGGGCTACGGCGACGTGCCGGAGTTCTGGCTGCTCGGGTCCTCGGGCTACAGCGCCCAGGTCGCCGGTGCGCTCGGTATCTCGTTCGCCTTCGCCCACCACTTCGCGTCCGACAACACCGAGGCGGCACTCGCCCTGTACCGCGATTCGTTCCGTCCGTCGCGCTTCCGGCAGACGCCGAACGCGCTGATCGGTGTGCAGGTCGTCACCGACGAGGACCCCGCCGTCATCGACGAGCAGAGCGCCCCGGGCATGATCTCGTTCATCCGGATGCGCTCGGGCCGGAAGCCGGAGCCGGTGTCGATGGACGAGGCGCGTGCGTACGAGTTCAACGACCTCGAGCGTCGGTTCATCGCGGCCCGCACCGAGCGTCAGGCCTACGGCAACGCCGAGCAGGTCGCGGAGCAGATCAACGCGCTCGTGGCGTCGACCGGAGCGAACGGCGTGATCGTCTCGCCCGGTGCTGCACAGGCGCGGTACCGGCACCAGGCGCTCGACGTCGTGGCCGGGCTGCACGCGGCTGGCAAGCTCGTGCCCGCGGGTGCGTCGGTCTCCGTCTAGTTCGCTTCGTGAGCAGGAATGGTCGGGTGTCCGCTGGGCACCCGACCATTCCTGCTCACGAAGTTCTGTGGCGCTTCAGGCGAGCAGGCCCAGGCGCGTGGCTGCAGCGACGGCCCCGACGCGGGAACCGACGTCGAGCTTGCGGAAGACGTTGTAGACGTGCCGCTTGACGGTGCCGATCGCGAGCTGCAGGTCGGCGGCGATCTCGGCGTTGGTGCGCGCGGCGGCGAGGAGCCGCAGGACCTCGAGCTCGCGGTCGCTCAACGGTGAGCCGGCTCGGGCCTCGGTCACCAGGTCGACGGGGAACGTGACGGGTGCCGCATCGGCGTGGGCTGCGCGGGCGATCCGGTCGACGAGTTCACGGCTCGGGGTGTCCTTCGTGACGAAGTCGACCGCGCCGGCATCGAGCAGGGTCCGGCGGAGGACGGCGTCCCGGTGCATCGTGAGCACCACCACCCGGATGTCCGGGCGGGTCCGGCGGACCGTGGCGATCGTCGTCCGTGCCGGCGGGCCGTCCAGTTCGACGTCGAGCAGCAGGACGTCGATCGCGGCGGCCTCGGGGGAGTCGAGCACCTCTGACGGTCGTTCGCCGTGCGCCACGACGCGGATCGTGGGGACCGCGGCCAGGATCGTGGCGAGTCCTTCGCGGAAGAGCCGGTGGTCGTCGACGATGGCGACGTGGGTGACGGTCACAGGGTCCCCCTCGGGATGGTCAGGCGGACGGTGGTGCCGTGGTCTCGGCTGCCGCGGACGCTGTCGACGTCGAGCCGGGCCCCGATCACCGCCGCACGCTCGCGCATGGTCTGCTGGCCGAGGCGGCCGTCGGCGTCGCTCTCCACGTCGAAGCCCGGTCCGTCATCGGCGACCGTCACCACCAGCGCAGTGGGGGACCACGCGAAGCGCACCGAGGTCGTCGAGCCCGGAGCGTGCTTGCTGCGGTTCGTGAGCGCCTCGAGCAGGATCGTCAGCGCTTCCTCGGCCTGCCAGTTCGGCAGGGGACCGGCGACACCCGTCGACTCGATGGACAGGAGGTCGTCGTCGGGGAACAGATCGCGCACGTGCCGTCGGAGCGCGTCGTCGAGCAGGGCATCCCCGACCCGGGCGTGCAGGCTCACTGCGAGGTCCTGGACGTCGCCGAGTGCGCTCCGGAGCAACCGCGCTGCGTCGTCGAGCTGGTCGGCTCGTTCGTCCGCCGGCGGATCCGTCAGCAGGACGAGGTCGAGGCGCTGCAGCCCGGCGAGGATGCCGTGGGCGACGCGGTCGTGCAGGTCCCGCGCGATCTGCGTCCGGGAGTCCAGGTGCGCCGTGGTGAGGCGTTGGCGCAGTGCCTCCGTGTACGCGACCGCCCCGGCCGGGAACCGGCTCCAGATGCCGGCGTGCAGGGCCCTGGTGGCGCGCAGGACCTCGGCGGTGGACGCCGCGCCGACCTCGTCGACGAAGACCGGCAGGTAGGCATCGAACAGCATCTCCGCCGCGAGCATGGCGCCGGCCGGGTGCTGGGCGTGCTCGGCGTGCAGACTGCCGGTCGCCAGGTGCTCGGGGTCGAGGAACGCGTGGCTCACGACGCTGCCGTCGGTCCCCGCGGCGTAGCGCTCGTGGGCCTCGGCGATCATCGACGAGACGTTCTCGGTCAGGCTCTGCGCCAGGGCCGGGTCGTCCGCGATGTCGGGAAACTCGGCGGCGATCGTGACGAGCACGGCGGCGAGGGGATGGTCGTTCTGCATGGCGTTTGCGAGCGTAGCGGGAGGGGCTGCTCGCGATGGGGCGGGGACCGGCTGACTGGGTCGTGCGACCCATCGGGCGGCCGAGACGCATCCGGGGAAAGCAGAAGGCCCTGGTTCCGGAGAACCAGGGCCTTCTTCGTACTGTCTCAACACAGTGTCGGGGTGACAGGATTTGAACCTGCGACCTCCTCGTCCCGAACGAGGCGCGCTACCAAGCTGCGCCACACCCCGCGGTGTGATCACTCCGTACCGGAGCAACCAGACAATACTATCCGATGATCGGGGATGCTCACGACCATCCGGTGAACTCCCGGGCGCGTCGGCTCAGGAAGCCCGCGCGGTCAGGGTGACCACGACGGCCTCGGGCCGGCAGGCGAACCGGACGGGCGCGTAGATCGAGGTGCCGAGACCGGCCGAGACCTCGAGCCACGACCAGTGGTTGCGGTGCTCCCACTTGTGCAACCCGCTCGCGTACCGGCGGGGGAGGTCGCTGTTCGTGACGAGCGCGCCGACCCCGGGGACCGCCACCTGACCGCCGTGGGTGTGCCCGGCGAAGATGATGTCGGCACCCTGGGTCACGAAGGCATCGAGCACGCGACGGTACGGCGCGTGCGTGACACCGATCGCGACCGGAGCGGGGCCGTCCTCGTCCTCGGACCACGGCACGTCGCTGCGCATCTCGTCGACGTTGGTGGGGAGCAGGTCGAGGCGGTCCCAGTCGCGGTGCGCGTCCGAGGTGCCGAACAGCTCGAACCGGGAGCCGCGGAGTTCGATCGCGTGCGCCTGGTCGTTGAGGTCGAGCCAGCCGAGCGACTCGAAGAACGCCGTCTGCCGATCGATGTCGAGACCGACGGGCTCCGCAGCCTTGTGCATCCGGCTCGGCCCCGAGAAGTACTTGAGCGGGTTGCGCGGGGAGGGCCCGAAGAAGTCGTTCGACCCGTAGGCGAAGACACCGGGCACCCCGCGGAACGGCTCGAGCGCGTACTCCACGGCGGCGTTCGCGGTCGCGTGGCCGAGGTTGTCCCCGGTGTTCACGATGAAGTCCGGTTCGACCAGGCTCAGGTCGCGCAGCCACTGCTGCTTGTCGGCCTGCCACGGGGCCATGTGGATGTCGGAGAGGTGCAGGACGGTGACGTCACGGGATCCCGGCGGGAGCACCGGGACGGTCTCCCACCGGATCCCGAAGCGACGCCGCTCGACGAGCGAGCCCCACGCTGCCGAAGCAGCTCCGACGGCCGCGCCGGCAGCGAGGACGCCGAGTGCGGTGCGACCGCGGGTCACTTGCAGTCCTTGGGCGCCTTGCCGTTCTTGTCGCCGTAGAGCTGGATCGTCACGTTGTCGTTCTTGTTCGCCGTGGCGTTGATCGCCGGCTCGACCGCGGCGACCTTGCAGGTCTTGCCACCGCCGCCCTTGGCGTAGCTGTCGGCGAGGGTGACGCTCGTGAACCCGGCGTCGTTCAGGGCCGAGCGGGCGTCCCCGAGTGAGTCGCCGCCGATCTCAGGCACGGTCGCCTGGGTGCCGTCGGACGTGTAGACGGTGACGCTCGAACCCGAGGACAGGAGCGCACCCGCCGCCGGGGACGTCGAGGTCACGGAACCGGGGTTCCCCGGGCCGGGGCGTGCCCCACCGTCGACGTAGGTGAACCCGGCGCCGGAGATCGCCGCGCGGGCCTCGTCCGCGGTCTTGCCCTGCAGGTTCGGGAGCGCCTTGGCATTGCCGCGGAGCGCCGAGCTGTTCGGGTCGGTGAACGGACCCGCTGGGTAGATCGCGTTGACCGGCGTCTGCGCCTGCCGCCACACGTCCGCACGGCTGGCGGCGTACGTGCCGCTCACCCCGTTGCTGAAGTTGCGGAGGTTGGTGAGCTTGCCGTCGGTGTTGCCCTGCCAGTAGGCGGTGGCGACACGCGAGCTCGAGCCGACCAGCCAGATCTGGTTGCCGTCGTCGGTCGTACCCGTCTTGCCGAACAGCTGCATGCCGTCCGGGGTCTGCGCGCCGCGAGCGGTGCCGCCAGCGATCGTGCCCTTCATGGCGTAGACCGCAGCGTGGGCGACCTCGGGATCGATCGCCTGCTTGCAGTCCTTGGTCTGTCCGCCGAGCTTCTTGCCGGAGGGCGAGGTGATCTGGTCGATGGCGATCGGCTTGCAGTAGATGCCGTTGTTCGCGACGGCGGCGTACGCGGCGGCCATCGTCATGGGCGCGATCTCGTTGATACCGAGGACCGACGACGGGTTGGAGAGGAGCTCCCCGCCGTCCGCACGGTGGACGCCGAGGGATTCGGCGACCTTCTTGATGTCGCAGAGGTCGAGCTTCTGCGCCATGTTGAGGAACGCCAGGTTGATGGACTGCGCCGTCGCCGCGGCGACGGTGTAGTTGCCGCTCTCGCCGGGACTGTCGTTCTTCGGCCGGTATCCGCCTCCGACGTAGTACGGCTGGCCGCACTGGGTCCACCCCGTCGACATGTCGCGCGGCGCGCCACTGACGACCTCGTTCAGCCCGTGCCCGGCCTGCAGCCACGCGAGCAGGGTGAAGAGCTTGTACGTCGAGCCGGTCTGGAAGCCCTTGGCGCTGCCGTACTTCTCGTCGACGCTGTAGTTCAGGGACGTCGATGTCGGCGCGGACTTCAACGACTCGTCGAAGTCCTTGTTCTGTGCCATCGTGACGATGCGGCCGGAGCCTGCCTCGATCGAGTTCAGCGTGGCGCCCAGGGCCAGGTTCGTCTCGGCCTTGTTGTCGTACGTGTTGACGAGACGCTTCTGCTCGGCGTTCAGGTCGATGTTCAGCGTCGTCTGGATCTTGTAGCCGCCGTTGCGCCACGCGGTGTCGCGAGCTTTCTGCGACGAGCCGAGCTGCGACATCTCGAGTACGACCTTCTTGGCGTAGTCGCAGAAGAACTGCGAGCCGTCGCCGACCGAGGCGCGGCAGCCCTGCGAGGGCTGCGTCAGGTGCACGTAGTCCGCCGGCTTCGACTGGCGGGCCGTTCGGTACTCGGCCTCGGTGAGGTTCTTCTGGTCGTACATCGAACGGAGCACGACGTTGCGTCGGGCGACGTTGGCGTCGTACTTCTTCGGGCTCGACAGGTTGCGCGCCTCGGGGTACTGCACGATCGCGATGAGCGACGCGGCCTCGGCCGGGGTCAGGTCGGTCGCGCTCTTGTTGTAGTAGTGCTGCGCCGCGGCCTGCACGCCGTAGGTCTGGTCGCCGAAGTAGGCGATGTTCAGGTAGGCGGTGAGGATCTCCTTCTTGGAGTACTTCTTCGCCAGCCCGATCGCGAGCTTCATCTCCTCCAGCTTGCGGGGGATGGTCTGCTCGACGGCCTCGTTGTAGGCCTTCTCCTGCTCCTTCTTGGTGGGGAGGTTCAGGGCTTCGTTCATCTTGATGTTGCGGACGAGCTGCATGGTCAGCGTCGACCCACCGCCCGAGTCGCCGAGGCCGCCCGCGATGCTGCCCACACCGGCGCGGATGAGCGACGTCATGTCGACGCCGCCGTGGTCGTAGAAGCGCTTGTCCTCGCCGTCGATCGCCGCGTTCTTCAGCTGGTCGCTGATCTGGTCGAACTTCAGCTCTTGGCGGTTCTGGTCGTACAGGGTGGCGAAGTGCACCGACTTGCCGCCCGAGTACGCGTACAGCTCGTTGCGCTGCGGCAGGTCACCGATCTCGATGTACTCCGGCAGGGACTCGAACACACCGATCGTGGACGTCGTCGTGACACCGGCGACGGCGATGGCCGGGGTGACCCCGATCGTGACGAGCAGGCCGGCGAGGGCACTGAACCCGACGAATCCGATGAAGGCGCCGACTGCTGAGACGGGCTTGGTCCGCGATGCAGACGTCTTCTGGGCAGACATAGGATGCAGCCTAAACGACACCCCCGACTGAAAGGCTGGCAAGGAACCGCATGACTCGCTGGGAGTACTTCACCACGCCGCTGATGATCCACAACACCACCGCGATCCTCAACAACTACGGGGACGAGGGCTGGGAGCTGGTCCAGATCGTCACCGGGCCCGAGGGCGGTCTCGTCGCCTACCTGAAGCGCCCCAAGGCCGACGCATGAGCGTCTCCGACCGGCTCGCCGAACTCGGCCTGACGATCCCCGCGGTCGCCGCGCCCGTCGCCGCCTACGTGCCCGCCGTCGTGACGGGCCAGTACGTCTACACGGCGGGCCAGCTGCCCTTCGTCGACGGCGCACTGCCCGTGACCGGCAAGGTCGGTACCGACGTCGACGCGGAGACCGCTGCCGCCCAGGCACGCGTCGCCGCGCTGAACGCCCTGGCCGCCGTGCAGTCGGTCGCCGGTTCGCTCGACCGCGTGGCCCGTGTCGTCAAGGTCACGGTCTTCGTCGCGTCGGACCCGTCGTTCACCGGGCAGCCCGGTGTCGCGAACGGCGCGTCGACCCTGGTCGGCGAGGTCTTCGGCGACGCCGGCGTCCACGCGCGGAGCGCGGTGGGCGTCGCCGTGCTCCCGCTGGACGCGCCGGTCGAGGTCGAGCTGGTGGTGGAGCTCACCGCCTGACGGACCGTCAGCCGAACGCAGTACGCGAGCAGGGCCTCCAGTCCGGATCTGACTGGAGGCCCTGCTTCCGTCCCCGGGACTACATGAGTTCCGCGATGGTCGCCATGATCGTCGGGTCGGCGAGCGTCGTCGTGTCGCCGATGCGGCGGCCCTCGGCCGCGTCGCGGAGCAGGCGCCGCATGATCTTGCCGGAGCGTGTCTTCGGCAGCTCCGGCACGATGACGACCTGGCGCGGCTTCGCGATCGCGCCGATCCGCTTGCCGACCCAGTTGCGGAGCTCCGCGGAGGCGGTCTCGCGGTCGACGTCTGCGGCGGCCTCGGCCGTCAGGATGACGAAGGCGACGACGGCCTGCCCGGTGGTCTCGTCGGCGGCACCGACCACGGCGGCCTCGGCGACGCCCTCGTGGCCGACCAGGGCGGACTCGATCTCAGCCGTCGACAGGCGGTGTCCCGAGACGTTCATGACGTCGTCGACGCGCCCCTGCACCCAGATGTCGCCCTGCCCGTCGAGCCGCGCACCGTCGCCGGCGAAGTAGCGGCCGGGGAACCGCGACCAGTACGTCTCGACGAACCGGTCCGGGTCGTTCCAGATCCCGCGGGCCATCGACGGCCACGGCTCGGTGATCGTGAGGTAGCCGCTCTCGCCAGGTTCGGCACGGTTGCCGTCGTCGTCGACGATCTCGGCGACGATGCCCGGCAGGGGCGTCTGCGCGGCGCCGGGCTTGAGCTTCGTGACGCCGGGCAGCGCGGAGATCATGATGGCGCCGGTCTCGGTCTGCCACCACGTGTCGACGATCGGCGTGCGGTCGTGGCCGATGACCTGGCGGTACCACTGCCACGCCTCGGGGTTGATCGGTTCGCCGACGCTGCCGAGCAGGCGGAGGGTCTCGAGGCTGCGCGCTTCGGGGATCTCGCGGCCGGCCTTCATCGCGGCGCGGACCGCCGTGGGTGCGGTGTAGAGGACGGTGACGCCGTACGCGTCGACGAGGTCCCACCAGCGGCCGGGCTTCGGCTCGTCGGGGGTGCCCTCGTAGAGCACCTGGGTCACGCCGTTGGCGAGCGGGCCGTAGACGACGTAGGAGTGGCCGGTGATCCAGCCGATGTCGGCGGTGCACCAGTAGACGTCCTTCTCCGGGTGCATGTCGAAGACGTTCTTGTGCGTGTAGGCCGCCTGGGTCAGGTAGCCGCCGGAGGTGTGCACGATGCCCTTCGGCTTCCCGGTCGTGCCCGAGGTGTACAGGATGAACAGCGGGGTCTCGGCGGGGAACGCCCGGGCCTCGTGGGTCGGCGCCGCCTTCGCCAGCTCGTCGTGCCACCAGACGTCGCGGTCGTTCCAGGCGATGTCGTTGCCGCCGCGCTTGACGACCAGGACGTGCTCGACCGTGTCGGTGCCCTCGCCGGTCAGCGCCTCGTCGACTGCGGGCTTGAGCGGTGAGACGGCACCGCGCCGCCACCCGCCGTCCGCGGTGACGACGAGCTTCGCGCCGGCGTCCTCGATGCGGGCACGGAGGCTCTCCGCGCTGAACCCGCCGAAGACGACCGAGTGCACGGCGCCGATGCGGGCGACGGCGAGCATCGTCACGACGGCCTCGGGGATGAGTGGCAGGTACACGACCACCCGGTCCCCCTGGCCCACGCCGAGGTCGGTGAGCATGTTCGCGGCGCGCTGGACCTCGGCGGTCAGCTCGGCGTAGGTGATCCGACGCGTGTCGCCGGGAGCGCCCTCGAAGTGGATCGCGACCCGGTCGCCGTTGCCAGCGCGGACGTGTCGGTCGAGGCAGTTCTCGGCGACGTTGAGCGTGCCGTCGGCGAACCACTTCGCGAACGGGGCGCCCGACCAGTCCAGGGTCTGCGTGAACGGGGTGCGCCAGTCGAGCAGGGAGCGGGACTGCTCGGCCCAGAACGCCTCGCGGTCGGCTGCTGCTGCGCGGTGGAGGTCCTCGCCGGCGACCGCGTCGGCCACGAACTCGGGCGGCGGTGCGAAGGTCGCTCCGTCGTCGCCTCGGGGGTCGGTCTGGGTCGGAGTGGACATCGATGTCCTTTCGCGTCGTTGCGGCCTCTGGTGGCATCCGTCGTGGATGCATGCGTGCGTCCGCCGTGGATGCGGGCGTGCATCCGCGGCGGGTGCGTGCGAGCATCCGTCGCCGGTGCCTGCGTGCATCCGGAGACTACCCCTCGGCCGGGTCGGGGCGCGGCACGCCCGGAGGTCGTGTCCGGGGTTGCCCTCGAGGGCCGATCGTGGGGTACAGTAGTTCCCGCTGGACTCGTTTCCGGCGGCATCGAATCGGATTCCCCCCAATCCCTCGATGTCAAGGCGGCACCTGTTCCCCCCAACCGGTGCCGCCTCTTCTGTTTTCCGGAGTCCGACTCGAGCGACGGTTGCTCGTCGGGTGCCGACGTGTGCCCCGATCCGCGCAGGGACGCCGGTCGCGTGGACAGACCGGTCCATGCTCGTGCATGCATTCTGCATGTTCTTGCGTAGCAGGTGCTACGCACAGTCCGGCCGGGGGAAGCGGGGGTGGTGGGTCACCCCGAGCGCGTCGGTGTCGCATCATCGACCGGGGTACGGCTTTCCGTTTCGGGGGACAAACCGGTCCGTTGGTGGGGCATACCGACGTTGTCCACAGAAGTGGGGACGGTCTCGTCGGGGTGGTGGGTCGCTGCCTACCGTCGGCGGCATGCCCCTGCACCGTGCTCCTCTTCTTCCCCGCGTGTCGGCGTCGGAGTCCGTCGCGTCGCCGTCTCACACCTCGGCGCCTGCCGCATCGACACCGCCTGCGTTCTCGGCACCGGCTCGGACCCATGCTCCGTCGGCACCCTTCCTACCCGGGGCCGCGCCGCCGGCTCGTCGCCGGGCCGCCGTGGTCGTCGAGTTCGAGGAACTCGCCGCCCTGGTGACTGATGCCACCGTGACGGACGTCCTGGTGCTCGGTGGCGTGGGGACCTGGGTCGACCGCGGGACCGGCCTCGAGGCCGTCCAGCCGCGACTGACCGAAGCGCGAGCCCGCGAGCTCGCGACCCGGCTCGTCGCGCTCGGCGGTCGCCACGTCGACGAGACCACCCCGTGCGCGGACGTCCGGCACGGCGACGGTGTCCGGGTCCACGTCGTCCTTGCTCCGGTGTCCGTCGGCGGCACCGCCGTGTCGATCCGGCTGCCACAGGTCCAGCGACCCTCCCTCGCCACCCTCGAGCGCGGCGGGACCTTCGCGTTCGTCCCGCGGTCGGTCGTCGAGGACGCCGTCGCCGCGCGCCGGAACGTGCTGGTCACCGGCGCGACCGGCAGCGGCAAGACCACCCTGCTCGCGGCGATGCTCGGCAACGTCCCCGTCGACGAGCGCATCGTGACGGTGGAGGACGTCGCCGAGCTCCGGATCGCCCACCCGCACGTCGTCGCGCTCGAGGCGCGGCAGGCGAACGCCGAGGGGGTCGGCGCGATCGGCCTCGACCGGCTCGTGCGCGAGGCGCTGCGGATGAGACCCGATCGGATCGTCGTGGGGGAGTGCCGCGGCGCCGAGGTCCGCGAACTCCTCTCCGCCCTGAACACCGGGCACGACGGAGGAGCCGGCACCGTGCACGCCAACGGCATCGCCGACGTGGCCGCTCGCCTCGAAGCACTCGGCGCACTCGCCGGCCTCGGCGCCGAGGCGCTCGCCCGGCAGGCCGTCAGTGCCTTCGACCTGGTCCTGCACGTGGAGCGACGAGCAGGACAGCGGCGGCTCGGCGGCGTGGGCACGTTGTGCGTCGGCCGGGACGGGAGGCTCGAGGTGCGCCCGGTGGACGGGCTGCGGTGAGCCGACCCACACCCGACGGCCCGGCGCGGGTGGCCGGGGTGCTCGACCGGGTGGCGACGCTGGTCGCGGCGGGGGTCCCGCCGCCGCGCGCCTGGCGGCTCGTCGGCGGACTGCCCGGGTCCGGGGGACCCGCCCAGCAGGACATCGTCGTCGTCCTCCGCGTGGCGGACCGGACGGGAGCGCCCGTCGCGGAGACCCTCCGCGGGCTCGCCGGCGCGCTCCGACGCGCCGCCGCCTCGGACCGCGCGATCCGGGTCGCCCTGGCCGGTCCGCGGACGAGCGCCCGGGTCGTGCTCGCGCTGCCGCTCTTCGGGCTGGGCCTCGGTGCGGCCTGGGGTGCCGGTGCCGTCGAGGTCCTGGTCGGCTCACCGGCCGGTTGGGCGTGCTCGTGCACGGCGGCGGCCCTCGTCCTGGCCGGTCGGAGGTGGACCGCTCGGCTGGTCCGTTCCGCGACCCCCGACGGCCGCGTCCCCGGGGTGCTCCTCGATGCCTGGGCCGTGGCGGTCGCCGGAGGCGGGTCGTGGACCACCGCCGGGCAGGCCGTCGCCGAGGCGTCCGCGGGGGCCGCCGCGCCCGCCGGCGACCTGGACCGCCTGCGGGAGGTCCTCGACCTCGCCCGGCGCGCCGGGGTCCCCGCCGCAGGGTTGCTCCGCCGCGCTGCCGAGGACGTGCGCGACGAGGCTGCTGCCGACGGGCTCGTGGCGGCGGAACGACTGGCGGTCCGGCTGGTGCTGCCGCTCGGGGTCTGCGTCCTGCCGGCATTCGTGCTCGTGGGGGTGGTGCCCGTGGTGGTGGGGGTCCTCTCCTCCACGGTGGGCGGTACCGCGTGACTTCTCCACAGATGCCACCGGGACCTCCTCGTCGACACCCCAGCCGGGACACGCTGGTCCCACCGAACAGAAAGGACGGACACCATGAGCACCACGTCATCCCCCGACCGCCGCACCAGTCGGGCCATCCGCCGGAGTCACCCGCGTCCCCCCGTCGCCCGGTGGCGGTCCCGACTGCGGGACGACCGGGGATCGGCCACCGCCGAGTACGCGGTCGTCATCCTCGCCGCCGTGGCCTTCGCCGGTGTGCTCGTCGCCGTCATGCGCTCCGGCGAGGTCCAGACCATCCTCACCGACCTCGTCCGTGGCGCGCTCTCGCTGTGAGCGCGGCTCCGTGACCGTCGAGTTCGCGGTGGCGCTCCCCGTGGTGGCGCTCGTGCTGACCGCCCTCGTCGCGGCGGTCCTCGTCGTCGACGCGCAGGGCCGCCTGCAATTCGCCGCAGCCACCGCCGCCCGGGCGATCGGGCGCGACGACGAGAGCCAGGGCCGGTCCGCGGCCGACCGGATCGCTCCGGGGGTCTCGGTCGTCGTCCGGTCGGAGGGTGACCTGGTCTGCGTCGACGCCACGCGCGGCGGGATAGGCCCCTTCGCGGCACTCCAACTGACCGCGACGGGGTGCGCCGTGGCCCGAGGGGGCTGACGTGACGAGTCCCGACGGCCAGCGCGGCTCGGCGACCGTGCTGCTCGTGGCGGTCCTCGGCGTGGGTGTCCTCGTCGGGTCGTCGGCGCTCGCCGCAGCTGGTCACCGGACACAGGCGATCCGCGCCCAGGGCGCCGCCGACGCCGCCGCCGTGGGCACCGCGGCTGCCGCCACCGGGCTGGTACCGGGGGAGCCCTGCGCGGTCGCCACCCGGATCGCCACGGCGAACGGGGCCGCCCTCGACGCCTGCGAACTCGTCGCCACCACGGCGCGGGTCCGCGTGGTCGTGGGCACCGGTCCGTTCGTCGTCGGCGCAGTCGCGGTGGCCGGTCCGGCAGGCGACCCGCCCGAACACTATGTGTATGGTGTGCCTGTCGGCCCGCGGTCACCGATGTCCCGGTCGACCCGGACACGCTCGTGGACAGGGCCGATCAGCACCATCGATCAAGGAGACACGTGCCAGGCACGAAGAAGCTCGTGATCGTCGAGAGCCCTGCGAAGGCGAAGACGATCGCGCAATACCTCGGTGACGGATACGAAGTCCAGGCCTCGGTCGGACACATCCGCGACCTCGTCGAGCCGAAGAACCTGCCGGCCGAGCTCAAGAAGGGCTCCCTCGGCAAGTTCTCGGTGGACGTCGACAACGGCTTCGAGCCGTACTACGTCGTGTCCGACGCCAAGAAGAAGACCGTCTCCGAGCTGAAGCGCGCCCTCAAGGACGCCGACGAGCTCTACCTCGCAACAGATGAAGACCGCGAGGGTGAAGCGATCGCGTGGCACCTGCTGCAGGTCCTGAAGCCGAAGGTCCCCGTCAAGCGGATGGTCTTCCACGAGATCACGAAGGAGGCGATCCAGCGCGCGCAGGAAGCCACGCGTGAGCTCGACACCGCCCTCGTCGACGCGCAGGAGACCCGCCGGATCCTCGACCGTCTCTACGGGTACGAGGTCTCCCCGGTCCTGTGGCGCAAGGTCGCCCCCGGTCTGTCCGCCGGCCGCGTGCAGTCCGCCGCCACCCGTCTCGTCGTCGACCGTGAGCGCGAGCGCCTGGCCTTCGTCTCCGCCAACTACTGGGACCTCTCCGCCCGGTTCGAGAAGACCGGCGAGTCCTCCTTCTCCGCGCGACTCGCCCGGATCCACGGCACCCGCGTCGCCTCCGGTCGTGACTTCGACGACCGCGGCACGCTCAGCGGTGACGTCGTGCGGCTCGACCAGGCCGCTGCCGCGTCGCTGACGACGGTCCTCGAGCGCGCCGGTGACGCCACCGTCCGCAGCGTCGACTCGAAGCCGTACACGCGACGCCCGGCCGCCCCGTTCACCACGTCGACGCTCCAGCAGGAAGCCGCGCGCAAGCTCCGTCTGTCCCCGCGACAGACCGCTCGTGCTGCGCAGACCCTGTACGAGAACGGCTACATCACTTACATCCGTACCGACTCGGTCTCGCTCTCGAAGCAGGCCATCGACGCCGCTCGCAAGCAGGCAGCCGACCTGTACGGTTCGGCCACCGTGCCCGACAAGCCGCGTCTGTACGCGAGCAAGAGCAAGAACGCGCAAGAGGCGCACGAGGCGATCCGTCCCGCCGGGGACTCCTTCCGCACCCCGCAGGACCTGCAGGGCACCCTGACCGGTGTGGAGTGGCGCCTCTACGACCTCATCTGGAAGCGCACCATCGCGTCCCAGATGGCGGACGCCAAGGGTTCGACCGCGTCGATCGTGCTCGGCATCTCCTCCACCGAGTCGGTCGAGGGCATCGCCTCGACCGCGAACGGCACCGACGCCGAGTTCACCGCCTCCGGCACCGTCATCACGTTCCGCGGCTTCCTCAGCGCCTACGAAGAAGGCCGTGACGAGGACCGCCACGAGTCCTCAGAGCGTGCCGGTCAGGACGTCGCCCTGCCGAACGTGGCCCAGGGCGAACACCTCGCGGTCACCGACGTCGAGGCGAAGGGGCACGACACCACCCCGCCGCCGCGCTTCACCGAGGCGAGCCTCATCAAGACGCTGGAAGAGCTGGGGATCGGGCGTCCGTCGACCTACCCCACGATCAGCCCGACGATCATCGACCGCGGCTACGTCTCGCTCCGCGGCACGCAGCTGGTGCCGAACTGGATCGCGTTCAGCGTGGTGCGCCTGCTCGAGGAGTACTTCGGCGAGCTCGTGGAGTACGACTTCACCGCCGAGATGGAAGAAGACCTCGACCGCATCGCCCGCGGCGACGCCGACCGGGTGGACTGGCTCAAGGGCTTCTACTTCGGTGGCGGCGACGACGACCAGCGCGGCCTGCGGACCGTCATCGACAACCTCGGTGAGATCGATGCCCGCGAGATCAACTCGGTCGAGCTCGCTCCGGGCCTCACACTCCGGATCGGTCGGTACGGCCCCTACATCGAGGTGCCGAGCGACGACCCCGAGAAGCCGCGGCGTGTCAACGTCCCCGAGGACCTCGCTCCCGACGAACTGACCGTCGAGAAGGCGAAGGAACTCGTCGACGCTCCGGTGATCGGAGACCGCGTCGTCGGGATCAACCCGGAGACCGGCAAGGAAGTCCTGGCGAAGGACGGCCGCTTCGGCCCCTACGTCACGGAGCGCACCCCCGAGCCCGAACCCACCGTGGACCCGAAGACCGGCGAGGTCGTCGAGGTGCCCGCAGCGGCAGAGGCCCCGGCGGCCGAGGCAGCTGCTGCGACCGCGACGAGCGAGACGGCGACGGCGAAGAAGGCCCCCGCCAAGAAGGCGCCCGCGAAGAAGACGACGAAGAAGGCCGCGGCGCCGAAGGAACGCACCGCCTCGCTCTTTAAGTCGATGGACCCGCAGACCGTCGACCTCGAGACCGCGCTGAAGCTCCTCGACCTTCCCCGCGTCGTGGGCCAGGACCCGGAGACGGGCAACGACATCACGGCGCAGAACGGCCGGTACGGGCCGTACCTGAAGAAGGGGACCGACACCCGCACCCTGCCCGGCGAGGACGCGATCTTCGACATCGATCTGCCCGGTGCACTCGAGCTGTTCGCGCAGCCGAAGTACGGCGGCAACCGCACCGCGAGCGCCGCGCTCAAGGAGTTCGACGCCGACCCGGTGTCCGGCAAGCCGATCAAGATGAAGGACGGCCGGTTCGGCCCGTACGTCACCGACGGCGAGACGAACGCGACCATCCCGAAGGGCGAGGACGTCGAGGCCGTCGACCACGCCCGCGCGGTCCAGCTCATCGCCGACAAGCGTGCCAAGGGGCCGGTCAAGAAGAAGACCCCGGCTCGTCGGACGGCGGCCAAGAAGAAGTGACCGGTCGCTTCATCACGCTCGAGGGCGGCGACGGCGCGGGCAAGACGACCCAGGCGGAGCTGCTCTCGGCGTGGCTCGGTGCGCACGGTCGGACCGTGGTCCGCACCCGCGAGCCCGGCGGCACCGACCTCGGCGTCCAGATCCGGCAGATGGTCCTGCACGAGCGGGGCCACGTCGCGCCCCGGGCCGAGGCGCTGCTGTACGCGGCCGACCGAGCCCAGCACGTCGAGACGGTCGTCCGCCCGGCGATCGCACGCGGCGAGGTCGTCCTGCAGGACCGCTACATCGACTCGTCCGTCGCCTACCAGGGCGTCGCGCGCGGGCTCGGCGCCGAGCAGGTCCGGTCCGTCTCGGAGTGGGCAGCGGACGGTCTGGCACCGGACCTCACGATCCTGCTCGACCTCGACGTCACCGTCGGACGCGCCCGGGTGGCCGCGGCGCGGGGCGACACCTTCGACCGTCTCGAGTCCGAGGCTGCGGCGTTCCACGAGTCCGTCCGTCGTGCCTTCCTGGCGATGGCCGAGGCCGAGCCGGCGCGCTTCCTGGTGGTCGACGCCTCGGCCCCGACCGACACCGTGCAGGACGCGGTCCGTCGAGCGGTCGCCCCGCTCGTCGGGATCGACCCGGCATGACGGTGGTCACTGACAGGATGGTCCCGTGAGCGTGTGGGACGGCCTGACCGGGCAGGAAGAAGCGGTCGCGTCGCTGCGCAACGCGGCCGAGTCCACCGACGGCACCGGCGGCATGACGCACTCGTGGCTCATCACCGGCCCGCCCGGGTCGGGTCGGTCGAACGTGGCGACCGCCTTCGCCGCGGCGCTCGTGGGCAACGGCCCCGACGACGACCACACCCTGCGGCAGATCACCGCGAAGACCCACCCCGACGTCTCGGTGCTCACGACCCAGCGCGTGATCATCACCATCGACGAGATCCGGCAGCTCGTCACCTCGTCGTACTACTCGCCGTCGGTCGGCCGCTACCGGGTCGTCATCATCGAGGATGCCGACCGCATGACCGAGCGCACCTCGAACCTGCTGCTCAAGGCGCTCGAGGAACCCCCGGAGCGCACGGTGTGGATCCTCTGCGCCCCCAGTGAGGCCGACCTGTTGCCGACGATCCGGTCACGCGTCCGCTCGGTCCGCCTGCGCGTGCCCGGCATCGAGTCCGTCGCCGACCTGCTCGTCGCCCGGACCGGTGTCGACCGTGCCCTCGCGATGGATGCTGCTCGTCAGGCGCAGAGCCACATCGGCATGGCACAGCGCCTGGCCACGAGCGAGCCGGCCCGAGACCGTCGCCGCCGCACCCTGACGACCGTGCTCGGTGTGCGGAGCGTGGGCGATGCCGTCATGGCGGCCGCCGAACTCCTCGCCGTCGCCGACGAGGACGCCAAGTCCATCACCGAGCAGCGCGACTCCGAAGAGCGCGACGCAGCCCTGCGCTCGCTCGGGGTCGAACCCGGCGGGACGATCCCGCCGGCGCTCCGGTCGCAGCTCCGTGCTCTCGAGGACGACCAGAAACGCCGGGCGACCCGCAGCCTGCGTGACGGCCTCGACCGGATCCTGGTCGACGTCTCGTCCCTGTACCGCGACCTGCTCCTGCTGGGGCTCGGAGCCCCCGCGGAACCGGTCAACCTGGCCATGCAGGACCAGCTCGAACACGCGCTGCCGACGACACCGCCCGCTGCCGCGCTCGAGGTCCTCGACGCCGTCGCCCTGGCGCGCCAGCGCATCGCGGCCAACGTGGCGGCACTCCTGGCGCTCGAAGCACTGCTCGTCACGATCGCCCGCGCCCGCCGCTGAGGCCCGGCGTGCGACAATCACGGCATGCCCGACGCTGAACCCGGCCTGCGCGAACGGAAGCGCCGCGCCACTCGGCGCGCCATCCAGCAGGCTGCGCTCCGGATCGCCATCGAGGACGGCCTCGGCGCGGTGACGGTGGACGAGATCTCCCGGCGGGCCGACGTCTCGCCCCGGACGTTCTTCAACTACTTCCCGAGCAAGGAGCAGGCGATCCTCGGGGACGACCCGCAGCTGCCCGACGACGCGGCGTTGCAGGCGTTCGTCGACGGTGGTCCGAGCGGTGACCTGCTCGCCGACATCGGCACGCTGCTCGTGCACTCCACGCGCGAACTGATCGAGGAGCGCGGGCTCATCGAGGAGCGGCAGCAGGTCCTCCGCGCGAACCCGGAGCTGTTCAGCCGTCGCATGGCGTCCATGAAGGAGTTCCAGGCGGAGCTGCAGGCGGCCGTCGCGCGCCGGCTCGAACACGCCGACCCGGAGCTCGCCGCCGACGCCGAGGCACTCCGCCGCCGCGCGGGTCTCGCGGCCATCGTCGCCCTCGCCGCCCTGCGCCACGCGTGGTGGGAGTGGTCGGGTTCCGAGGCCGGAACACACCTGGTCGACGAGCTCGAACGGTCCTTCTCCGAGCTCGGCGTGCTGGTTTCGCGTTCACTCGTCTGAACCTGTATAGTCATTGCTCGTGCCACTCCGGACATGGAGTGTGCGCCGCCTTAGCTCAGTCGGTAGAGCGATTCACTCGTAATGAATAGGTCGTCGGTTCGATTCCGACAGGCGGCTCCGTGAACACCCCGGTCAGGCCCACTCGAAGTGGCTCTGACCGGGGTTTTCGTATTCCGGACGAAACCCGTGTCCCTCGCCCGAGGGACAGACGTCGGGCGCGTTCGCGGGCTACCCTTGTCCGCGAAACGGGGGACACGATGACCGACCACCAGCCCAGCGCTCCACCGGCGGTGACGCCGTGCTGAAGCGTGTCCTGGTCATCGTCGTGGTCGCTGCCACCGCCGGAGCCCTCGCGGTCACCGCGGCAGCCGTGCCCGAGTCCCGTGCCACGTCCGCATCGACCTCGTCGCCGAGCACCGGTCCGTCCGCGACCCCGACGGCGTCCGCGACCGGTCCCGCGTACCTCGCGGACCGCGAGCCGACCTTCTCCGAGGACTTCGACACCCCCGCCGCAGCGGGCGGCCCCTTCGCCGAGACGTACCGGAACTCGTGGCAGCCGTACCCCGACGGTACGGGCGGCAAGTACTACTCGGACAAGCTCATCAGCGCCCACGACGGCTACCTGGACGTCGCGATGGACGGGGAGCACGGCGCTGCCGGAACGTTCGGCACGCCCACCGGCGCCTGGTCACACGTCGGCGGCACCTTCAGCATCCGTGCGCGGGCGACCGGTGGCGACGGCAACGGGATCGCGGTCATGCTCTGGCCGACGTCGAACGCCTGGGCGGACGGCGAGCTGAACTACCCGGAGGGGCAGTTCAACGGCTCACCGCGCGTCTTCCACCACTCGATGCTCCCGGGGCTCGAGAAGCGGACCGAGCACTACAACACCCGGGTGTCCTGGAACGACTGGCACACCTACACGACCGAGTGGGTGCCGGGGAAGATCATCCGGTACTACCTCGACGGCAAGCTCGTGTTCACGGTGCCGCGCAACGTGCCCACCACGCCGCACCGCTACATGTTCCAGATCGGCAACTGGGGCGACCCGGGGCACGTGCAGATCGACTGGGTCCGCACCTACGACACGGAGTGACCAAACCCCCCGGACGGGGGCTCCGAATCAGTCCGGTCGTACGACCCGACACCCGTGTGCTCGCGTCGATGACCCGAACCTCGACGCGGGTGCGCGGGCGGGAACGATCCCCGTTCTGGGGATTCCCCTGCCGGGCCACTCGGACAACGATGGGACACGAACCCGTTCCGTCGTCACCGAGAGGTCGTCATGCTGCTGTCCCTGGTCTACATGAGCGCAGCGAACGAGGTGTTCGACCAGGAGCGGCTCGACGCACTGCTCGAGCACGCACGGGTCCGCAACACCGCGTCCGGCCTGTCCGGTCTGCTCGTCTACAAGGACGGCCGGTTCATGCAGCTGCTCGAGGGCCCCGAGGCGGCCGTGCTCGAGACGTACCAGCGCATCATCGACGACCCGCGGCACACCGACGTCGGCCTGCTCGTCGAGGAGCGTATCTACACCCGGCGTTTCGGCGAGTGGAAGATGGCGTTCCACCGCGAACCGGACGCCGACCTGCCCGACGGCTTCGACTCGTTCCTCGCCGAGGGCGATGCGAGCGCCGACACGAGCCGTGCCCGTGAGCTCCTGCGCTGGTTCCGGAACCACCCGATGGCCGCCCCGGACGCCGCGCTCGGCAAGCACCGCCGCTGACGACCCGAGGCGGGCGCCGCCGCTGACCGCCTGACGCGGACCCCGCTGACGACCGCCGCGGGCCGCGCCACACCCCGCGCTGGTAGACAGGACCCATGACGGTTCGCTGGGGAGTCATCGGCACAGGCGGCATCGCACGGTCCTTCGTGGGTGACTGCACCGCGGCCGGCATCGTGTTCGCGGCCGTGGGCAGCCGCACCCGCGAACACGCCGAGGCCTTCGCCGCCGAGTTCGGCATCGAGCGGGCCCACGGTTCCTACGAGGACCTGGTGGCGGACGACGACGTCGACGCGGTCTACGTCGCGACCCCGCACGTCCGGCACGCCGAGGACGCCCTGCTCGCGATCCGGGCGGGCAAGCACGTCTTGGTCGAGAAGGCCTTCACGATGACCGCGGCCGAGGCCAGGACGGTCGTCGACGCGGCTCGGCAGGCGGGCGTCGCGGTGATGGAGGCGATGTGGACCCGGTTCCTGCCCCAGATGGCGATGATCCGCGAGATCGTCGCCGAGGGACGGATCGGCCGCCCGATGGTGGTCGAGGCGACTCACCACCAGGCCCTCCCGACGGACCCCGGCCACCGGTTGCGCGACCCGGCACTCGGCGGGGGAGCGATGCTCGACCTCGGGATCTACCCGGTGTCCTTCGCGGTGGACGTGCTCGGGGTGCCGACCGCGCTGGTCGCAGCCGGGACGCTGAGCGAGCAGGGCGTCGACGAGCAGATGGGCCTGGTGATGACGCACGAGGGCGGTGCGCAGTCGATGATCCACTTCGGGATGGACCTGCGGAGCCCGAACACGGCGTCGATCATCGGCGAAACCGGCCGCATCGACCTCGACTCCACCTGGTACACGCCGACCACCTGGCGGATCCGTGATCGCGACGGAGCCGTCGTCGAGGAGTTCGACGGCCGCGAGGAGCTCGCCGGCTACGAGCACGAGGCCCGCGCCTTCGAGACGATGATCACGTCGGGCCGCCACGACGGCGGCCCGATGGACCCGGACGAGACCGTCGCGATCATGGCGGTGCTGGACGAGGCACGACGCCTGGTCGGGGTCCGGTACCCGGCCGACGGTCCCGTCACGGCTCCCTGATCCGGCCCCCGTCCGCCACGGATCCCGGATCCGGCCTGGAGGCTCCTGCCGCAGTTCCGTAGGATCGGTCGCGATGTCCGAGCAGCAGCCCACCCCGCGTTCCGTCCCGGAGCGGTTCCACGCCGCCGTCACCGCGGTGCGCGCCTCCGCCGCGCGACGCCCGGTCCCGTGGATCGCCGGTGGTCTCGCGGCGCTGCTCGTGGTCGGTTCCGGTGGGGCCGTCGCCGTCGCGGCGGCCACGACCCCGGACTCCCGGACCGCTGCGGCGCCGAGCCCGACCCGGACCGCGTCCTCGGCTCCGGACCGGACGACCACCACGAAGCGCCCGACCACGAAGCCGTCCCCCACCCCGACCGCCGATGCCCGCGCGGTGCCGGATGACCTCGCGGGTCCGTCTGCGCTCCGGACCTGCTCGATCGCGACGGCTGCGTCGGCGAGCGGCCTCGGCGACTTCGAGGGGTACGTGATGGACGCGAAGACGGGCAAGGTCCTGTTCTCCAAGCACGGCGAGCGGGCCGCCCAGACCGGCAGCGTCATGAAGACCCTGACCTCGGCGACCGCGCTCTCGGTGCTCGGGGGCGACCACCGCATCCCGACGACCGTCGCACGGGAATCGGCGAACACCGTCGCCCTGGTCGGCCACGGCGACGCGACGCTGTCCGCCGGCGGCGGCACGGTGTACCCGGGCGCCCCGACCCTCGCCCAGCTCGCGCAGCAGGTGAAGGCGAAGGTCGGCGACACCCCGGTCACCACGATCGTCACGGACGACTCGTACTGGAGCGACGCCGACGCCTGGGACCCCACGTGGCCGGTGTCCGAGCGCACCATCGGGTACCAGCCGAAGGTCACGGCGCTCATGGTCGACGGTGACCGGGCGAACCCCGCAGCGGCGACCTCGCCCCGGTCGGAGGACCCGGTCGGACGCGCCGGCATCGCCTTCCGGACGGCACTGGCGAACGCTGGCGTCGCTGGCGCCTCGTCCGCGCAGATCGTCAAGCGGGCGACAACGGGCACCGAGACGATCGCCACGGTGTCGTCGCAGCCGGTGTCGACACTCATCGGGCAGATGATCCCGAACTCGGACAACACCCTGGCCGAGATGCTCGCCCGGGTGTCCTCGAAGGATTCCGGCTCGAACGGCTCGGCGGCGTCGCTGTCGTCCGTGTACCAGTCGGCACTGCGCTCCTACAGCCTCGACCCGGCCGGCATCGTGATCAAGGACGGCTCGGGCGAGAGTGCCTCGAACGCCGTGTCGCCGGAGTTCGTCGCACACCTCATGGTGCAGGTCGCCTCCGGCGCGAAGGGCCTCGGCACGCTCGCGAACGCCCTGCCGGTGTCCGGCCAGTCCGGCACCCTGGCCAGCCGGTTCACCGGCGCGAACGCGGTCGCCCGCGGCAAGGTGCACGCCAAGACGGGCTGGATCGACAGCGCGAACACCCTCGGCGGCTACATCGACGCCGCCGACGGGTCGCGGCTGACCTTCGCCTTCTACGCCATCGGTTCGCCGCGTGCAGCGGCACTGCCGGCACTCGATGCGGTGACCGCCGCGACCTACTCGTGCGGGAGCAAGCTCACCGGCTCCTGAGCCGACGGGTGTTGGATGGACCCATGGCAAGAGCACTGCTCGTCGTGGACGTCCAGAACGACTTCACCGAGGGCGGTGCGCTCGCGGTCACCGGGGGAGCGGCGCTCGCGAAGCGCATCACCGCGTTCCTCGGTCGGCACGGGGACGAGTACGACCTGATCGTGGCGTCCCGCGACTGGCACCACGGCGACGACGACAACGGCGGACACTTCGCCGGACCCGACGGACCCGACTTCGTCGACACGTGGCCGGTGCACTGCGTCGCCGGCACACCCGGTGCCGACTACCACCCCGATCTCGACACCGCACTGATCGACGTCGACGTCTTCAAGGGGCAGGGGACGCCGGACTACTCGGCGTTCCAGGCCCGGACCGAGGCGGGCGTCCCGCTGGCCGAGGTGCTCGCCGAGCGCCGCGTGCACACGATCGACGTCGTCGGCATCGCGACCGACCACTGCGTCCGTGCCTCGGCGCTCGACGCCCGTGCCGCGGGCCTCGACGTCGCCGTGTACGAGGACCTGGTGGCCGGCGTCGACGTCGAGTGCAGCGCCCGGGCGCTCGACGAGATCCGGGCGGCCGGCGGACACATCGACCGCAGCGACATGGACGAGGGCCTCGCGAACCCAGGAGGAGCACGACTGTGACCGACACCACCACGAACGAAACCACCACCACCGTCGCCGACGAGCACGTCCGCGTCGAGGGCGTCCCCACCGGACTCTTCATCGGCGGCACCTGGCGCGCCTCGTCGAGCGGGTCCACCTTCGCCGTGCACGACCCGTCGACCGGTGCCGTCCTGGCCGAGGTCGCCGACGCCACTCCCGAGGACGGCCTCGCCGCCCTCGACGCAGCTGCCGCGGCGCAGGAGTCGTGGGCGGCGACGGCCCCACGCACGCGCTCGGACATCCTGCGCCGGGCCTTCGACCTGGTGCACGAGCACGCCGACGACCTCGCGGCCCTGATGTCGCTCGAGATGGGCAAGCCCCTGGCCGAGGCCCGCGGTGAGGTCGTCTACGGCGGCGAGTTCCTGCGGTGGTTCTCGGAGGAAGCGGTCCGCATCACCGGCGACTACCGCACGAACCCCGAGGGCACCGGCCGCGCGATCGTGCTGAAGCGTCCGGTCGGCCCCGTGTACGCGATCACCCCGTGGAACTTCCCGCTCGCGATGGCGACGCGGAAGATCGGCCCGGCCCTGGCCGCCGGCTGCACGGTGGTCGCGAAGCCGGCCGACCTCACCCCGCTGACGACCCTGTTCCTGGTCGAGCTCTTCCGCCGTGCCGGTTTGCCGGACGGTGTGCTCAACGTGATCCCGTCGAGTGACGCCAAGGGGCTGTCCGAGCCGATCATCGCCGACCCGCGCCTGCGCAAGCTGACCTTCACCGGTTCGACCCCGGTCGGTTCGGCGTTGCTCAAGCAGGCGGCGGACAACGTGCTCAAGACGAGCATGGAGCTCGGCGGCAACGCTCCGCTGCTCGTGTTCGACGACGCCGACCTCGACGAGGCGGTGGACGCGGCAATGCTCGCGAAGTTCCGCAACACGGGCGAGGCCTGCACCGCCGCGAACCGGTTCTTCGTGCAGGACGGCATCGCCGACGCGTTCGTCGCGGCACTCACCGCGAAGGTGGACGCCCTGCGCGTCGGCCGGGGCACCGAGGACGGCACGACGCTCGGACCCCTCATCGACGACCGCGCCGTGGACAAGGCCGCCTCGCTCGTCGACGACGCCCTCGGCCGCGGTGCCCGGCTCGTCACCGGCGGCCACCGGATCGACCGTCCGGGCACGTTCTACGAGGCGACGGTGATCGACGACGTGCAACCCGGCTCGGAGATCATGACGACGGAGATCTTCGGACCGGTCGCCTCGGTCACGCGCTTCAGCACCGAGGACGAGGGGATCCGGCTCGCGAACGACACCGAGTACGGGCTCATCGCGTACGCCTTCACGACCGACTTCCGGCGCGGCCAGCGGCTCGCCGAGCGCCTGGAGACGGGGATGCTCGGGCTGAACACGGGCGTCGTGTCGAACGCAGCGTTCCCGTTCGGCGGCGTGAAGTCCTCCGGCCTCGGCCGCGAGGGGTCGCACGAGGGCATCGAGGAGTACCTCGAGACCGTCTACGTGCTGACTCCGGACCCGTTCGCCGCCTGAGCCAGAGCCAGAGCCAGAGCCCGAGCCCGGATCGACGGTACGGCCGCGGTACTCGCGGCCGTACCCGAACTCACACGAGCAGCTGGTGCTTCGCCAGGTCGCGGTAGAGCGCCGTCGACTCGACGAGCTCGGAGTGCGTGCCGCTGCCGACGACGCGGCCGTGCTCGAGCACGACGATCACGTCGGAGTCGACCACCGTCGACAACCGGTGGGCGATCACGAGCAGGGTGCGGTCCTCGGCGACGGCGTCGATCGCGAGCCGCATCTTCTGCTCGTTGACCCCGTCGAGTGACGACGTCGACTCGTCGAGCAGCAGGATCGGGGGAGCGGCGAGCAGCGCGCGGGCGATGGCCAGGCGCTGCCGTTCCCCACCGGAGAGCATCACGCCGTCCTCACCGACCTGCGCGTCGAGACCGCGGGGATCGCGGTGTAGGACCTCGCCGAGGTTGACCGCCTCGAGCACCCGGACGCAGTCGTCCTCGGTGGCGTTCGGCGACCCGAGCAGCAGGTTGGCGCGGATCGTGCCCGCGAGCACGGGGGCGTCCTGCTCGACGTAGCCGATCTGGGCGCGGAGCTCGTCGCGGTCCATGCCGCGCACGTCGATGCCACCCAGGCGGATGACGCCGTCAGTGGGGTCGTAGAACCGCTCGATGAGCGCCAGGGTCGTCGACTTGCCGGCACCGGACGGGCCCACGAGTGCGACGCGTGAGCCGCGGGGCACCCGGAACGACACGTCGTGGAGCACCACGTCGTCGGCCGGGCGCTCGTCGTCGACGTGATCCGGGCCTCCTGGACGGTCCGCGGGGTCGGACGCGACCGCACCGTCGGCGCCCGAGGCGTCCGCCTGGGCGCGGTACCGGAACGAGACGTGCTCGAACGCGATGGCGTCGTCGGTGGCGACCGCTGCGGCGGGCCGGACCGACTCGTCGTCCTGGGACTCCGTCGGCAGGTGCAGGATCTCCTCGATCCGGCCGAGCGCGCCGAGCGCCTGGGCGACGGCGACGGCCGCGCCCATCGCCTGGCCGAGCGGCATGATCATCATGAAGAGCAGCAGGATGAACGTGATGAGCGTTGCGATGGTGATGGTGCCGGCTGCGACCTGTGCCCCGCCGACGCCCAGGACGGCGATGAACGCGACCTGCATGACGATGCTCGCGACGGGGACGACGAAGGCGGACATCTTGGCGATGTCGAGGCCGCGCTTGTAGGCCTCGGTCGCGTGGCCGTCGACCTCGCGCACCTCGCGTGCGGTGGCGCCGGCCGCACGGATCGTGCGGACCGCGCCGATCCCGCGTTCGACGGCGGCCGTGAGGTCGCCGACCTTCTCCTGCGCACGCTTCGAGGCGACCCGGATGCGACGGCTCAGCCCACCGACGACGACGATCGCGATCAGGACGATCACGATCACGATGCCGAGCAGCAGCGGGTCGATGATGGCCATCGCCACGATGGCGCCGATGAACGTGAGCGCGCCGCCGATCGACTCGATCAGCCCCTGGGTCAGGACGGCGCGCAGGAGCGTGGTGTCGCTGCCGACGCGGGACACCAGGTCACCGGTGCGCCGCGTGTCGAACTCCGAGATCGGCAGGTTGAGGATGCGAGCGATGAGCTTGCGGCGGGTGGAGAGTACGACGCCCTCGCCCGCACGCTGCAGCAGGAAGTGCTGCACGCCGTTCAGCACCCCCGCGACGATGACGAGCCCGACCAGCAGCCACACGAGCGTGCTGAGGGTGTTGCCCTGCTGCACCGCGGTGATGACCTGGTTGACCAGGAGCGGCTGCGCGAGCGAAGCCCCCGCGCCGAGGACACTCAGCACGATGATCACGACCATCGCGGGCTTGTTCTCGAACAGGTAGGACAGCAGGCGACCGAACGTGGCGCGGGGGCCGTCGGAGGTCTTCGGGCGTGCGAAGGGGAAGCTCATCGTGTTCCTAGTTTCTGCCGTACTTCTTGTGCACTGCCTGTCGGCTGACACCGAGCAGCGTCGCGATCTCCTGCCACGAGGCGCCGGCGGTGCGGGCACGTCGCGCGGCGAGCTCTTCGGTCCGGTCGAGCTCACGGCGCAGGTCCCGCACGTTGGCGAGGGCGGAGAACGGGTCGTCCCCTGATGCTCCGGCCGCGAGGCTCGTGATGGTCGGTCGGTCCATACCTGTCAACCTACATTGACGCACCGACATCGTCAACCTGCGTTGACGACGCGAGCCGCGCAGTGGGGTCGCGCGCACGACGGACGGGAGGCCCGGTGCCAGCTGGCACCCCTCCCGCGCACGACGGACGGGCGCACCCCGCGCAACGCTTCGCGTCGCTGCTGAGCGGGGTGCGCCCGTCCGTCGGATGCGTCGCCGATCAGGCGTCGGCGATGTCCTTCGACTTCGTCTCGCGCACGAAGAACAGCGCGACCAGCGTCACGACCGCGGCGATCGTCAGGTACAGGCCGACCAGGAAGATGTCGCCGTCCGGCTGCCAGAGGGCCAGCGCGATCGTCGGGGCGAGTGACGCACCGAGGATCGACGCGACGTTGTACGCGATGGCCGAGCCGGTGTACCGGACGTTCGTCGGGAACAGCTCGGGCAGCAGCGCACCCATCGGACCGAACGTCAGTCCCATCAGCGAGAGCCCGACGATGAGGAACGTCACCACCGTGATCGGGCCGCTCGACGCCGCGAACCAGAACTGGAACGTCAGGCCGAACAGCGCGATGCCGATCGTGGTCGGGATGAGGGTCTTGCGGCGGCCGAACTTGTCGGCGAGCAACCCCGCGATCGGCGTGAAGATGCCGAAGAACACGACGCCGATCATGAGCAGGGTCAGGAACTCGCCACGGGTGTACCCGAGGCCGACCTTCGGGACGAGCACGCTCGCCTCGGAGCCGGTCGTGCCGTACGACAGGGTGAACGTCGTCATGAAGTAGAAGAGCACGTACGTGGCGACCATGCCGAACGTGCCGACGATGACTGCCCGCCACGAGGTGCGGAACACGCGGCCGAGCGGGACCTTCGCGACCGTGCCCGACTCCTGCACGCCGCGGAACACCGGCGACTCGACGAGCTTGAAGCGCACGTACAGACCGATGATGACGAGCACGGCGGAGAGCAGGAACGGGATGCGCCAGCCCCAGGCCTGGAAGTCGGCGTTCGGGGTGCCGTCGGCACCGGCGGGCATCGCCGCGTTGATCGCGATGAACAGGCCGTTCGCGAGCAGGAAGCCGATCGGGGCACCGAGCTGCGGCATCGAGCCGAACACGCCGCGCTTGCCCTTCGGCGCGTTCTCGGTCGCGAGCAGGGCCGCGCCGGACCACTCGCCGCCGAGCCCGACGCCCTGGGCGAAGCGCATCACGGCGAGCAGGACCGGGGCCCAGACCCCGATGGTGTCGAACGTCGGCAGGCAGCCGATCAGGAACGTGGCGGTGCCCATCACGAGCAGCGACGCGACGAGGGTGGTCTTGCGGCCGATCCGGTCACCGAAGTGCCCGAAGATGATCGACCCGACCGGCCGGGCGAAGAACGCCAGGGCGAAGGTGACGAAGGACGACAGCTGCGAGGCCGTCGGGTCCTCGTTCGGGAAGAACAGCGTCGGGAAGACGAGCACCGCGGCGGTCGCGTAGACGTAGAAGTCGTAGAACTCGATCGACGTGCCGACGAGGCTCGCGATGACGACGCGGGAGCGCGGGTTGCCGGCGGGTGCCGGAGCGGAGGTGGGCGTTGCGGGTGCCGGGGCGGCGGTCATGACAGTGCGGGGTCTTCCGTGCTGCGTGCTCCCGACGGGGAGCACGAGGATCCGAAACGGCGGACACCGATCGGTTCGCGCGGGGTGGCGCGGGCACCGATCGGGTGCGTTCGGCTGAAGGGGGGACCGCTTGTGACGGAAGCCCGATCATACGACAGATGTCGTCTGCCTGCGAATCAGCCCAGAGTCAGCTGGCCGCAGCGTCCGTCGCCCGTTCGTGCTCAGGCGCCCGCGCCGGCACCCGCTTCGAGGTGCTCGGGCAGCTGGTGGCCCATCCGGTCGCGCTTGGTGTCGAGGTACCCGGCGTTCTGCGCTGAGATGCCGACGACGAGCGGCACGAGGGAGTCGACGGTGATGCCGTGCTCCTCGAGCTGGCGGCGCTTCTCCGGGTTGTTCGACAGCAGCCGGACCCGGGTGATGCCGAGGTCGGCGAGGATGCCCGCGGCGCCGCCGTAGGCTCGTGAGTCGGCGGGCAGGCCGAGCGCGAGGTTGGCGTCGAGGGTGTCGAGACCGTCCTCCTGCAGGCGGTAGGCCTTGAGCTTGTTGATGAGGCCGATGCCGCGGCCCTCCTGCCCGCGCAGGTAGATGACCACGCCGCCCTCGGCCGCGATCGTGTCGAGCGCGGCGTCGAGCTGGGGGCCGCACTCGCACTTCAGCGAGCCGAAGGCCTCACCGGTCAGGCACTCGGAGTGCACCCGGACGAGTGCGCCGTCGGTGGGCATCGAGCCGTCCGGCAGGGTGCCGATGATCGCGACGTGCTCCGCGCTCGTCACGAGGTCGCGGTAGGCGCGCATCTGGAAGGTGCCGTGGGTGGTCGGCACGTTCGTCGACACCTCGAACTTGACCGGGCTCCCCGGCGTGGGGGAGGTCAGCGCATCGGTCATGGGGTGCTCCGGTCGTTCGTGGGCCCGTCGTTCCCGAGCCCGGGTGTCGCGTCGTGCTGCTGCTGGCGGTCGTGCTGGTGCTGGTTCTGGTGCTGCGGATGCTGCGGTCGGGCTCGGACCAGCAGGTCGGGGCCGAGGCTGGTGGTCGATAGTACGTCCAACCGCCGACGGTCGGAGATGCTTCCCACCCCCAGGTCGTCGAGGGCGACCCGGGGGCCGCCGAGCAGCACCGGGGCGATGTACACCAGGTACTCGTCGACGAGTCCGGCGGCGATGAGCGCCGAGGCGACCGTGGGGCCACCCTCGACGAACACCGAGTGCACCCCGTGCCCGCGCAGTGCGCCGAGCGAGGTGGCCAGGTCGTGTCCGGGCAGGGTGACGAGCCCCCGCGGGTGCCGACGGACCGCGGCGTCGGCCGGCACCGGGCGGTCGCCGAGCACCACGGCGAGGGGCTGGTCGGCGAGCAGTTCGCCGGCGTCCCCGCGTGCGGTCAGGCTCGGGTCGTCGGCCAGGACGGTGCCGGTGCCGACGAGGATCGCGTCGTGGGCGGCGCGCTGTTCGTGCACGTGCTGCCGTGCGGCGGCGCCGGTGATCCACTTGCTCGTGCCGTCGGCAGCGGCGGCGCGCCCGTCCAGGCTGGACGCCCACTTGACGGTGACCCACGGTCGGCCGAGACGGACCGAGAGCAGCCAGCGTTCGAGGAACGCCTCGGCCTGGTCGGCCAGGACGCCGGAGACGACCTGGACCCCGGCGGCACGGAGACGGTCGGCGCCGCCGTGCACGTCGGCTCCGGGGTCGTCGATCGCGTACACGACCCGGGCGATCCCGGCGTCGAGCAGGGCCACGGCGCACGGCCCGGTGCGGCCGACGTGGTTGCAGGGTTCGAGGGTGACGACCGCCGTCGCGCCGCGCAGCAGTGCCGGGTCGACCTTGGCCATCGCGTCGACCTCGGCGTGCGGGGTACCGGCGCCCTTGTGCCATCCCTCGGCGAGGACCTCGCCGGTGGGGGAGAGGATCACGGCGCCGACGCGGGCGTGGTCGCCGACGACGGGCCCGAGGGCCGCGAGTTCGAGCCCGCGGCGCATCGCCCGGACCTCGGTGGGTCGTGCCGTGTCGCTCACGGGCCGAGCCTACCGACGGTGGTTGGGTGACACGTCACCACGGATGTGAGCGCGTTCAGGCGACGGGCCAGGGGAGTTCGGAGGCTGGGGTGCCGTCAGCGCGTCGCAGTGCAGTCCACGCCGTGGTCGGGCCGCCGTCCCGGTCCGGCACCCGTGCTGCGCCGAGGCCCGTGAACGAGAACCCGGCCGCACGGGCGACCGCTGCCGACGCTGCGTTGCCCTCGTAGCACTCCCAGTAGACGTCCGGCGCGCCCTGCTCGAACGCCCAGTCGACCACGAGCCGGACGGCGTCGTGCATGAGTCCGGCACCGCGCGCGGACGGTGCGAGCCAGAACCCGAGGTCACGACCGGCGGTGCGGTAGCTGATGATGCCCGCGAGCCACGTCGAACCGGCCGGTCGGATCGCCCACGTGTACTCGCGGTCCGATGCCCACCCCGGTCCGACCAGGGCGTCGACGAAGGTTCGGGCGTCCTGCTCGCGGTACGGCCTCGGCACCGTCGTCCACCGGACGATCTCCGGGTCCTGGCAGGCCTCGGTGATCGCCGCGGTGTCGGTGCGGGTGGGCAGGTCGAGCCGGACCCGTGCGGACTCGAGCGTGACGGGCTGCACGGTCAGCCGCGCGACCGCGGGACGAAGCCGATGCGGTCGTAGACGCGGGCCAGGGTCTCCTGCGCGATCGACTCGGCGCGGTCGGCGCCGACGGCGAGCAGCCGGTCGAGCTCCGCCGGGTCGTCGAGCAGTTCGAGGGTGCGGGCGCGGACCGGTTCGAGCTCGGCCACGACGGCGTCGGCGACCTCGCCCTTCAGGTCGCCGTAGCCCTTGCCGGCGAACGACTCCTCGAGCGCGGCGATCGAGGTGCCGGTGAACGCCGACAGGATCGACAGCAGGTTCGTCACACCAGGCTTCGCCTGGCGGTCGGCCCGGATCTCACGCTCGGCGTCGGTGACGGCCGACTTGATCTTCTTCGCGGTGCGCTTCGGGTCGTCGAGCAGGCGGATGAGGCCGTTGTCCGACGCTGCGGACTTGCTCATCTTGCTGGTCGGGTCCTGCAGGTCGTAGATGCGCGCGGTCTCGGTCAGGATGCGTGCCTCGGGCGTGACGAAGGTGTCGCCGAACCGCGAGTTGAAGCGTCCGGCCAGGTCGCGCGTGAGTTCCACGTGCTGTCGCTGGTCGTCACCGACCGGCACGACCCTGGTGTCGTAGAGCAGGATGTCCGCGGCCATCAGGATCGGGTAGGTGAAGAGCCCGACCGACGCGGCCTCGGCGCCCTGGCGTGCCGACTTGTCCTTGAACTGGGTCATCCGGCTCGCCTCGCCGAAGCCGGTCAGGGTGTTCAGCACCCAGGCGAGTTCAGCGTGCGCGGGCACGTGCGACTGCACGAACAGCGTCGCCTTGGACGGGTCGATGCCCGACGCGATGTACTGCGCAGCGGTGGCCCGGGTGTTCGCGCGGAGCTCGGCCGGGTCCTGGGGTGAGGTGATGGCGTGCATGTCGACGACGCAGTAGATGGCGTCGTAGTCGTCGAGCAGGGTCCTCCACTGCATGAGCGCCCCGACGTAGTTGCCGAGGTGCAGCGATCCGGCGGACGGCTGGATGCCCGAGAAGATGCGGGTCTTGGTCATGGTGGTGCTCCGGTGCGTCAGGTGAAGCGAGAGAAGAGGGGTCAGAGTTCGTAGTCGACGACCACGGGGGCGTGGTCGGACCATCGCTGGTCGTACGCCGCGGCGCGGTCGACCGTGTACTCCGTGACCTTGGCAGCCAGGTCGGGCGTCGCCATCTGGTAGTCGATGCGCCAGCCGGTGTCGTTGTCGAAGGCCTGACCGCGCCACGACCACCATGTGAACGGGCCGTCGACGTCGCCGGCCTGGGCGCGACCCACGTCGACCCAACCGAGCCCGGGGCCCGTGGATCCGTCGGCACCCTCGACCGGTTCGCCGTCGGCGCCGAAGAACCGCGAGAAGTAGGCACGCTCGCGCGGCAGGAAGCCGGCTCGCTTGACGTTGCCCTTCCAGTTCTTGATGTCGCGCTCGTCGTGCCCGACGTTCAGGTCACCGACGACGACCGCGAGCGGGTTGTGCGCCCGGAGTGCCGGCAGCCGCTCGGTCATGGCGTCGAGGAACTTCCACTTCTCGTCCTGCTTCGGGGTGTCGACCTCGCCCGAGTGTACGTAGGTGGAGACGACGGTGACGGTCGTGCCGCCGATCTCGTAGTCGGCCTCGAGCCAGCGGCCGGCCGAGTCGAAGTCGTCCGGGCCGAGCGCGACGCGGTGGATCTGGGCGGAGTGTCGGGATGCGATCGCGACGCCGGCCCGGCCCTTCGCGGTCGCCGGGTCGTGCACGATGTCCCACTCGTCGCCGAGCAGCGCCGCCAGGTCGTCGCTCGACGCGCGCACCTCCTGCAGGGCCAGCACGTCGACGTCACGGGTGGCGAGCCAGTCGCCCATGCCCTTGCGGAAGGCGGCGCGGACGCCGTTCACGTTGACGGATGCGAGGCGCAGGCGTGTCATGCAGAACACCTTATCGGCGGGTGCCGACAGCCCTGGACGCCCCCACGGACGGACGGGAGGCCCGTGGCTGCGCAGCCACGGGCCTCCCGTCCGTCTGGTGGTCGCGTGCAGGACGCGACCTGCGCGATCAGGCCGCGTCGTGGTCCGTCTTGAGGAACTCGACCAGGCTGTCCGCGGTGGTTTCGGCGTCGTCGCCCGAGACGGTGAGGGTGACCTCGTCGCCGTTCTCGATGCCGAGCCCGAGCAGGGCGAGGATGCTGCCGGCGTTCCCGGACTTGTCGCCCTTGGCGATCGTGACCTGGTGCCCCGACGCCGTCACGGTCTGGACGAAGAGGGATGCGGGGCGAGCGTGCAGGCCGGATGCGCTGGCGACGGTCACGGTGCGGGTGGCTTCGGACATCGATGTACTCCTGTCGATGGGTGGTTGGCTCATGCTAGCGAGCACTGGGTGGGCGGGAACGGGGCGCGGTCAGGGTCGGCCGGGCCAGAAGACCTCGGTGCCGGCGGCCTCGACCTCGCGGACCAGGTCGAGGTTGACGGCAGGGTCGGTGATGATCGTGTCGATCGCGGCGAGCGGGGCGACGCGACCGAACTCCTCGCGGCCGAACTTGGTGTGGTCGGCGAGCAGGATGCTCCGTCGGGCGGACTTGATCATCGCGCTCTTCACGGCGGCCTCGGCCATGTTGTGGGTCGTCAGGCCGCGCTCCGGCGTGATGCCGTTGATGCTGATGAAGGCGACGTCGACGCTGACCATGCCGATGAGCTGGTGCGTCCAGGTGCCGACCCCGGCCAGGGAGTCGCTGCGGATGTTGCCGCCGAGCAGGTGCAGGTCGATGCCCGGGCGGTTCGCGACGGCGGTGGCGACGGGGAGCGAGTGCGTGACGACGGTCAGCCCGCGGTCGGTCGGCAGCAGCTCGGCCAGGCAGATGGTCGAGGTGCCGGCGTCGATCATGATCGAGCCGTTCTCGGGCAGTTCGGCCAGGGCGGCCTCGGCGATGACCATCTTCTCGGTCTGGTTGATGCCGCCACGGTCGCCGACGCCGGGGTGCAGGGTGATCCGCTCGACGGGGATCGCACCGCCGTGCGCACGACGGACGAGGCCGCGGCGTTCCAAGCTCGTCAGGTCGCGGCGGATGGTCTCGGGCGTGACGGCGAGCGACTCGGCCAGCTCCTTGACGTCCACCCGGCCCTGCGCGCGCGCCTGCTCGACGATGCGCTGGTGGCGTTCTGGTGCGTACATCGGACCTCGTCGTCTCGGGTCGGAACGGAACGGACATGCTCGGGCACGACATCCGCGATGTCGACCCCTGCGTTCGATCCGCCAGACGCAAACGGGCATCTGTTTCTGCATTTTTATCCCCGGATGTGTTTGTTTGTCAACGCGAAGCGGGGTAGTGTGCTGATCAGCCGCACGGGCGTGGTCTGTTCCCGTGTCGTGTGCACCGAACGATCCACCCCACCGCAAGCGCGTGTGAGATGAAGGAGTCTCGAATGTCCGAACTGCTCGGCACCGGCGTCGGCCGTGGCGTTGCCCACGGCCCCGTGCTCCGGATGGCTGACCCGCTCGGCGAACCGTCGAAGGACGCCCTGGTGGGCTCGGCGGACGACGCGAAGCAGGCCGTGCACGACGCACTGGCCGCCGTGGCGGACGACCTCAACAAGCGCGGACAGCTCGCCGGTGGCGACGCCCAGGCCGTGCTCGAGGCCCAGGCGCTCATGGCGCAGGACCCGACGCTCCTCGACGACGTGCACACCCGCATCGACGGTGGCACCAACGCCGAGCGTGCCGTGTACGAGGCGTTCGCCCAGTTCCGCGACCTGCTCGTCGGCATGGGCGGCTACATGGGGGAGCGTGCGGCCGACCTCGACGACGTTGCCCAGCGCATCATCGCCAAGCTCCGCGGCGTGCACGCCCCCGGCGTCCCCGAGTCGGACACCCCCTTCGTCCTCGTCGCCCGTGACCTCGCCCCGGCGGACACCGCGCTGCTCGACCTCGAGAAGGTCCTGGCGCTCGTCACCCGTGACGGCGGCCCGACCTCGCACACCGCGATCCTCGCCCGTGCCAAGGGCATCACCGCCATCGTCGGCGTGACCGGTGCCGACGACCTGGCCGACGGTCAGTCCGTCGTCGTGGACGCCATCGCCGGCACGGTCGTCACCGACCCCGACGCCGCACTGGTCGCGGACGTCGAGCGCCGCATCGCCGACCGTCTCGCCGCCGCAGCGGCACCGCTCACCGCCGGTGCCCTCGCCGACGGCCACGTCGTGCCCCTGCTCGCGAACCTCGGCAGCCCCGCCGACGCCGCCGGTGCCGTTGCTCTCGGTGCGGAGGGCGTGGGGCTCTTCCGCACCGAGTTCCTCTTCCTCGACTCGCCGAAGGCCCCCACGGTCGACGAGCAGACCGAGTCGTACCGCCAGCTCCTCGCGGCGTTCCCCGGCAAGAAGGTCGTCGTGCGCGCGCTCGACGCCGGTGCCGACAAGCCCCTGCCGTTCCTCACCGACAAGGACGAGGAGAACCCGGCCCTCGGGCGCCGCGGTCTCCGTGCCCTGCGGAACCACCCCGAGGTCCTGCGCGACCAGCTCACCGCGCTCGCCCAGGCCGACGCCGCGACCGAGGCCGACCTGTGGGTCATGGCCCCGATGGTCGCAGACGCCGAGGAGACCGAGTACTTCGTCACCCTGGCCCGTGAGCTCGGCATCCGCACCGCGGGTGTCATGGCCGAGGTGCCGTCGCTCGCGCTGATGGCCGAGCAGGTGTTCCAGAACGCCGACTTCGTGTCGATCGGCACGAACGACCTGACCCAGTACACGATGGCCGCCGACCGCATGCTCGGCACCGTCGCGTCGTACCAGGACCCGTGGCACCCCGCCGTCCTGCGCCTCGTCGCGCAGCTCGGTTCCGCGGGCGCCACCGCCGGCAAGGCCGTCGGGATCTGCGGTGAGGCAGCAGCCGACCCGCTGCTCGCCGTCGTCCTGGTCGGTCTCGGCGCCACCACCCTCTCCATGACCCCCGCGGCCCTGGCCGACGTACGCGCCGAACTCGGTCGCTACACGCTCGAACAGGCCCGCGAGATGGCGACGGCGGCACTCGCCGCGAGCACGGCGGCGGCCGCGAAGTCCGCTGCCGCGTCCGCGGTGCACGCCGCCTGACCCACCACCCCTAGCACCACCCCTCCCAGCACCACGCAGCAGCTCCACCACACAGAAAGTCACCGCACATGACAACGTCGTCCGTTGCAGCGCCCGACGCACCCGCGAAGTCGCGGGGCGGCGCACGCGTCGCCGTTCAGAAGTTCGGCACGTTCCTCTCCGGCATGGTCATGCCCAACATCGCGATCTTCATCGCGTGGGGCCTGATCACCGCCTTCTTCATCGAGACCGGCTGGACCCCCGTCGGGATCCTCGGCGGATTCGGTGAGACCGACGGCGTCGCCAACATCGGCCTCGTCAGCCCGATCCTGACCTACCTGATCCCGCTCGCGATCGCCTTCCAGGGCGGCCGGATGGTCTACGAGACCCGCGGTGCCGTCGTTGGCTCGATCATGGCGATGGGCGTCATCCTCGGCGCCAACGGCACCGTCATGATCCTCGGCGCGATGATCTGCGGCCCGCTCGGCGCATGGCTCATCAAGCAGGTCGACAAGATCTGGGACGGCAAGATCAAGCCGGGCTTCGAGATGCTCGTCAACAACTACGCGGCCGGCATCCTCGGCTTCGGTCTCGCGATGCTCGGCTTCTTCTGGCTCGCGCCGGTCTTCAAGGCCATCGCCGAGGGCCTGGGTGTCGCCGTCGAGTTCCTCGTGAACAACTCGCTGCTCCCGATCGCCAGCGTCATCATCGAGCCGGCGAAGGTCTTCTTCCTCAACAACGCCATCAACCACGGCGTGCTGTCCCAGCTCGGTGCGCAGCAGGTTGAAGAGTCGGGTAAGTCGATCCTCTTCCTGCTCGAGGCGAACCCCGGCCCGGGCCTCGGCCTGCTGCTCGCCTTCACCTTCTTCGGTGTCGGCATCGCCCGCTCGACCGCGCCCGGCGCGATCCTCATCCAGTTCTTCGGTGGCATCCACGAGATCTACTTCCCGTACGTGCTGCAGAAGCCGATCCTGTTCATCGCGGTCATCCTCGGTGGTGCGACCGGCGTCGGCACGAACGTTCTCTTCAACTCGGGCCTCGTCGCCCCGGCCTCGCCCGGTTCGATCTTCGCGGTGCTCACCGCGACGTCGAAGGACAGCTACGTCGGCGTCATCCTGTCGGTCATCCTCTCCGCCGCGGTCACCTTCGCGGTCGCGTCCTTCTTCCTGCTCGCCAGCCGCAAGCGCGACCTGGCGAACGGTGGCGGCGACATGACCGCCGCGATGGCGAAGCTCCAGGCCAACAAGGGCCGCGAGGCGAACGCCGCCACGGCCGGCCTGCTCGGCAACAACTCCCCGGCCAACGAGGAAGAGGCCGAGGCCTCCCTCGGTGGCGTCGGCTCGGCGACCACGACGGCGACCACGACGAAGGTCCAGAACCTGGTCTTCGCCTGCGACGCCGGCATGGGCTCGAGCGCCATGGGCGCCAGCGTCCTGCGCAACAAGATCAAGAAGGCGGGCATCGAAGGGGTCACGGTCTCCAACAAGGCGATCGCGAACCTGTCCGGTGACGAGGACCTGATCATCACGCAGGAAGAACTGACGGACCGTGCGAAGCAGAAGAACCCGAACGCGCAGCACGTGTCGGTCGGCAACTTCATGAACGCTCCGCAGTACGACCAGGTCGTCGAGCAGCTGAAGAATCAGTAACGCCACAACCAGTAACGAAGTGCAGTATCGGAGGGGACGGGGCTGACCCGTCCCCTCCATCTCGTCCTCAACACAAGGAGAACCCCCGATGCCCGTCCTGCAGGAGAGCCAGATCCGCATCCACACCGAGGACACCGCGCCGACCAAGTCGGAAGCGATGAAGGAGGCGGCCGAGATCCTCGAGGCTGCGGGCGCGGTCACGGCCGACTACTACCCGGCCATGCTCGAGCGTGAGAAGAGCGTGTCCACCTACATGGGCAACTTCCTCGCCATCCCGCACGGCACCAACGACGCGAAGGACGCCATCAAGTCGTCCGCCCTGTCGTTCATCCGCTACGCCAGCCCGATCGACTGGGACGGCAACCCCGTGCGCTTCGTCGTCGGCATCGCCGGCGTGAACAACGAGCACCTCGACATCCTGTCGAAGATCGCGATCGTGTTCTCCGACGAGGACGAGGTCCAGAAGCTCACCGACGCCGCCGACACCGCTGCGATCCTCTCGATCCTCGGCGAGGTCAACGAGTGAGCACCAGCACCGCCGTCCACTTCGGCGCCGGCAACATCGGCCGCGGCTTCGTCGGGCTCCTGCTCCACGAGGCCGGGTACGAGGTCGTCTTCGCCGACGTCGCCGCCCCGCTCATCGACGCCCTGGCCGCAGCCGACTCGTACACCGTGCACGAGGTCGGGGCCGGGGCCCAGGACCACGAGGTCACGAACTTCCGCGCACTGAACAGCGCGAAGGACGAGGACGGCGTGGTCGCCGAGATCGCGAAGGCCGCGATCGTCACGTGCGCCGTCGGCCCGAACGTCCTGAAGTTCATCGCCCCGGTCATCGCCCGTGCGCTCGTCGCCCGCGACGCGGACGCCGCACCGATCGCCGTCATGGCGTGCGAGAACGCCCTCAACGCCACGGACCGCCTGCGCGAGTTCATCGTCGCCGCCCTGCCCGAGGACGGCCGCGACGCCGCCCTGGCCAAGGCCGTCTTCGCGAACACCGCCGTCGACCGCATCGTGCCCGCGCAGCCCGAGGGTGGCGGACTCGACGTCACCGTGGAGACCTACTACGAGTGGGCGATCGACCGCACACCGTTCGGCGGGAACGAGCCGGAGATCCCCGGCGCGCACTACGTCGATGGCCTCGCCGCGTCGATCGAGCGCAAGCTCTTCACGGTGAACACCGGGCACGCCACCGTCGCGTACCACGGCTTCGTCGCCGGTGCCGACAAGATCTCGGACGCCATCGCCATCCCCGCCGTGCGCTCCGAGCTCGAGTCCGTGCTCGCCGAGACGAGCGACCTGCTCGTCCGCCGCCACGAACTCGACCCCGAGGTGCACCGCGCGTACGTGCAGGCCATCATCGGCCGGTTCGAGAACCCGCACCTGCCCGACACGGTGACCCGCGTCGGCCGCCAGCCGCTCCGCAAGCTGTCGCGCGACGAGCGCTTCGTCTCACCGGCCGCCGCACTGGCCGAGGACGGCACCGAGCCGACCGCGCTCCTCGACGCGATGGCCGCGGCGCTCCGGTTCGACGTCGCGGACGACGAGCAGAGCGTCGAGCTGCAGGCGCTGTTGGCATCGGACGCGTCCGACGCGGACGTGGCCACGCAGATCACCGGTCTCGCCGCGGAGCACCCGCTCCACGCCGCGTTCACCGAGCGGATCCGGTCCGCGCGCGCCTGACGACGTCCGCGAGGGCGGCTTGACGACGTCCGCACGGACGGACGGGAGGCCCGTCACCAGCTGGTGACGGGCCTCCCGTCCGTTCCGGGGTCGCGACGCGTACCGTCGCCCGCATGACGAAGCACTGGGTAGCTCCACGGTTCGGCGGCAGCGAAGTCCTGGAGTACGTCGAGGCGGAGGTGCCGGCACCCGGCCCCGGCGAGGTCACGATCGACGTCCGCGCCGCCGGCATGAACCCGGCCGACACCAAGCACACCCGCCAGGGCGACCCCGCGGACCTGCCCATCGCCGTCGGCTACGAGGTCGCCGGCGTCCTGTCCGCCGTCGGCCCCGACACCGAGATCGCGTCGGGTGGGGGAACGGTCGGCGACGAGGTCCTCGCCTTCCGCGTCAGCGGCGGCTGGGCCGAGTCGGTCACGGTGCCCGCGGCCGACGTCTTCGCGAAGCCCGCTTCGCTCGGCTTCCCGGAGGCCGCCAACCTGCTCCTCGCCGGCTCGACCGCCGCCGACATGCTCCGCGTCACCCGCGCCGAGGGGCGCGACACCGTCCTGGTGCACGGCGCCTCGGGCGCGGTCGGCGTCAGCCTGCTCCAGCAGCTGCGGCTGCTCGGCACCCGCGTCATCGGCACCGCGTCGGAGCGTGGTGCGGACGTCGTCCGACGCTTCGGTGGCGAGTGGGTCGCGTACGGTGACGGCCTGGAGGCGCGTGTCCGTGATCTCGCACCCTCCGGCATCGACGTGGCACTGGACTGCGTCGGCACCGACGAGGCCGTCGACGTCTCGCTCGCGTTGGTCGCGGACCGGTCACGGATCGTGACGATCGCCGCGCAGTCGCGGGCCGCATCGGACGGGATCGCCGCGGTGGGCGGCGCGCAGCCGGCGAGCAAGGCCTTCCGTGACTCGGTGCGGCAGCGGCTCATCGACCTCGCGGGTGCCGGACAGCTCGAGGTCCCGGTGGCGCGGACCTTCCCGCTGGCGGAGGCGAAGACGGCGGCGGAGCTGCTGGAGTCCGGGCACCCCGGGGGCAAGCTCGCGCTCCTGCCCTGACAGCATCGTCGGGGCAGGTCCTCTGTCGGGTCAGGTGTCGTCCGTGCGGATGACGCTCGCCGGCTCGGGGGAGTGCCACACTCTGTGTGGACCGACAGCCGCGCCGGAAGGAACCGACCGATGAGCGACCAGTACCCGCCCCGTGACCCGTACGGCCAGCAGCAGGGCCCGTACGGACAGCAGCCGTGGGCGCAGCAGCCTCCGGGGCAGTACGGGCAGCCCGGTCCGGGTCGGCCGAGTGGTGGGAGGTCCGAGCCGCCGCTCTGGGCGCCCTGGTACGGCATCCCCTTCCCCCAGGCGTTCTTGCGCTTCTGGAAGAAGTACGTGCGCTTCGACGGTCGGGCCAGTCAGTCGGAGTACTGGTTCTGGGCGCTCTGGTACCTGATCGGTTCGGCTGCCGCCGGCATCATCGGGAGCGGGTTCGACGTGCTGCCGTTCGTCGACGATGGATCGGACGGCCTCGGCAGTCTCTGGAGCCTGGCCTGCGCACTCGGGTTCATCGCGTTGACCGTGCGACGGCTGCACGACGTCAACCTCAGCGGCCTGCTCGCCCTGTTGTTCATCATCCCGCCGATCGGCATCCTGTTCTCGTTGATCATCGGCCTGATGTCGTCGAACCCGCAGGGGCAGCAGTACGACCGTCCGCTGCAGGGGTGACGCGGTACCGGTTCTGACCGCCGCTCAGGAGTTCTGGTTGACTCGACCGTGAACATCAGCCAACACTCGAGGGGGACCACGTGAGCGACCAGTACCCGCAGGATCCGAACAACCAGCCGAACGCCCAGTTCGGCGGCGCACCGCAGTACGGCGGCGCACCGCAGTACGGCCAGCAGCCGCCGACCGGACCGAACGGTGAGCCGCCGCTCTGGGCACCGTGGTACGGGATCTCGTTCGGCAAGGCCGTCGGTCGCTTCTTCAAGAAGTACGCGACGTTCAGCGGTCGTGCCAGCCGGAGCGAGTTCTGGTGGTGGTACCTCGCCAACGCGATCGTGGTCATCGTCCTCAGCATCCTGTACGGCATCGGTATCGGCACCTCGGAGCGCTCGACCGTGTCGATGTCGACCGCGACGTCCACCAGCGTCCAGTCGACCGTCACCGAGCCGTCGGCGTTGTTCGTCATCTCGGGCATCCTGTTCCTGCTCTGGGGCCTCGCGATCATCGTTCCGACGCTCGCGCTCGGCTGGCGCCGGCTGCACGATGCGAACCTCCCCGGTGCGCTGTGGATCATCGCGCTCTTCGTCGGCATCGTCGGCATCGTGTTCGGCCTGCTGCCCTCGAACCCGCAGGGCGCGCGGTACGACCGCCCCGTCTCGAGCCGATGAGCAACGACGGGACGCCCCAGTGGGGCCAGCCCGGCGGCGATCAGCAGCAGGGACAGCCGGGGTTCGGCGCGCAGCCCGGGTACGGGCAGCAGCCCGGGTACGGGCAGCAGCCTGGCTACGGGCAGCAGCCTGGCTACGGGCAGCAGCCCGGTTACGGGCACCAGCCGTACCAGCAGTACGCCCAGCCGTACGTCGGTGGGTACCCGCAGCTGGCGGAGCCGATACCGGTCGGCCCGGATGGCGTTCCGCCGCTGTGGGCCCCCTGGTACGGCATCGGGTTCCTCGACGCCTTCCTCCGGTTCTTCAAGAAGTACGCCCGCTTCGACGGCCGTGCCGGTCGCAGTGAGTACTGGTACTGGTTCCTGGCCAACGCCATCGTCACGATCGTGCTCTACGGGGGCTTCATCGCCCTGCTGATCGCCACCAGCCCGTCGACCACGGTCGTGGACGACTACGGGTACTCGCGCGACGTGTCGGGGGCGCCCTCACCGTTCGCCTTCGTGCTGCTCGGGCTCTTCGGGCTCTGGTGGCTCGCCACCCTCGTGCCGAACCTGGCACTCGCGTGGCGCCGGCTCCACGACGCGAACCTGCCGGGCCCGCTCTGGCTCGTGTCGCTCATCGCGAGCCCCGCGGCCATCGTGTTCGGCTGCCTGCCGTCGAACCCGGCCGGTGCGCGCTACGACCGCCCCGACCTGCGGTAGCTCCACGAACGAGAACAGCCCGCCCCACGCGTCGAGCGTGGGGCGGGCTGTTCGTGTGTCGGAGGGCTCAGACCACCCGGAGACGGACGATCGCACCGTCGACGACCAGGTCACGCACGGTGGCCGACGGGTCGGCGATCTGGAAGCGCAGGGCCCCGCCCGGCTGCTCGAACCACGGCTGGACGAAGCGGACGTTCACCAGGAACGGCCGGTCGACGACGTACCGGTGGGTCTCCGGCGACGAGGTCACGTGCGGGGGCAGCGACCGGCTGGGCAGCGGGGTGTCGAGCGGGTGCAGCAGGTAGCCGTCCGGGCCACCGATGCGGTCGACGGGGACACCGGCCGGGATCTGGATGGTCAGCCCCTGCTCGCCGGCCTGCGCGACCTGCTGAGCGAGCTGCGGGTAGGTCGACGCCGCGCGGTCGCGGAGCCCCTCGAGCTCGTGGCGGGGGATGTCGCGCGGCTCCGGGAACGGACGGTTCAGGAACCGGCGCAGCATCTCGACCGCGTCGTCCTCGCCCGTGGCCTGCGCGAGACGACGAGCCGTGCCGTAGTCGACGACCTCGAGCGCGTAGCCGGAGGCGTCGGTCTGGACGATGCGGAGCGCCCCCTCGACCGGCGGTTCGTGCAGGGTCTCGCCGGGGAGCTGCACGTACCGGGTCGTGTAGCCGAGCTGGTCGAGGATGGGGCGGGTGTCCGCGAACGTCATGGTCGGGAGCCTATCGGTCGGCGTGGTGCTGGGCCTTGGACGGAGCCGGGACTACGCCCGACCGCGCATGATCGCTTGCTTGACCTCGGAGATCGCCTTCGTCACCTGGATGCCACGGGGGCACGCGTCGGTGCAGTTGAAGGTCGTGCGGCAGCGCCAGACGCCTTCCTTGTCGTTGAGGATGTCGAGACGGACGTTCGCGGCGTCGTCGCGGGAGTCGAAGATGAACCGGTGTGCGTTCACGATCGCGGCGGGGCCGAAGTACTGCCCGTCGGTCCAGAACACCGGGCAGGACGACGTGCACGCGGCGCAGAGGATGCACTTGGTGGTGTCGTCGAAGCGGGCGCGGTCGGCGACGGACTGCACACGCTCCTTGCCGGGCGTCGGGGCTGACGAGGACTGCAGGAACGGCTGCACCTCGCGGTAGCTCTGGAAGAAGGGCTCCATGTCGACGACGAGGTCCTTCTCGAGTGGCAGACCCTTGATCGCCTCGACGTAGATCGGCTTCGAGACGTCGAGGTCCTTGATCAGGGTCTTGCACGCCAGGCGGTTGCGACCGTTGATGCGCATCGCGTCGGAACCACACACGCCGTGCGCGCACGAGCGGCGGAAGGTCAGGGACCCGTCCTGCTCCCACTTGATCTTGTGCAGGGCGTCGAGGATGCGGTCGGTCGGCAGCATCATGACGTCGAAGTCCTGCCAGCGCGGCTCGTCGTCGACGTCGGGGTCGAAGCGACGGACGATGACCGTGACGGAGAAGGATCCGGGAGGGGCGTCCTGCACGGTGTCGGTGCGGGGTGCCTCGGAGACCAGGGTGTCGGTCATCTCAGTACTTCCTCTCCATCGGCTGGTACCGCGTGATGACGACGGGCTTCCAGTCGAGCGTGATGTGGTCGTCGGCGAGTGACGAGTGCGGGTCGCCCGTCAGGTACGCCATGGTGTGCTGCATGTAGTTCTCGTCGTCGCGCTTCGGGTAGTCGTCGCGCATGTGGCCGCCGCGGCTCTCCTTGCGGTTGCGCGCCGAGTAGACGACGACCTCGGCCAGGTCGAGCAGGAATCCGAGCTCGACGGCCTCGAGCAGGTCGGTGTTGAACCGCTTGCCCTTGTCCTGCACGGAGACCTGCATGAAGCGGTTGCGGAGCGTGTGCAGGGTCTCGGTGACACGGGCGAGCGACTCGTCCGTGCGGAACACCTGCGCGTTCCTGTCCATCTCCTCCTGCAGTTCCTTGCGGAGGGCGGAGACGCGCTCGGTGCCGGTCGAGGCACGGAGCTGGTCGAGCATGCCACGGACGCCGGCCGCCGGGTCTTCCGGCAGGGGGAGGAACTCGGCGGTCTGGACCCACTCGGCGGCATTGTTGCCCGAGCGCTTGCCGAAGACGTTGATGTCGAGCAGCGAGTTGGTGCCGAGGCGGTTGGAGCCGTGCACGGAGACGCAGGCGCACTCGCCGGCGGCGTACAGGCCGGGGACGACGGTCGTGTTGTCGTACAGGACCTCGGCCTTGACGTTCGTCGGGATCCCGCCCATCGCGTAGTGCGCGGTCGGCATGACGGGCACCGGCTCGACGACCGGGTCGACGCCGAGGTACGTGCGGGCGAACTCGGTGATGTCCGGCAGCTTCGTCTCGAGGACCTCGGCCCCCAGGTGCGTGCAGTCGAGCAGCACGTAGTCCTTGTTCGGTCCGGCACCCCGGCCCTCGGCCACTTCCTGCACCATGCAGCGCGCGACGATGTCCCGCGGTGCGAGGTCCTTGATGGTGGGGGCGTACCGCTCCATGAAGCGCTCACCCGAGGCGTTCCGGAGGATCGCGCCCTCGCCGCGGGCACCCTCGGTCAGCAGGATGCCGAGCCCGGCGAGCCCGGTCGGGTGGAACTGGAAGAACTCCATGTCCTCGAGCGGCAGACCCTTGCGCCAGACGATGCCGACGCCGTCGCCGGTCAGGGTGTGCGCGTTCGAGGTTGTTTTGTACATCTTGCCGAAGCCGCCGGTCGCGAAGATCATCGCCTTGGCGTGGAAGACGTGCAGCTCGCCGGTCGCGAGCTCGAACGCGACGACACCGGCCGGCTGCTGGCGGGTGACTCCGTCGTCACCGACGACGTCGACCATGATGAGGTCGAGCGCGTAGAACTCGTTGTAGAACTCGACGCCGAGCTTCACGCAGTTCTGGAACAGCGTCTGCAGGATCATGTGCCCGGTGCGGTCGGCTGCGTAGCAGGCCCGGCGGACCGGGGACTTGCCGTGGTCGCGGGTGTGGCCACCGAAACGGCGCTGGTCGATCTTGCCCTCGGGCGTGCGGTTGAACGGCAGGCCCATGTTCTCGAGGTCGATGACGGCGTCGATCGCCTCTTTCGCGAGGATCTCGGCGGCGTCCTGGTCGACCAGGTAGTCGCCGCCCTTGATCGTGTCGAAGGTGTGCCACTCCCACGAGTCCTCTTCGACGTTCGCGAGGGCCGCGGCCATCCCGCCCTGCGCCGCACCGGTGTGCGACCGGGTGGGGTAGAGCTTCGAGATGACGGCCGTCTTCGCCTTCGGGCCGGCTTCGATCGCGGCTCGCATGCCCGCGCCTCCGGCGCCGATGATGACGATGTCGAACTGGTGGTGGTGGACGGTGGTCTCGGTCACAGGGGTCTTTCCGTAGACGGTGGGAACGCGGGCAGCAACAGTGGTGGTGCTACTGCGCCGGGCAGAAGGACGGCAGGTCGGCGGCAGCGGCGCCGGCGGGGCACGGGTCGAAGGTCCAGCAGACGAGGAGCCCGAGGACGATCAGCACGACGCAGGCGGCCAGGATCGCGACGAGGAGGGTCTTGCGGATACCGGGCTTCGACACGTAGTCGTTGACGATCGTGCGCATGCCGTTCGAGCCGTGGATGAGGGCGAGGACCAGCATGAGCGAGTCCCAGACCTGCCAGAAGGGGTTGGCCCACTTGCCGGCGACGAAGGCGAAGTCGATCTGCTTGACGCCCTCGCCCGCCACCATGTTGACGAAGAGGTGCCCGAAGATCAGCACGACGAGCAGCACGCCCGAGGCGCGCATGTAGATCCAGCCCCACTTCTCCCAGTTGGTGGTGCTGCGGGCGGCTGCGGCCGAGCGGGGAGGTTCGACGATCTGCGTGGTCATGTTCGTGCCCCTCAGTTGAAGTCCGCGACGAGGTTCATGAGCTGGCGGGGCAGGAAGCCCGCGATCGCCACCGCCCACAGGACCATGACGATCCAGAACATGGCCCGCTGGTACTTCGGGCCCTTCGACCAGAAGTCGATCAGGATGATCCGCAGGCCGTTGAAGGCGTGGAACACGATGGCCATGACGAGCGCGATCTCGCCGAGGTTCATGATCGGGGTCTTGTACGTGCCGATGACCGCGTTGTACGCCTCTGGTGAGAGCCGCACAAGCGCCGTGTCGAGGATGTGCACGAGCAGGAAGAAGTAGATCGCGACGCCGGTGATGCGGTGGAGGACCCACGACCACATCCCGATCGAACCGCGGTAGAGCGTGCCCTGTGGCGTCCGAGAAGCCCGCGGGGCTTCAATCGAGACGTCGGGCACCGCGGTCGCCGTACCCCCGCCGGTGTGCTCAGCCATGAGCTCGTCCTTCCATAGGACGGGCTCGCCCGATCGGCGAGCCCTTGCCGTTCGTGTTCGTGTGGAACACGACCCATCCTATGCGCGGGCGCTGACCTTCTCGTCCCGACCGGCCCGGAGGCCCCGTCCGACGGGCGGCGCGCCGATGGTGCGGGCCGTGTCGTGGTGGTCGAGGAGCTGGTCGCCGACGGCCTCCCAGGTGGTTCCCTCGACCCGGAGGCGACCGGCGGAACCCATCCGCTCCGCCAGCGCGCGGTCGTGGTGCAGCCGCAGGACCGCGTGCCGCAGGGCCTGCGGGGCATCGGCGTCGTAGAGCTCGCCGTCGAGCCCCGGAGCGACCAGGTCGAGCGGGCCGCCGGACGCCGGTGCGATCACCGGCAGGCCGGAGGCGTGGGCCTCCTGCAGGGTCTGTCCGAAGGTCTCGGCCGGACCGGTGTGCACGAACAGGTCGAGCGACGCGTACGCGTCGGCGAGTGCGTCGCCGCGCAGGGGGCCGGTGAAGGTGACGTCGAGGTGCCGGAGCCGACGTTCGAGCATCGCCCGCGACGGACCCCCTCCGGCCACGACGACCCGGATGCCGGGGACGCCGCCGAGTTCGGCGAGCCGCTCGACCTCCTTCTCCGGGGCCAGGCGTCCGACGTACCCGACGATGGTCTCGCCGTTCGGTGCCAGGCGGCGTCGGAGTGCCCGCACGTGCCCGGTCGACCGGCGCGCGGGGTGGAACAGCTCGGTGTCGACGCCGCGACCCCAGCGGGCGACGCGGGGCACGCCCTCCTCGGCGAGCATCGCGGCCGTCGCGCTCGACGGGGCGAGCGTCAGCGAGGCGCCGGCGTGGATGCGTCCGAGGATCTTCCGGACCAACGGGACGGTCGCGGTCAGGCCGTTGCGGCGGGCGAACCCGGCCACGTCGGTCTGGAAGACGGCGACGGAGGGGATGCCGAGCCTCCCGGCTGCCGTGATCGCGCGCCCACCCAACAGGAACGGACTGGCGGCGTGGAGCACGTCGGCGCCGGAGGCGGCGAGGATCGTGTCGAGCACCGGGTGGGGGAGTGCCACCGGGAACTGGCGGTAGGCGACGGCGGGGATGCGGTGGACGTCGAAGGAGCGGTAGCGCTCGACGGCGCTGCGCGACCGGAACTGCGCCAGGCCGGGGGTGTCCGGGGCGATCACGACCGCGCGGTGACCCCGTCGTTCCAGGTGGTCGAGGACCGCCAGGACACTGGTGGTCACGCCGTTGAGGGTGGGCAGGAAGCTCTCGGTCACGACGGCGACGGTCCGGGGGGACGTGCCGCGCTCCACGCTGCGTGCGCTCATGGTGTTGCCCATGCTCCGGGCGTGACGTGACCCGACGGGGCCGACGACGTGAACGGGACGCACGCGCCGGGTGAACAACGCGACGCCCTCCGGTGCGGACGCCGGACGGAGCGCTGCGGGAGCCCGCATGCGGGAATCGTGCGGAGACCACCCAGGATCCACCCGGTGGGACCGGTACGGTGAGCGCGTGGCTGACGCTCTCGAAGACTTCTACGCGATCATCCCCGCAGGGGGCATCGGATCGCGCCTGTGGCCGTTGTCGCGCGCGGACGCACCCAAGTTCCTGCACGACCTGACGGGATCCGGCACCTCGCTGCTGCGGCAGACCTGGGACCGCCTGGCGCCGCTCGCCGGCGACCAGCGGATCATGGTCGTCACCGGTCGTGCGCACCGGGTCGCGGTGGAGTCGCAGTTGCCAGGCGTCGAGGACCACAACGTGGTGCTCGAAAGTGAACCGAAGGACTCCACGGCGGCCATCGGCCTGGCCGCGGCGATCCTGGTGCGCCGCGAGCCGGACGTCGTCATCGGCTCGTTCGCCGCCGACCACGTCATCGGTGACGCACGTGGTTTCCGCCGCTCGGTGCGCGAGGCCGTCGCCGTCGCCCGCGCCGGCTACGTCACGACCATCGGCATCACGCCGACGGAACCCGCGATCGGCTTCGGCTACATCAACGCCGACACCGCTGGGCTCGACATCGAGGGCGCCCCGACCGCACACGCGGTGAAGTCGTTCGTCGAGAAGCCGGACCTCGACACCGCCCGCTCGTACGTCGAGCAGGGCAACTACCTCTGGAACGCCGGCATGTTCATCGCGCGCGCCGACGTGCTGCTCGCCGAGATCGGCCGGACGAAGCCCGAGCTGCTCGCGGGCATCAACGAACTCGCCGACGCCTGGGACACCTCGGCGCGCGGTGCCGTCGTCGACGCCGTCTGGCCGATGCTCGAGAAGATCGCGATCGACTACACGGTCGCCGAGCCCGCCGCCGCCGCCGGACGCATGGCGGTCGTCCCCGGTGACTTCGACTGGGACGACGTGGGCGACTTCGCCTCGCTCGCCAAGCTGCAGTCCGGCGGCCGGCCGAACAACCTCGCGGTGCTCGGGGACGGCGCCCGCATCCTGGCGGACTCGTCGAGCGGCATCGTGATCTCGCACAGCCAGCGGCTCATCTCACTCATCGGCGTCGAGGACATCGTCGTCGTGGACACCCCGGACGCGCTGCTCGTCACCACCAGTGCGAACGCACAGCGGGTCAAGGGCGTCGTGGATGCCCTGAAGATCAGCGGCCGCGGCGACGTCCTGTAGCGCTCCATCGACAAACCCCTCGAACTGGGGGTGCGCGGGTGGCCCCGCGTTACGGGCGCGTTTCGGCGGGGTCGCGATCCCGTAACCGATCCGCAGGACCCCCGCAACGGGTCCTGTACCGGCCCGACGGTCGTGTACTGTCGCCACGATCGCCCGGAACGCACGTGGTCCGGGCACGCTCCCCGGAGGAACCAACCCGTGACATCTCGTACCCGACAGGTCGTCCTCAGCGGCCTCGCGCTCGCCGGCACCGTCGCCGTCCTGGCCGGCTGCGCCTCGGCGCCGTCCACCACCGACACGGCGAAGAAGACCGACTTCCGCCCCTGCATGGTCTCCGACGCCGGTGGGTTCGACGACAAGTCGTTCAACCAGCTCGGCTACGAGGGCATGAAGGACGCCGCCAAGGAACTCGGTGCCACCTACAAGGAGGCCGAGTCGAAGGACGCCACCGTCTACGACTCGAACATCGAGCAGCTCATCGGCCAGAACTGCAACCTCGTCGTGACCGTCGGCTTCAACCTGGCCGACGCCACGAAGAAGCAGGCCGCTGCGAACCCCGACACCGACTTCGCGATCATCGACGACAACTCGATCGACGCGAAGAACGTCAAGCCGATCACGTTCGACACCTCGCAGGCGGCGTTCCTCGCCGGCTACGCCGCGGCGTCCTACTCGAAGACCGGCGTCGTCGGCACCTTCGGCGGCATGCAGATCCCGACCGTCACCATCTTCATGGACGGCTTCGCGGACGGCGTGAAGTACTACAACGAGCAGAAGGACAAGGACGTCAAGGTCGTCGGCTGGAACGTCGACACCGGCAAGGGCTCCTTCACCGGTGGCTTCGAGGCCGGCACGCAGGCCAAGTCGGTCGCGCAGACGCTCCTCGACCAGGACGCCGACGTGATCCTCCCCGTCGGTGGCCCGATCTACCAGTCCGCTGCCGAGGCCATCAAGGACGCCGACAACGGCTCCGTCCTGATCGGTGCGGACAGCGACCTCTACGAGGCCGACCCCCGCTACAAGGACATCGCCTTCACCTCGGTCGAGAAGGGCATGCGCCCGGCCGTGAAGGACGTCGTCGAGCAGGCGGCTGACGACAAGTTCTCGAAGGACCCGTACGTGGGCACCCTCGAGAACGACGGCGTCGGCATCGCGCCGTTCCACGACTTCGAGTCCAAGGTCGACAAGGGCCTGCAGGGCGAGCTCGACGACGTGAAGGCCGGCATCATCGACGGCTCGATCAAGGTCAAGACCCAGTCCTGACCCGATGAACGCGGGCGGGGGAGCATCCCTCGCCCGCGTTCTCGTGCGCCCGGGTGGCGCACACCACATCGTGCGCCCGGCGGCGCACACCACATCGTGCATCCGCGGGCTGCACGCGACACCGTGCGCCCGCGTGGCGCGCGCGAGACAGAAATAGACTCCCGAACATGAAGCTCGAACTCCGCGGCATCACCAAGCGGTTCGGCGCCCTGGTCGCCAACGACCACATCTCGCTCACCGTCGAGCCGGGTGAGGTCCACTGCCTCCTGGGTGAGAACGGCGCCGGCAAGTCCACCCTGATGAACGTCCTGTACGGCCTGTACGACGCCGACGAGGGCGAGATCCTGCTCGACGACGTGGTGCAGGACTTCGATGGCCCCGGTGACGCCATGCGCGCCGGCATCGGCATGGTGCACCAGCACTTCATGCTCGTGCCCGTGTTCACCGTCGCCGAGAACGTCATGCTGGGGCAGGAGCAGACCACCTTCGGCGGGCGGCTCGACCTGGCCGGTGCCCGCAAGCGCGTGCAGGAGATCTCCGACCGCTTCGGGTTCGACGTCGACCCCGACGCCAAGGTCGAGGACCTGCCCGTCGGCGTGCAGCAGCGCGTCGAGATCATCAAGGCGCTGTCCCGCGACGCCTCCGTGCTGGTGTTCGACGAGCCGACGGCCGTCCTCACCCCGCAGGAGACCGACGAGCTGATGGGCATCATGCGCCAGCTCCGCGAAGCCGGCACCGCGATCGTCTTCATCACCCACAAGCTCCGCGAGGTGCGCGAGGTCGCCGACCGCATCACGGTCATCCGCCTCGGCAAGGTCGTCGGCGAAGCGTCGCCGACCGCCACGAACAACGAGCTGGCCGCGCTGATGGTCGGCCGTGCCGTCTCGCTCGTCGTCGACAAGGCTCCTGCGACCGGTGGCGCCGACGCCCTGGTCGTCGAGAACCTGACCGTGACCGACCCGTCCGGCATCGTGCTCGTCGACGACGTCTCCTTCACGGTGCGCCGCGGCGAGGTCCTGGCGATCGCCGGGGTGCAGGGCAACGGGCAGACCGAGCTCACCGAGGCGATCATCGGCCTCGAGCCCGCCCACGCCGGCCGCATCACCCTCGACGGCAAGGAACTCACCGGGCGGAGCGTCAAGCAGGTGCTCGACGCCGGCGTCGGCTTCGTCCCCGAGGACCGCAAGGAGGACGGCCTGGTCGGCGAGTTCACCATCGCCGAGAACCTGATGCTCGACCGGGCCGACCACGCCGAGTTCGTCCGCGCCGGCACGATCCGCTCGGCCGAGCGCGACGCCTTCGCCGACGAGAAGATCGCCGAGTTCGACATCCGGACGCCGGGTCGCACCACCGCGGCCGGGCGGCTGTCCGGCGGCAACCAGCAGAAGATCGTCCTGGCGCGCGAACTGAGCCGCGAGCTGCGGCTGTTCGTCGCCGCGCAGCCCACCCGCGGCATCGACGTCGGCTCGATCGAGTTCGTCCACAAGCGCATCGTCGCCACCCGCGACACCGGTGTGCCGGTCATCGTCGTCTCCACCGAGCTCGACGAGGTCGTGGCCCTGGCCGACCGGATCGCCGTGATGTACCGCGGCGGCATCGTCGGCATCGTCCCCGCGACCACCCCCCGTGACGTCCTCGGCCTCATGATGGCCGGGGAGATCCCCGAAGGAACGGAGCTGGCCGCATGACCGGTTCGGCCGGCGAGATCCAAGCAACATCCACGACCGGAACGGAGCTGGCCGCGTGACCGCGCAGGAACCAGACAACACGCAGCAGCCGACCCCGGCTGCGCACGGCACCGCGGACGCCCCGCTCACCGACGACCGTCTGCAGGAGGTCGAGTCGACCCCGCACCTGATGACGGACTCGGCAGAGGACACCGAGCGCCGCAACGGCGCCGGTGGTGACCGCTGGCAGGCCGCCCTGCAGGGGATCCTGAACGGCTCCGTGCTCGTCACGGTGCTCGCCGTCGTCCTCGCGCTGGTGGCGTGCGGCATCCTCATCGCGGTGACCGACGAGAACGTCCGTGCGACCGCCGGCTACTTCTTCGCCCGCCCCACCGACATGCTCCAGGCGATCGGCACCGCGGTCGGCGGCGCCTACGCCTCGCTGTTCCAGGGCTCGGTGTTCAACTTCGGCGCGGACTCCTTCCAGCAGGCGATCGGGCCGCTCACGCGCTCCGTCGACTACTCGGTGCCGCTCATCGCCGCCGGACTCGGGATCGCGCTGTCGTTCCGCGCCGGGCTGTTCAACATCGGCGGCCAGGGCCAGATCCTGATGGGGGCCGCGGCCGCCGGGTGGGTCGGGTTCTCGTTCGACGGCCCCGCCGCGATCCACATCCCGCTCACGATCCTCGCCGGCATCGTCGGCGGCGCGGTCTGGGGCGGCATCGTCGGGGTGCTCAAGGCCCGGACGGGTGCGAACGAGGTGGTCGTCACGATCATGCTCAACTACGTCGCGCTCTACCTGGTCAGCTACCTGCTCCGCACCCCGGGCCTGCTGCAGGCCCCGGGCAGCAGCAACCCGATCTCGCCCGCCACGAAGGACAGCGCGCTCCTGCCGCAGCTCTTCGGTGTGCGGTACGGCGTGGACCTCGGGTTCATCGTCGCGATCATCGCGGTCGTCGTCGTCTGGTGGCTCGTCAACAAGTCCTCGCTCGGCTTCCGCTTCCGCACCATCGGTGAGAACCCCCGTGCCGCCCGCGTGGCCGGCATGAGCGTCCCGTCGCTGACCATCTGGGTCATGGTCATCTCCGGTGCCCTGGTCGGCATCGCCGGCGCCTACCAGGTGCAGGGTGCCGTCACCACGGGCTTCACCTCGGGCATCGACGCCGGCATCGGCTTCGACGCCATCACCGTGGCCCTGCTCGGCCGTTCGAAGCCGTGGGGCGTGTTCTGGGCGGCGATCCTGTTCGGCGTCCTGAAGAACGGTGGCTACGCCATGCAGGCCGCCAACGGCATCCCGATCGACATCGTCGGCGTCATCCAGGCACTCATCGTCCTCTTCATCGCGGCGCCGCCGCTCGTCCGCGCGATCTTCCGGATCCCGCAGCCGGGTGCACGCAAGCGCACGAAGACGAGCAAGAACAGCAAGAAGGCGGTCGCCGCATGAGCACCCTCAGCCCCACCGCGGCCGCGCCGCGCATGCCCCTGGACGACCGCCCGGTCGAGACGACCCGCAGCTGGAAGCTCCCGATCGGGTACGGCGTGTTCACGCTGCTCGCGCTCGTGCTGTTCGGCTTCGGACACCGCCCCGGAACCGCGACGCTCCGCCTGGCCTCGAAGGGCGACTTCTTCGCGCTGCCGAACCTCCCGCTGCCGGCGACGGCCACCGGGATCGTCGTCACCGTGCTGCTCGCGCTCGCCACGGTGTACGCGATCGTCGAGACCCGTGCCTCCCGTCGTGTGCCGCTCTGGGTGACCTCCGTGTTCGCGATCGTCTTCGTGGTCGGTTTCCTCGCATGGGCGGTCGCCGGCGACTCGATCACCATCCCCGGCATGCTCTTCGGTGCGCTCGGCCTCGCGGTCCCGCTCGTCTTCGGTGCACTCGGCGGCGTCATCTCCGAGCGGGTCGGCGTGGTGAACATCGCGATCGAGGGTCAGTTCCTCGCCGGTGCGTTCACCTCGGCGCTCATCGCCTCGCTCACCGGGTCGCCCTGGGTCGGCCTCGTCGGTGCCCTCGTCGCGGGTGTGCTCGTGTCGTTCGTCCTCGCGGCGTTCAGCATTAAGTACCTGGTCGACCAGGTCATCGTCGGTGTCGTCATCAACGCCTTCATCTCGGGCCTGACCGGCTTCCTGTACTCGCAGGTGCTGTCCCCGAACCAGCAGACGCTCAACATCGGCATCCGGTTCCCGAAGTTCGAGGTCCCGGTGCTCCACCAGATCCCGATCATCGGACCGATCTTCTTCGAGCAGTCGGTCGTCGTCTACCTGGCCTACGTCGCCGTCGCGGTCGTCACCTTCGGCCTGTTCAAGACCCGTTGGGGTCTGCGACTCCGCGCCGTCGGCGAGCACCCGCAGGCCGCCGACACGGTGGGCATCAACGTCACGAGCACCCGGTTCTGGAACGTCTCGCTCGCCGGTGCGATCGCGGGCCTCGGCGGTGCGTACTTCACGCTCGACGCCACCGGCGGGTTCACGAAGGACATGACCGCGGGCGCGGGCTACATCGCCCTGGCCGCCGTGATCTTCGGCCGCTGGGATCCGATCAAGGCCACGCTCGCCGCCCTGCTGTTCGGCTTCGCGTCGAACCTGCAGAACACGCTCAGCGCGGTCGGCTCGCCCGTGCCGAGCGAGTTCCTGCTGATGCTGCCGTACGTGGTGACGATCTTCGCCGTGGCAGGCCTGGTCGGGCAGTCGCGCGGCCCCGCCGCGTCCGGCAAGCCCTACATCAAGAGCTGACGGCCTGGAGGCACGACACATGACCGACACGCAGCAACCAGGTGACCAGGCGGTCACCGCCACCGACCCGACGGACGCCGCCACGGGCCTCCCGGTCGACGACGTGGACTGGGGCGTCCTGCGGGACGCTGCCACGGCCGCGATGCGGCGCGCCTACGCGCCGTACTCGTCGTTCCCGGTGGGCGCCGCGGCGCTCACCGACGACGGCCGGATCGTCTCCGGCTGCAACATCGAGAACGCGAGCTACGGGGTGACGCTCTGCGCGGAGTGCTCCCTCGTGTCGCAGCTGCACATGACCGGTGGCGGCAAGCTCGTCGCGTTCACGTGCGTCGACGGCGACGGGGCGACCCTGATGCCGTGCGGCCGTTGCCGGCAGCTGCTGTTCGAGCACTCGACCGAGGGCATGCTCCTCGAGACGCTCTCCGGCATCCGCACCATCGACGAGGTCCTGCCCGACGCCTTCGGGCCGCGGACCCTCGCCACCTACCAGCAGGAGCACTGATCCACATGGCCGTCGAGCCGTTCGACACCGTCGACCTCATCCGTACGAAGCGCTCCGGCGGGGCCCTCGGCACCGCCGAGGTGGACTGGCTCGTCGACGCGTACACCCGCGGCTACGTCGAGGACCCGCAGATGGCCGCGATGGCGATGGCGATCTTCCTGAACGGGATGGAGCGGCGCGAGATCAAGGACCTCACGCTCGCGATGATCGCGTCGGGGGAGCGGATGTCGTTCTCGTCGCTCGGCAAGACGACCGTGGACAAGCACTCCACCGGTGGCGTCGGCGACAAGATCACGCTGCCGCTCGCACCCCTGGTGGCGTCGTTCGGCGTCGCCGTGCCGCAGCTGTCCGGCCGCGGACTCGGGCACACCGGCGGCACGCTCGACAAGCTCGAGTCGATCCCCGGGTGGCAGGCGTCCATCTCGAACGACCGCATGATGCAGGTGCTGCAGGACGTCGGCGCGGTCATCTGCGCCGCCGGGTCCGGCCTGGCACCCGCGGACAAGAAGCTCTACGCGCTCCGCGACATCACCGGCACGGTCGAGTGCATCCCGCTCATCGCGTCGAGCATCATGTCGAAGAAGATCGCCGAGGGCACCGGGGCGCTCGTGCTCGACGTCAAGTTCGGGTCCGGCGCGTTCATGCCGACGTACGAGGCGTCCCGGGAGCTCGCGCAGACCATGGTCGACCTCGGCAACGACGCCGGGGTCGCGACCTCGGCGCTGCTGACCGACATGGAGGTCCCGCTCGGGCTGACGATCGGCAACGCGCTCGAGGTGCGGGAGTCGGTCGAGGTGCTCGCCGGCGGCGGCCCCGCTGACGTCGTCGAGTTGACGGTTGCGCTCGCGACCGAGATGCTCACGCTGGCCGGACTGCCCGACGCCGACCCGGCCGCGGCGCTCGCGGACGGCCGCGCCATGGACACCTGGCGTCGGATGATCGAGGCGCAGGGCGGGGACCCGTCCGCCGCGCTGCCCGTCGCCCGCGAACAGCACGTCGTCACCGCGCCGACGTCGGGGGTCCTCACGCAGCAGGACGCGCTGCCGTTCGGCGTCTCGGCCTGGCGGCTCGGGGCCGGTCGTGCCCGCGCGCAGGACCCGGTGCAGGCCGGTGCGGGCATCGAGCTCCACGTCAAGCCGGGGGACACCGTGACCGAGGGCCAGCCGCTCTGGACGCTGCACTCGGACGACGCGTCGCGGATCCCGCGCGCGCTGGAGTCGCTCGAGGGTGCGTGGACCATCGGCCCGGCGGGTTCCGCTGCCGCGGCACGCGGGCCGATCGTGCGCGAGCGCATCGGGTCCTGAACCCGGCCACCCGACCGAGCGGAGGCTTCCTGCACACCTGTGGGGAGCCTCCAGTGTCTTCCGTCGTGGGTTGTGCACAGGTGCCTGCGCGGCGGCGGTGACCACCGATAGCCTGGGGACATGAGCGCCGACGCCCCGACCTACCGCCTGCCCGACGCCGGGGCGGTCATCAACGACCTGCCGAAGGTCTCGCTGCACGATCACCTCGACGGCGGCCTGCGTCCCGCGACCATCATCGAGCTCGCGGCCTCGGCGCGTGTGTCGCTCCCCACCACCGACCCGGCCGAGCTCGGGCAGTGGTTCGCCGACCAGTCGAACTCCGGCTCCCTGGTCGAGTACCTGAAGACGTTCGACGTCACCACGTCGGTGATGCAGACCGCACCGCAGCTCACCCGGATCGCCCGCGAGTTCGTCGAGGACCTGGTCGCCGACGGCGTCGTCTACGGCGAGGTCCGCTGGGCGCCGGAGCAGCACCTGCAGGGCGGACTGACCCTCGACCAGACGGTGGAGGCCGTGCAGGCCGGCATAGAGGAAGCCGTCGACGCCGCCGGTGGGCGCATCCGCGTCGGCCAGCTCGTCACCGCGATGCGGCACGCCGACCGGTCGCTCGAGATCGCCGAACTCGCCGTCCGCCACCGTGACGCCGGGGTCGTCGGCTTCGACATCGCCGGTGCCGAAGCCGGGTTCCCCGCCTCGAACCACCGCGCCGCCTTCGACTACCTGGCCTCCGAGCTGTTCCCCGTCACCGTGCACGCGGGCGAGGCCGACGGGCTCGCCTCCATCCGGTCCGCCCTCGTCGACGGCCGGGCGCTCCGCCTCGGACACGGCGTCCGCATCTTCGAGGACGTCGCCCTGTCCGACGCCGGGGACGGCTCGACGCTGGCCTCCCTGGGCGAGGTGGCCTCGTGGGTCCGTGACCGCGAGATCCCGCTCGAGGTCTCGCCGTCGTCCAACCTGCAGACCGGGGCGATCGCCGCGTGGGGCGACGACCTCGCCGACCACCCGTTCGACGTGCTCTACCAGCTCGGCTTCCGCGTCACGGTGAACACCGACAACCGCCTGATGAGCGGGACCTCGCTGTCGAAGGAGCTCGCGCTGCTCGCCGGCACGTTCGGGTACGACCTCGACGACCTGGCGGCGTTCCAGATCAACGCCGCGCTCGGGTCGTTCCTGCCGCTCGAGGACCGCGAGGAGATCATCGCCACCATCACGGCCGGGTACCAGGAGGCCTGACGCATGGGACTGCCACCGCTGCCGGACACCGCCGTCCTCCTCGGTGCGGACGCGCCCGCGTGGCGTGACGCGATGCGCCTGGTCGGCGGTGCGCTCGTCGCTTCGGGCGCCACCACCGACGAGTACACCGACGCCATGATCGGCATGGTCGAGGAGCACGGGCCGTACATCGTCATCTCGCCGGGGCTCGCGTTCGCGCACGCCCGGCCGGGTGGTGCCGTCGTGCGGGACGGACTCGCGATCGTGACGCTCGCGACGCCGGTGGCGTTCGGCCACCCGCACAACGACCCCGTCCGCGTGGTGCTCGGGCTCGCGGTGGCCGAGGTCGGCACCCACCTGGAGTCGATCGGCGAGATCGCGAACCTGTTCAACGACGCCACCGTGACCGGACGGATCGCGGCGGCGACCACCGCGGACGAGGTCCGCGCGATCATGGGGGTCTCCGCGTGAAGATCGTGACCATCTGCGGCGCCGGCATCGGGTCGAGCGGCATCCTCAAGGTGAACGCCGAGAAGGCGCTCGACGCCCTCGGGCTGTCGGCGTCCGTCGTCGCGGCGGACGTCGCGTCCGTGCGGGACGTCTCCGACGACGCCAACGTGATCCTGACGAGTCAGGAGTTCGTCGAGGCGATCGGCGACACCTACGCCGAGGTCATCGTCATCGCGAACCACTTCGACCAGGGCGAGATCACGGCGGCGGTGGACCGGGCGCTCGGCGAGCACTGAGGCGGGTGCGGTGGCGGCCGCTGCGGCGGCGCTGCGGCGGGCGCTGCGGCGGGCGTCCGCCCTTTAGAGTTGGGGCATGAGCACCGAGAACCCGCTGAACGACCCCGCTGCCGACCCGTTCGAGGTCGCGCGGGCCGCCGCCGCCGCCATCGCCGAACAGTCCGGCATCGAGCGGCACGACATCGCCCTGACCCTCGGGTCGGGCTGGGGCAAGGCCGCCGACATCATCGGTGAGACCGTCTCCGAGATCCCGGCCGAACAGGTCCCCGGGTTCAGCGCCTCTGCCGTCCCCGGACACTCCGGCACGATCCGGTCGATCCGCCTCGCCGACGGCCGCCACGCGCTCGTCATCGGTGCCCGCACCCACTACTACGAGGGCCACGGGGTCCGTCGGGTCGTGCACAGCGTCCGCACCGCGGCGGCGACCGGTGCCTCGATCATGGTGCTGACCAACGGTGCCGGCGGCATCAAGGAGCACTGGACCCCGGGCACCCCGGTGCTCATCAGCGACCACATCAACCTGACCGCGGACAGCCCGCTCGAGGGCGCGACGTTCATCGACCTGACCGACCTGTACTCGGCGCGGCTGCGTGAGCTGGCCCGGACGGTCGACCCGTCGCTCGACGAGGGCGTGTACACGCAGTTCCGCGGCCCGCACTACGAGACCCCGGCCGAGGTCCAGATGGCGAAGACCATCGGCGGACACATCGTCGGCATGTCGACCGCGCTCGAGGCCATCGCGGCCCGTCAGGCCGGCATGGAGGTCCTCGGGTTCTCGCTCATCACGAACCTCGCCGCGGGCATCCAGAAGACCCCGCTGTCGCACACCGAGGTGCTCGAGGCCGGCAAGCAGGCCGAGCCGGTGATCGCCGACCTGCTCGCACGCGTGGTCGCCGCACTCGGGCAGCCGGCATCGTGAAGCTCGACCTCGACCAGGTGCTCGGCACCGCGCGGGCGTGGCTGGCGCAGGACCCCGACCCGGAGACCCGCGACGAGCTGGCCGCGGCGATCGACGCGGCGGCCGACGGTGACGGTCCCGCTGCCCGGGCGCTCGCCGAGCGCTTCGACGGCCGGCTGCAGTTCGGCACCGCCGGACTCCGCGCGGAGCTCGGCTGGGGCCCGCTGCGGATGAACCGGGTCGTCGTGACCCAGGCCGCTGCGGGGCTCGCACGGTTCCTCATCGACACCGGGCGCTCGCGCAGCGTCGTGATCGGTTACGACGGCCGGGTGAACTCGGACGTCTTCGCACGTGACTCGGCCGAGGTCATGCGCGGCCTCGGGCTCGAGGTCACCCTGCTGCCCTCGGCCCTGCCGACGCCGGTGCTCGCGTTCGCCGTCCGGCACCTGGACGTCGGTGCCGGCGTCATGGTCACCGCGAGCCACAACCCGCCGCGGGACAACGGGTACAAGGTCTACCTCGGTCAGGACGACGACGGCTCGCAGATCGTGCCGCCCGTCGACGGTGAGATCGCGGACGCCATCGACGCCGTCGCCGCAGGTTCCGTCACGGACCTGCCGCGCGGCACGGACTACACCGTCGCGACGTCGGCCCTCGTCGACGCCTACGTGGCCGCCACGGCCGCGATCGTGCCCGCTCCGGCACTCGGGGTCGAGGAGCAGCCGAAGGTCGTCTACACGGCCATGCACGGCGTCGGGTGGGAGACCGCTCGCGCGGTGTTCGTCGCCGCCGGGTTCGCGTCACCGACCGTGGTGCCGGAGCAGATCGAGCCAGACGGTGCATTCCCGACGGTCTCCTTCCCGAACCCGGAAGAGCCCGGCGCGATGGACCTGGCGATCGCCCGTGGTCTCGCCGTCGGCGCCGACCTGGTGATCGCGAACGACCCCGACGCCGACCGGCTCGCACTCGCGATCCCGACGGCCTCGGACGCCGGTGCGCCGTCCTACCGCCGGCTCTCGGGCAACGAGGTCGGCTGGCTGCTCGGGTGGCGGGCCGCAGCACGGGCGTCGGAGTCCGGCGCGACCGGCACCCTCGCCGCGTCGATCGTCTCGTCGCCGGCGTTGGCCCGGGTGGCCGCGCGCCACGGGCTGGAGTACCGCGACACCCTGACCGGCTTCAAGTGGGTCTCGCGGGTGCCCGAGCTGCTGTTCGGCTACGAAGAGGCCCTGGGTTACCTGGTCGACCCGTCGGTCGTGCGCGACAAGGACGGCATCTCGGCTGCGCTCGAACTGCTGTCCCTCGCCGACGAGCTCGCGGCGTCCGGCTCGACCATCGCCGACCACCTCGAGGTCTTCGCCGCCGAGTTCGGCGCGTTCGCCTCGGGGCAGGTCGCGACCCGCGTCGACGACCTGTCGCGCATCGGCGAGATCATGGCGTCGCTCCGGTCCACGCCACCGACGACGCTCGGCGGGCTCGACGTGCACACGGTGACGGACTACGCCGACGGGGTGGCGGGTTTCCCGCCCTCGGACATCCTGCGCTACGACCTGTCCGGCGACGCCCGGGTGATCGTCCGCCCGAGCGGGACCGAGCCCAAGGTGAAGGTCTACATCGACACCGTCGCGGACACCCCCGCCGAGGCCCAGCGCCTGGTCGACGCCCTCGCCGAGTCGGTGCGCCCCTTGGTGTCGTAGGGCGCGGTCGGCAAAACACCGGTGTTCGCGCTCTGAACACCCGCACAACGCGGTGCAGAGCGTGAACACCGGTGTTTTGCTGTTCCTCCACAGGGGGTAGGGGAGCGAGGGCTCCTCACAAGGAGCGTGTTGCCGTGGTGTGGGCCGCGCGGGAGCCGTGACCGTTGGGCCATGGCTCACATCACGGTGTTCGGCGCGGCTCCGGGCGATCCCGATCCGAGAGCGCACCGACGGCTCGCGGATGCCGCTCGCCGCGGGACCCTCATCCGCCTGACGGCGGGTCGGTACGTCGAACGTGGCGCGTTCGAAGCAGCGAGCGCAGCGGAGCGCCATCGAGCACGGGTCGAAGCAGTCGCGCCGAACATCCACACCGCCCTCGTGATCTCCCACGAGTCGGCTGTGGCGATGCTCGGACTCCCGTGGCTCGGGGAGTTCCCCGAGCACGTCGTCGCCACCGATCCGCGTCGAGCCACCGGGCAACGTCGCGCACACCTGCAGAAGGTCGGAGGGGCGGGTCGCACCATCGCCTGTGCGAGCGTCGGCGGCCTGCCCGTCACGACCCTCGTGGTCACCGGGGTCGACGTCGCGCTCCGAGCATCGTTCCGCACGGCGGTGGTCGTGTTGGACGCGGTGCTGGCCCGAGGAGTGTCGCAGGACGCGCTGCTCGCCGAACTGCGCAGCCGGGAGCCGCGTCCGCGCGCGTCCACCCGCGCGCGACGGGCGATCGAGTTCGCGGACGCGGCTGCTGACTCGCCGGGTGAGTCAGTGGCGCGGCTGTGCTGGGCAGAAGCGGGGTTCCCGGCGCCGGTGCTGCAGCAGGAGTTCCGTGATGCGGCAGGCCTGATCGGCCGGGTGGACTTCTGGTTCGAGGACGCCGGCGTCGTGGTGGAGTTCGACGGGCTGGTCAAGTACCGCGACCGGACGACGCGCGCTGGTCGCTCGCCCGAGCGCGTCGTCATCGACGAGAAGCTCCGGGAGGACCGGCTCCGTGCCCACCGCCACGTCCGGAGGGTCGTCCGCGTCACGTGGCCGGACGTGCAGCCGGGCGGCAACGGCCCCGTAGCACTCGAGGGTGCCGGAGTGCGCCGTGTTCGATGAAGCAAAACACCGGTGTTCACGAGTCGAACCGCGACGTGCGCGTGTTCAACCGGCGAACACCGGTGTCTTGCGAGACGGAACCTCCGCGCTACGCGAGCTCGAGCAGCACGTGACCGGACGAGACGGTCTGGCCGACCGGGGCGTTCAGCCCGGTGACGACGCCGTCCTTGTGGGCCTGCACGGGCTGCTCCATCTTCATGGCCTCGAGCACGACGAGCAGGTCGCCCTTCACCACGGTGTCGCCCTCGGCGACCGCGAGCTTCACCACGGTGGCCTGCATCGGCGACGCGACGGACGACCCGGACTTCGCCAGACCCCCGCGGACGGCCGACGAGCGGCGCTTCGGGGGAGCGGTGGGGCCGGCCGGACGACGACCGGCGACACCCCCGGCAGCACCGCCACCGACGATCGACGGCATGGTGACCTCGATGCGCTTGCCCTGCACCTCGACCACGACGCTGTCGCGCGCAGCCGGGGCCGGCAGTTCCTCGGGGGAGCCGCTCCACGCCGGGATGTCGTTCACGAAGTCGGTCTCGATCCACTGCGTGTAGATGCTGAACGGCGAGGAGTCGTCCGTCGCGAACGCCGGGTCGGACACCACGGCACGGTGGAAGGGGAGCACGGTCGGCAGGCCGGTGACCTCGAACTCGGCGAGTGCACGACGCGAACGCTCCAGCGCCTCGGCACGGGTGGCACCGGTGACGATCAGCTTCGCGAGCATCGAGTCGAACGAGCCGGACACGACGTCGCCGGAGACGACACCCGAGTCGACACGGACGCCGGGGCCGGACGGCGCGTTGAACGCGTGCACGGGGCCGGGCGCGGGGAAGAAGTTGCGACCCGGGTCCTCGCCGTTGATGCGGAACTCGAACGAGTGTCCCCGCGGCGTGGGGTCCGAGTAGTCGAGCACGCCACCCTCGGCGATGCGGAACTGCTCGCGCACCAGGTCGATGCCGGTGACCTCTTCGGACACGCAGTGCTCGACCTGCAGGCGTGTGTTCACCTCGAGGAACGACACGGTGCCGTCGGCGCCGATGAGGAACTCGCAGGTGCCGGCGCCGACGTAGCCGACCTCACGCAGGATCGCCTTGGACGACTCGTACAGTGCGGTCTGCTGCTCGGGCGTCAGGTAGGGCGCCGGGGCTTCCTCGACGAGCTTCTGGTGGCGACGCTGCAGCGAGCAGTCGCGGGTGGAGACCACGACGACGTTGCCGTGCTCGTCCGCCAGGCACTGGGTCTCGACGTGGCGCGGCTTGTCCAGGTACTTCTCGACGAAGCACTCGCCCCGACCGAACGCGGCGATCGCCTCACGGGTGGCGGACTCGAAGAGCTCCTCGACCGAGGCACGGTCGCGGACGACCTTCAGACCACGACCGCCACCGCCGAACGCAGCCTTGATCGCGACGGGCAGGCCGACCTGGTCGACGAAGTCGAAGACCTCAGAGACGTCCTGGACGGGTTCGATGGTGCCGGGGGCGAGCGGTGCGCCGACCTTCTCGGCGACGTGGCGCGCGGAGACCTTGTCGCCGAGGCGCTCGATCGACTCCGGCGACGGGCCGATCCAGACGAGCCCGGCATCGATGACAGCGCGGGCGAAGTCGGCGTTCTCGGCGAGGAACCCGTAGCCGGGGTGCACGGCGTCTGCGCCGGAGCGGCGGGCGACCGAGATGATCTTGTCGATGACGAGGTACGTGTCGGCGCTCGTGGTGCCGTTCAGCGCGTAGGCCTCGTCGGCGAGGCGGGCGTGCAGGGCATCGCGGTCCTGGTCGGCGTAGACCGCGACCGATGCCTTGCCCGCGTCGCGGGCCGCGCGGATGATGCGGACGGCGATCTCGCCGCGGTTCGCGATGAGGACCTTGCTGATACGGGGCATGACACAGCAGCGTATTCGTGCGGCGGGAGTGCGTTTTGACTGGCACCCACAAAGAACCACCCGGAACAGGTGTGGATGTCTACAGTGCGCCGCGTCTAATGAGCCCACAGATCGTGCCAGGCGATGCCGAAGCCCCGGAGGAGCATCGACCGCAGCATCGGCAGCGACATCCCGATCACGGCGGACGGAGCTCCGTCGATCCGCGTGATGTACGCCGCTGCCCGACCGTCGATGGTGAAGGCACCCGCTACCTCGAGCGGCTCGCCCGTCGCGACGTACGCGTCGATCTCGTCGACGGACACGTCGTCGGCGAAGGTCAGCACCGCGCTGTCGACCGCGACCACGCGGTCGCCGTCGGCGGCCAGCGCCGACCCGCCGGGCGCGACGGCACCCAGCTGCGGGACGCCGGCGGTGGACGTGACCAGGGACCGGACGGGAGGCACGGTGCGGGCCGGCGCCGCGCCTCCAGGCCGTCCCGTGGCCGGTTCCAGGTCCCGGCGCCGGTCGTCGCGGCGTCGATCGATCACACAGTGTCCGCTCCACAGTGTCCCGCCGCCGGCGGCGAGCATCTGCCGCCAGCGCTCCCGGGTGACCGCCGGGTCGTGCGGCTTGCCGTACAGCTGCCCGTCGACCTCGAACGCGGAGTCGCCGCCGAACACCACCCCGTCGACCGGCGACCCGGCGACCGCGGAGTCGGCGACTGCGGACGCCTTCGCGACGGCGAGGAGCGAGACGAGCTCCGACCCGGTCAGGGCACGGCCGAGCGATGCCGCGGCGGCGGTACCGACGGCGTCCTCGTCGACCCCGGGGGACACGAGCACGGGTTCGATCCCGGACTGGGCGAGGAGTGCTCGGCGGGCGGGGGATGTACTCGCGAGGTACAGACGCATGGGACCATCTCACCATGGGTGAATCCGTCGGCACGCTGCTCGAACTCGACGTCACCGGGATCGCCCACGGCGGCATCTCGGTGGCACGGCACGAAGGACGGGTGGTCTTCGTCTCGGACGCGATCCCCGGGGAGCGCGTCGTCGCCCGGGTGACCGAGGACCGCAAGAAGTCGTTCTGGCGCGCCGACACGGTCAGCGTCATCACGCCGAGCGAGCACCGCGTCGACCACGTCTGGCCCGAGGCCGCGCTCGAGCGTGACCCCGAGACGCGCCCGGGTGGTGCCGAGTTCGGGCACATCGCCCTCGCACACCAGCGCACGCTCAAGCACGACGTCCTCGTCGACTCGTTCGCGCGGTTCGCACGGATGGACCTCGCCGAGGTGCTCGGCCACGACGTCGTCGTCGAGGCCGCGCCCGGCGACGACGCGGCGAACGGCCTCGGCTGGCGCACGCGCGTCCGGCTGCACGTCGACGAGCAGGGCACCGCCGGCCCGTTCGCGGCCCGCTCCCACTCCGTCATCCCGGTGACCGGCCTGCCGCTCGCGACCGCCGTCGTGCAGCAGAGCGCCCCGCTCGGCCGTGGTGCGCTGCCGGGGTCCTCGGTCATCGACGTCCTCGCACCGAGCGGCTCCGAGGGCGCGCGGCTCGTCATCGACGACCAGAAGCCCACCGTGGTGACCGAGGTCGTGGGGGAGCGCACGTTCCAGGTCGACGACAACGGGTTCTGGCAGGTGCACCGTGCCGCGGCGACCGTGCTCACCGAGGCCGTGCAGGACCTGGTCGACCGCGACCGACTCGACCCCGAGGGCACCCACCTGGACCTGTACGGCGGTGTCGGCCTGCTCGCCGCCGCCCTCGGTGACCTGGTCGGCCCGAAGGCACGCATCACGAGCGTCGAGAGCGCCGCCCGTGCCACCGAGCACGCGCAGGAGAACCTGTCGGAGTGGCTCGGCGCCCGCGCCGAGACCGGCCGCGTCGACCGCTGGCTGACGAACACCGTGGCGAACGCCTCGCGCGCCGAGAAGGACCGCTTCCGCGCCGGCACGATCGTGCTCGACCCGCCCCGCGCCGGTGCCGGTCGTGACGTGGTCGTGCAGATCGCCGCGCTCCAGCCGGAGCAGGTCGTCTACGTGGCGTGCGACCCGGTGGCGCTGGCCCGCGACGTCGCGACGTTCGCCGACCTCGGCTACCGACTCGAAGCACTGCGGGCCTTCGACCTGTTCCCGCACACCCACCACCTGGAAGCCGTCGCACGCCTGGTCCCCACGCGCTGAGGTCCGGCGGTCGCTCGACCGCGGGTCCTTGCGTGTCGGGGTGTCCACCAATCGGCGGACCGGCCAGCGTGGCGCAGCGGAGAAGCCCCGCACCTGAGTCCGGGCTGGGTATCCTGGGTCGTTGATGGCACTCCGGTTTCAGGGGCCGGCGTCGCGCATCGGAACGAGAGGCCACTGTGGCAGCAGGAACGACAACCACCAGCACCGAGACGTCAGGGGCGGCCACCAGGCCGGTCCGGGTCGCGATCGTCGACGACCACGAGTCCGTCCGACTCGGGATCCAGGCGGCGTGCCAGAACGAGGGGTTCGAGGTGGTGCTCACCGCCGCCAGCGTCCCCGAGTACGTCCAGAACCTCGACGGGCGAGAGGTCGACGTCGTCGTCCTCGACCTGTCCCTCGGTGACGGTTCGACCGTGACCGAGAACGTCAAGGGCGTGCAGGGGACGGGATCGGCGGTGCTCGTGCACTCGATCGCGGACCGTGTCGCCAACGTGCGTGAGGCGCTCGCAGCAGGGGCTGCCGGCGTCATCCCGAAGTCCTCGGCCACCAAGACGGTGATGGCCGCGGTCGCCACCGTCGCACGCGGTGACGTGCTCAACAACCTCGAGTGGGCGAGCGCCATCGACGCCGACCGCGACTTCGCGAAGGCGCAGCTCGGCCGCCGCGAGCGCGAGATCCTGCACCTCTACGCCTCGGGACTCCCGCTCAAGCTCGCCGCCCAGCAGCTCGGCATCGGGTACTCGACGGCCCGTGAGTACCTCGACCGGATCCGTGTGAAGTACGTCGAGGTCGGTCGCCCGGCCCCGACGAAGGTCGACCTGCTGCGTCGAGCCGTCGAGGACGGGATCCTCCCCGGGCTCGACTCGGGCATCGACCCCGACGGCGACGGTCGCTGACACGGATGGCGACCGCGGCTGAGTCGGCGCGGACGGTCGTCGAACCGGCGCCCTTCGGCGCCGATCCGGCGCGCAGCGTCCGCGCCTCGATCACGCAGGCGTCGGTGGAGCGCGCGTTCGCGATCCTCCTCGCGATGGCGGCGATCGGCCTCGGCATCGTCGACGCGCCCGCGGTCCTGCAGCAGCTGCCGTACCTCGACCCGTTCTGGGGCCCGACGCTGATGCTCGCCCTCGCGGCGTCGTTCGTGTTCATCGGGGTCTCGGCCTTCGTGCAGCGGGTCGCGCAGCTGGCGCAGATCGTCTGTGCGCTGCTGTTCCTCGTCGTGCTCGTGACGTGGACGGCGACCGTGCAGGAGCCCATCCCGTCGGCGCAGCAGCCGTGGCCGTGGTGGTTCTGCACGGTCGGCTGCACGGCGGCGGCGATGGGCTTCGCCACGTGGCGTGCGACGGTCTACACCGCGCTCGTGCCGGCGGTGTACGTCGTCATCCGGCTCAGCCCGCTCGGCGGCGACGTCGGGGTCCTCGCCGTCCTGCTCGACGGCGTGTACACGGCGCTGCTCAGCGGTGCGGTGCTCGTCATCGCCGTGGTGCTGCGGCGGGCGGCCACGTCGGTCGACACGGCGCAGTCCACGGCCGTGCGGCGGTACTCGCTCGCCATCCGGGAACACGCGACCGAGGTCGAGCGGGTGCAGGTGGACGCCATCGTGCACGACAGCGTGCTCACGACGCTGCTCTCCGCCGCCCGTGCCGACACGCTCGAGGCCAAGACCCTCGCCGCGCGGATGGCCCGGAACGCGATCGACCACCTCGAGGCCGCCGCCACCGACGGTCCCGGTGACGTCGCGCCGGTCGCCCTCGGGGAACTCCGGGCGCGCATCCGCGAGGGGGTCGGTGCGTTGCCCGCCCCGGTCCGCCTGGTCCCGACGCCGACCGGGTCGGTCCGCCTGCCCGCGTCGGTCGCCGACGCGCTGGCCTCGGCGGCGCTGCAGGCAGCGGTGAACAGCGTGCAGCACGCCGGCGACGCTGACGTCTCCCGCTGGGTCCGCGTCGAGCAGCAGGGCCAGGGGGTGCTCGTCGAGGTCGGTGACGAGGGCCGCGGGTTCGACGTCGCGGCCATCCCCGCCGAACGGCTCGGTGTCCGCCGCTCCATCGTCGAGCGCGTCGCGACCGTCGATGGTCGGGCCGAGGTGCACACCGCCCCCGGCGAGGGCACCCGCATCGTGCTGACGTGGTCGCCGACCGCGAGGACGACCGCATGAAGGTCTCCCTGCCGGCGAGCATCGCCCTCGGCCTGGCGTCGCTGTTCTCCCTCTACCACCTGGTCCTCGCCGCGGCCACGCTGCCGCGCGTCGACCAGGTCGCCCCGATCGTCGCCTGCATGGTCCTGTACGCCGCGGCCACCGGCCTCGCACTGTTCGTCCCCGGCAGGGTCCTGCCGGTCTGGACGGCCTGCTTCTCCCTCGCGACAGCCATCGTGATGCCGGTGATCGCCGCCCCCGTCCTCGTCGATGGTCGTGGTCCCGGCTCCGCCACCTGGTGGATCGCGGCCATCGGCACGCTCATGGTGGTGCTCGTCGTGCGCGGTCGGGGCCCCTTCGCGTGGGCCGGCGTGCTGTTCCTGACCGTGTACACCGTCGCCTGGGCCGGCCTCGGCTCGCTCGGTGGGCTCGGCGTGGTCGGCAGCGTCGCCTGGGTCGCGATCGCCACCGTCTTCGCCGCCGCGATGAGCCGTGCCATCCGGAACACCCGTGAGCTCGTCCTCGCCGAGCAGGAGACCGCCGACTGGCAGGCCGCGCAGGACGCCCACGTGTTCGAGCGGCAGTTCCGGCTGAGTCAGACCACCCGGATGGCCCTGCCGATGCTGCAGCGCATCATCGACTCCTGCGGCGATCTCGACGACGCCGACCGCGCCGAGTGCCTGCACCTCGAGCAGGCCATCCGCGACGAGATCCGGGGCCGGTCCCTGTTGTCCGACGACGTCCGCGACGAGGTCATGCGCCTGCGTCGCCGCGGAGCGACCGTCCAGCTGCACGACGACGGCGGGCTCGACGACCTGGACGCCCCGGACATCCGGCGCATCCACGCCCGTGTCGCCGAGGCGCTCCGGCAGGCCCGCGATGCCGACAACGTGATCGTACGGACGGTCGGCGAAGGCTCCGACTCCGCGGTGACCGTCGTCGGACTCCGCCTCGACGGCGCCGCCAGCGAGTCCGCGGCGCTCGGAGCGGGGATGGACGACGACGACGGGGACGAGGACGACTCCGTCGCACTCTGGCTGGAGATCCCGCGGCACGAGCCCGCGTAGCGCGCGGCGCGTCGGTACCGCGCGCGGCAGCGCGTGCGCGCGTGTTGCGACAGTGCGCCACGTGATCGACGCGTGGATCGTCGCGGACGTGGTGCGGACGGCGCAGCGGACGCGCGTGGAGCGCCGGGCGTGCGGGCGGCGGTGGACGCGATGGGGGACAGCCGGGAGGCCCGTGGCGGCCCCGCCACGGGCCTCCCGGCCGTCACGTGGGTGCGCCGGGCTGGCGCGCGCACGGAAGTGACCATGTCGCTGTCGTACGACGTCGACGGTGTCGTTCCGCATCGGCCTCGGTACCGCCCCGCGAGCTGCACCGACGCCCGCCCGCACGCGCTGAACGCCCCGGAAACGGGGAACGGGCCGGTCGGATACCGACCGGCCCGTTCACGACCCGAGGCTGAGCGACAACCCGAATGTCGCCCTGCCTCGCAGCGGGCGGTGGCTTCGTACCCTAGTCGGCCACCGTCCTGCGATGTCTTTCGTTGAAGGACACCGAACACCACCTACTATGCCCACGCACGAGCTGCATGTCAGTCGTCATTATGGGGGACAATTCCGGCATTTCCGGTCCGTTTCCGCTGATCGTGTCCCCCGAGTGAGGGGATACCGACCGGGAAGTGCGCCCTGCAACCGTTCCGGTCGCCAGCGCACCAGGGGTACATCAGCGGAGCGATCGGCCCCAGGCGCCCGGTCCGTGGTCGAGCGGGCGTCGGAGTCCGCGGGCCGCGGCGTCCCACCCGGTGCGGGGCTCGACGACCACGGCGGCACGTCCGGCGGCAGCGGCCTCGTCGGCCTGGCGCTGTAGGACGGCCACGACGGCTGCGAGTTCCTCGGGTGTGGGGTCGCCCGAGACCACCCGGACGTCCGCCACCGAGGCGGGTTCGTCCGAGGGCACGGCTGCTGCGTGGCGACCCATCAGAGGGGGATGTTCCCGTGCTTCTTCGGGGGCAGCGTGGCGCGCTTGCCCCGCAGCGACCGGAGGGCCTTGATCACCGACACGCGCGTGGCGTGCGGCTGGATGATGCCGTCGAGCTCACCGCGCTCGGCCGCCAGGTACGGCGACGCGACGTTGTACGTGTACTCGTTCGCGAGCTTCGTGCGGACCGCGGCGACGTCCTCGCCGGACTCCTCGGCGCGCTTGATCTCGGCGCGGTACAGGATGTTGACGGCACCCTGGCCGCCCATGACGGCGATCTCGGCGGTCGGCCACGCCAGGTTGATGTCGGCGCCGAGCTGCTTCGAGCCCATCACGATGTACGCGCCGCCGTAGGCCTTGCGGGTGATGACGGTGACGAGCGGGACGGTGGCCTCGGCGTAGGCGTACAGCAGCTTCGCGCCGCGGCGGATGACGCCGGTCCACTCCTGGTCGGTGCCGGGCAGGTAGCCGGGCACGTCCACCAGGGTCAGGATCGGGATGCCGAACGCGTCGCAGAACCGCACGAAGCGGGCGGCCTTCTCGCCGGCGTCGATGTTCAGCGTGCCGGCCATCGCCTGCGGCTGGTTCGCGATGATGCCGACCGTGCGGCCCTCGACCCGGCCGAAGCCGATCAGGATGTTCGGCGCGAAGAGCGGCTGGACCTCGAGGAACTCACCGTCGTCGACGATGTGCTCGATGATCGTGGTGACGTCGTACGGCTGGTTCGTCGAGTCCGGGATCACGAGGTCGAGCTCGTGGTCGGCGTCGGTGGTCTCGAGCTCCGGGGCGACGTCGTAGGCCGGCGGGTCGGACAGGTTGTTGTCCGGCAGGAACCCGATGAGCGAGCGCGCGTAGTCGAGCGCGTCGGTCTCGTCCTCGGCCAGGTAGTGGGCCACGCCGGAGACCGCGTTGTGCGTCTGGGCGCCGCCGAGCTCCTCGAAGCCGACGTCCTCGCCCGTGACGGTCTTGATGACGTCGGGGCCGGTGACGAACATGTGGCTGGTCTTGTCGACCATGATGACGAAGTCGGTGAGGGCGGGGGAGTACACCGCACCGCCGGCCGCCGGACCCATCACGATCGACAGCTGCGGGATGACGCCGGAGGCCTGGGTGTTCAGGCGGAAGATCTCGCCGTACTTGCCGAGCGCGACGACGCCTTCCTGGATGCGGGCGCCGCCGGAGTCGAGGATGCCGATGATCGGCACGCCCGTCTTGAGCGCGTGCTGCATGACCTTGATGATCTTCTCGCCGGCGACCTCGCCGAGCGACCCGCCGAAGACCGTGAAGTCCTGCGCGTAGACGGCGACGTTGCGGCCGTGGATCGTGCCGACGCCGGTGACGACCGCGTCGCCGTAGGGGCGCTTGGCGTCCATGCCGAACGACGTGGTGCGGTGCCGCACGAACTCGTCGAACTCCACGAAGGAGTTCTCGTCGAGCAGCTGCTCGATGCGTTCGCGCGCGGTGCCCTTGCCCTTCGCGTGCTGCTTGGCGATGGCGGATTCGCCCGCGGCGGTCACGGCCTCGTGGTACCGGTCGCGGAGGTCGGCCAGTCGGCCGGCCGTCGTCGACAGATCGGGGGTGTCTCCTGAAGTCACCCGCTCACCCTACCGGCGGGTGCCACGCTGCCGGTTGGAGGACCCCCACGGTTCCTGCCCGTACATTTGCGTGCATGTCCACATCCCCGTCGCCGTCGTTCCCCGCCACCAGCGCGGCTGTCCGGGCGGCGGGCGCGACGATCACCGTCCCCGCCGAGACCGGGTCCACCAACGCGGACCTGCTCGCCGCCGCCCCCGAGCGGCAGCACGGCAGCGTCGTCGCGACCCTGCACCAGACCGCGGGTCGGGGCCGGCTCGACCGCACCTGGACCGCTCCGGCCGGTGAGACGCTCGCCGCCAGTTTGCTCGTCCGTGCGGACCTGGACGACCACGACCGCGGCTGGTTGCCGCTGGTCGCCGGGGCGGCGATGCGCGACGCGATCGCGTCGGTGCTCCCCGCCGGCGCGGACGTCGTCGTGAAGTGGCCGAACGACGTGCAGGTCGCCGGGGACAAGGTGTGCGGGATCCTCTGCCAGGTCGCCGCCGACGGCAGCGTCGTGGTCGGCGCTGGCGTGAACCTGACGATCCCGGCGGACCGGCTGCCCACCCCGACGTCCACCTCGCTCCTGCTCGCCGGCGCGGTCGACGACGCACCCGCCCTGGCCGACGCGGTCCTGTCCGCCTTCCTGCGGTCCGTCCTGGAGGCGGTGGCCGGCCTGGTCACGGGTGGTCCCGCCGCCGAGACGGTCCGGTCCCACGTCCGCGCCGCGTGCGGCACGATCGGTCGCCGCATCCGCCTCGAACTGCCGGACGGCACCGTCGAGGAGGCCGACGCGACCGGCATCGACGACGCCGGTCGCATCACGATCCGGGACCAGGCGGGCGGCACCAGGGGCGTCGCGGTGGGGGACGTCACCCACCTGCGGTATGCATGACGGCATGACCGCCGAGCCCCCGCCCGAACGTGTCGTCGCACGCCTGCGACCACACGCCCGTCGGCTGGTGCGCCCGGCGGTGTTCGTCGTGCTCGTCACCGCGGCCGGCGGGTTCGGCTTCGGCGTGTTCCAGGCGCAGCTGGCGTGGCTGAACGCCGTCGTCGCGCTCGTCGTCGTGGTGCTCGTCGTGTTCGGCGGCGCCGTCCCGCTGTTCCGCTGGATGTCGGAGCGGTACGTCGTCACCACGCGTCGCCTGGTCGTGGTCAACGGACTCGGCACGCGGACCCGACGGGAACTCCTGCACTCCCGCGGCTACGACGTGACCGTACGGCGCCGCGGGCTGCAGGGGCTGTTCCGCTCCGGCGACGTGCTCGTGTTCCCCGGGGACGACCCCGCCGTGGTCCTCGCCGACGTGCCGCACGCCGACCTCGTCGTCGCCGTCCTGCACGACCTGGTGGAGGCGTACGAGGCCAGGCGCCGGCACCGTGAGCCGGACTGGGACGAGATCGTCGGCGGTCCGGACCGTCCGCCGTGGGGCGACGTGCGGGCCTGACCCGGCCGCTGTGAGCGTCGCCGCGGGCGCCGTGATGAGACTTCGGCGAGAAACCGGTACCTTCTTCGACGTGCGTATCTCTGTGATCGGCTGCGGCTACCTCGGTGCCGTGCACGCCGCCTCCATGGCCAAACTCGGACACGAGGTCGTCGCCGTGGACGTCGACCCCACCAAGATCGAGCGGCTCGCCGCGGGCGAGGCCCCCTTCTTCGAGCCCGGCTTGCCCGAGATCCTGACCGAGGCCCTCGAGTCCGGTCGGATCCGCTTCACCACCGACATGGCCGAGGTCGCCGGTGCCCGCGTGCACTTCCTCGCCGTCGGCACCCCGCAGGGTCCCACCGGTGCCGCGGACCTGACCTACGTCAACGCCGCCGTCGCCGCGCTCACCCCGCACCTGTCCGCCGGCGAGTTCGTCGTCGGCAAGTCGACCGTGCCCGTCGGCACGGCCGCACGTCTGGCCGCCGAGGTCAGCGAGGCCGTCCCCGGTGCCACGCTCGTCTGGAACCCCGAGTTCCTGCGTGAGGGCTTCGCCGTGCAGGACACCATCGCGCCGGACCGCTTCGTCTACGGCGTGCCGGACGGCGAGGCCGGCGAACAGGCCGTCGTCGCCCTCGACGAGGTCTACGCCGAGGCGCTGTCCACCGGCACGCCCCGACTCGTCGTCAACCTGCCCACCGCCGAGCTCGTCAAGATCAGCGCGAACGCGTTCCTCGCCACGAAGATCTCGTTCATCAACTCGATGGCCGAGATCGCCGAGGTCGCCGGTGCCGACGTCACGGCGCTCGCCGACGCGATCGGCCACGACGCCCGCATCGGCCGCAAGTTCCTGAATGCCGGTCTCGGCTTCGGTGGCGGGTGCCTGCCGAAGGACATCCGTGCGTTCCAGGCGCGGGCGAACGAGCTGGGCGTCGGGGAGTCCCTGGCGTTCCTGGCCGACGTCGACGCCACGAACCTGCGCCGTCGCGCCCACGTCGTCGAGCTGGCGCAGGAGCTGCTCGGCGGGGTCGTCAGCGGCAAGCGCGTCGCGGTGCTCGGCCTGGCCTTCAAGCCGAACTCCGACGACGTGCGCGACTCGCCGGCCCTGGACATCGCAGCCCGCCTGCAGGAACTCGGCGCCGTGGTCTCGGCGTACGACCCCGAGGCCGTCGTCACCGCGCGCCGCGTCCACCCCGAGCTCGACTACGTCGAGAGCGCGGCCGAGGCGCTGGGCGGGGCGGAACTCGTGCTCGTGCTGACCGAGTGGACCGAGTTCCGGGAGCTCGACGCCACCGCCGCCGCCGCACTCGTGGCGTCGCCGGTCGTCATCGACGGTCGCAACTGTCTCGATCGTGACGCGTGGACCGCAGCCGGCTTCACGTACCGCGGCATGGGGCGCTAGCGCGACCGACAGGAGGCCCGGTGCCGGTCCGTGGGACCGGCACCGGGCCTCCGGTGTGTTCGCCGCGTCGTCAGCCGATGGCTGCGCGCAGCACCGCCCGGTAGCGCTCGCCGATCCGTTCGGTGGAGAACTCCGCCGCCGAGACGACGGCCTGCTCCTGGTATCGCGAGCGTGCTGCGTCGTCGGTGAGGACGCGCTGCAGTGCTGCGCGGAGCGCCGGGACGTCGCCCGGGGGCACGAGCACGCCGGACACGTCGTCCTGCACGACGTCCCGGATGCCCGGCAGGTCGCTCGCCACGATCGCGGCCCCGACCGCCGCGGCCTCGAGCAGGGTGACCGGCAGGCCCTCCTGGTCGCCGTTCGCCGCGGGGATCGACGGCACCGCGACGACGGTGGCCGACGCGAGGGTCTCGAGCACCTCGGTGCGGCCCCGCTGGCCCAGGAACGTCACCGGCAGCCCCGCCGCCTGCTGCTCGAGCTGGGCGCGGTAGGGCCCGTCGCCGACGACGGTGAGCCGCCAGGGCACGTCGTCGACCAGGCCGCGGAGTGCCTCGATCAGGTTGCCGAAGCCCTTCTTCTCGACCAGACGACCGACGGCGACCACGTGGTGCTCCTGCGGCGCGACGCGGGCACGGGTGTCGCGGGCCGGGCCGAGATCGACACCCATCGGGATCACGGTCGAGCGCGACTCGGGGACGCCCCACTCGGTCAGGCGCTCGCGCATCTCGGAGTTCACGGTGGTGACGTGCGCCGACCGTCCGAAGATCCAGCGCTTGAGCCGGACCAGGGGAGCCGCGCGGAGCGCGTAGATGTCCCCGCCGTGCGTCGTGACGACGACGGGCACGCCCGGGGCGGCCAGCGTCGCGACGAGGGCCTGCGGGATCGCCCAGTGCGCGTGGATGACGTCGGGCCTCGCGGAGCGCACCACGCGCCGCACGGCCAGGTACTGCGCGAGCACCAGCGCGGGCACCTGCACGATGCGGGAGCGCCGCTCCTTGAGGTTGTCGAGGATCGCGCCGTCGGCCAGGTCCTCGAAGCGACGCGGGAAGTACGGGTAGCGGCGCACCGCGACCTCGCCGATGCGCTCCTTCGCGGCACCGCCCGGCACGCGGGGGGTGAGCACGAGGGTGTCGAACTCGGTGGCCTCCTGGTGGGCGAGGTCGAGCACGAACGCCGGAACGCCGTCGTCCGGACGGGCCGGGAACGTCGAGCCCAGGACGAGCAGGCGGGGGCGGTCCTGGCGGGAGCGGGCGGAGCGAGTGGTGCGGGACATCGTGCCTTTCCGGGGCTGGCGGGGGACGGTCCGGTAGGCTCTCACCCCGTGCGCGTACTGATCCACAATAGCGATTCGCCCCACAACCGCGGGGACCGGGCGATCCTCGCCGGCAACGTCGAGCTCGTCCGTCGTCGGTGGCCGGACGCCGAGATCGTGTCCCTGTCCCAGTACCCCGAGCGGGACGCCGCGTGGTTCGGGATCCGGTTCCTGCCGGTCTCCCCGTACAGCACCGGCATCGGCGACCTGTTCGCGCTGCTCCGTGCCGCTCGCGGCGCCGACGTGGTGCTCTGGGGTGGCGGCGAGATCCTGAAGGACTACACGAACAAGCTCGGCCTCGTGTACTGGTTCGGCAAGATGCTGCTCGTCCGCGCGGTCAACAAGAACCTCGTCGGGGCGTTCCAGGGCATCGGCCCGACCACCGCCGGGGTCAGCAAGCGCCTGATCCGCGCCACCGTCGACCTCTGCAGCGCCTTCGCCGTGCGCGACGACGAGTCCCGCGAGAAGCTCCTGTCCTGGGGCGTGAAGACGCCGATCGTGTCGTCCTTCGACCCCGCGGTCGTCGGGACGGTCACGCCGCCCGACGCGGACGTGCTCGAGCGGCTCGAGCGCACCACCGGCCTGACCGCCGAACAGCTCGATGGCTCGATCGGCTTCGGCGTCCGTCGCTGGTTCCACTACAAGCGCAGCGGCTGGATCCCGTTCCGGTTCCTGCCGAAGCGCTTCCGCCAGACCGGTGTCGACAGCGACAAGCTCGTGACCTACCGGCAGGCCGTCGCCGACCTCGCCGACCGTGTGATCGACCGCTGGGACGCCGACGTCGTGTTCTACCCGATGCACATGGAGGCGTCCGAGGGCGACGCCGCCTTCGCCCGCGAGGTCATCGCGCTGATGCGGCACGCCGACCGCACCCACGTGGTCGAGGCCGACGAGTTCTCGCCGTCCGAGTACGCCGGGCTGATGTCGCGCAGCCGCCTGTTCCTGGCGAGCCGTCTGCACTCGGCGATCGTCGCGACCATCGCCGGGGTCCCCGCCGCGGTGCTCTACTACGTCGACAAGGGCCGGCTGTTCTTCGAGCAGATGGGCCAGCAGGCCTACTCGAAGCCGATCGAGGCCGCACTCGAGCCCACGTTCGTCGACGACGTCACGGCGCAGCTCGAGGCGCTCGACGCGGACCGCGACGCGGTCCGCGCGCAGCTCGCGCAGGGCGTTGCCCGCATGGCGACCGCCCTCGACGCCGACTTCGCCGAGGCGACGCGCGACGTCCGCTGACACGGCGGGTGCGAACGCGCGCCCGTGACGGACAGGAGGCCCGTGGCGACACCGCCACGGGCCTCCTGTCCGTTCGTGGTGGCCGAGCGCCGGGGGCGCGCGCCCCTAGGCTGACGACATGACCGAGCGTCGATCCCTCACCGTCGCCGGCGGCGTCACCGCCGCCATCGGCGGAGCCGTCTCCGGAACCGGGGCGCTGATCCTCACCGTGTACGCCGCGACCGGCGGGAGCTTCCCGTTCGGTGCGGCGTTCCTCGTCTTAGCGGGTGGGCCGTTCCTGCTCGTCGGCGCGGTGCTGTTCGCCGTCGGCTGGTGGCAGGGCCGTCGGTCGCTGCGACGTCCTTGACTGGCGTCAGCTCGTCCGGGACGCGAAGCGCTTCAGGTACGTGATGTCGTTGCGGTAGACGTCCTGGTCGCCGGGGAGCGTGCCGCTGGCCGCCCACTGCCAGAAGGTCCACTTCGACCAGCTGCGTCCGAGGGTGCCGGGGGTGGTGAAGTTCTTCACCGGGTAGATCGCGACGAACAGCGGGTTCTTCGAGAACTGGTTGCTGTTGTTCGTGCAGCGCTTCCACCAGTCGGTCGTGGTGTAGATCGCGGGGTACCGACCCGTCTTGGCGACGACGGTCCTGTTGAAGTCCTTGATCCAGCTGCGCATCGACGACCACGACTTGCCGTAGCAGGTGCCCTGGGCGGCGCTGCCGTACTCGATGTCGAGCAGCGGCGGCAGCGTCTTGCCGTCCTTGCTCCACTGGCCGCCGTGGGCGAAGAAGTAGTTCGCGGTCGCGGCGCCGCTCGCCTGGCTCGGCTGGGCGTAGACGTAGCCGCCGCGGTACAGGTTGCGCTGCTTGGCGGTGGCGTACTGCTGCTTGTAGGTGGAGCTGACGTACGACGTGCCCTCGGTCGCCTTCACGTACACGAACCGGGCGCCGTTGCGGTAGGCCTGCAGGAAGTTGACGCTCGGCTGCCACGCGCTGATGTCGAAGCCCTGCACCCGGCCGGGGGGTGGCCCGCCGGCGGTGGCGGCAGCGGCCGACGAGCTGAGGGACTGTGCGCTCACGCCGCCGCCCGAGGTCGCGTCGGGGGAGGTCGTCACGTGGGTCTCACCGGCGTGGGCGGCGATGCCGGCACCCATGGTGTGGTTGCCGGTGCGGTCCATCTCGGCGATGGAGAGCTGCTGACCGGTGTCGGTGCCTGCGGCGGCGGTGGCGGTCGCGCCGACCGCCGGGCCACTGCCGAAGGTGATGACCCCGGCGACGGCGGCAGCGGTGCCGAGCCCGAGGATCCTGCTGATGGGTGCGCGCATGTGGTCTCGTCTTCCCTGTCGAGATGCCGTGGGCCTGATCTCCCACGCCGCGGTCCGAGCGATGCTACCCGGACTCGGCGACACCTGTCCGTGAGGCGCACAGGGGCAGCGTCGGATGCAGTGTCGGCTGTCGGGGCTAGCGGGCGGTGCGGGTGCCCTCGTCGTCCGTCTCGACCTCGGGCAGGCGCCCGCGCGAGGAGACCTCGCGGGTGGCGTGCTTCTGCCGGCGGTTCAGGAAGTTGCGCTCCACGAGCCACCACATCCCGACGCAGATCGCCAGGGTGATCGGGATCACCACGAAGACCATCATCAGGAACTGCCACTTCGGGTACAGGCCCATCGGCAGGAGCAGCAGGTTGCCGAGTCCGAGCAACGGGCTGTGGAAGAGGTAGACCGTGTACGACACGAGGCCGGCGAGCACGAAGGGCTTCCACGCGAAGAACCGTGCGAGCCAGGTGTGCTGCCCGGTGACCGCCTTGCGGCCCATCCAGGTCAGCAGGATGCCGGCGAAGATGCCGAGGACAACCTCGGACGGCCAGGTCTGGTGCTGCCAGTAGTCGCGATTGCGGAAGAAGACGAGGAGCATGCCCACGAACATCGCGGCCACGAACGTGCCGCTCTGCCACCGCGGCCCGCCGAGCTTCGAGGTGTTCAGCTTGCCGGTCAGGTGCTCGTCACGGGCCTTGACGGTGAGCTCGGCGGCGAGCATGCCGACCGCGAAGAGGCCGACGAACCACGGGTGCATCCACGAGTAGCGGCTCTCGGAGCCCATCCACATGCCGATGAGGACCAGCGAGGACGCGGTCGCCCACCCGCCGAAGACCTTCCAGAGCGGCAGGATCAGCAGCGGCATGAGGAAGTAGATCTGCCACTCGACGGCGACCGTCCACATCGGGCCGTTGATCTTGCCGATGTACTGCGGGAAGAAGTCGTGCACCAGGAAGAAGTGCGTGAGGAACGTGCCCCAGCCCATCGGCAGCTTCGTGTCCCACTGGGTGCCGCCGGGCTGCCCCATCACCGGGACGAACAGGATGATGAGCGCGAAGACGACGAGCGACGCCCAGTACGGCGGGATGATCCGTCGGGCACGGCGCCAGATGAACTTCCAGAAGCCACCGGGCAACCGGTAGCGGTCGAACCGCGTCACCACGGGCAGCATCAGGACGTAGCCGGACAGGACGATGAACAGCGGGACGCCGAGGTAGCCCCACCCGATGAACGGTCGGAGCCACGGCAGTTCGGTCGGCCCGGTGCCGGTCGTCCCGGTGAAGAGGTACGCGTGGTAGAACACCACGGCCAGGGCGGCGAGACCACGGAGCCCGTCCAGGTACGGGAACTCGAGCCGGCCCCCTGCGCGGGGAGCGGCCGCCGTCGGTTCGGCTGCGGATTCGGCTGCGCGGGTTTCGGTGGCCAACGAACGTCCTCGAGGTGGTCGGAGCGGGGTCCCCGGCAGTCTCCCACACGCCGAGCGGGGCTCGCGATCCGCCTCGGTGCGGTCCGACAAGCGAACGGATGTCATGATGAAGCACGTGACCGTGACGACGACCGCAGCACCGCAGAGCACCCACGAGCCCGCACGACGGCGTTCGGGGGCGGGTGCGCGACGGTACCGGCACGTCGTCGCACCCCTGATCCTGGGCGTCCTCGTGGTGATCGGGGTCGCCCTGAGCGCCGCCGTGGCGTACCACAACCGCCTCGGCGTGACGAACGTCGACGGCATCTCCTACATGGGCATCGCGCGCGAGTACGCGAACGGCTGGCTGCCCGACGCGATCAACGCGTACTGGTCGCCGCTGGTCTCGTGGATGATGGCGCCGTTCATCGCCCTCGGGCTCGGCATGCAGACGGCCTTCGCGATCGTGAACTGCTTCGCCGTGGCCGTCGTGCTCGGCATCGGCGGGTGGCTGGTCTGGTCGCAGAACCACCGCATCGTCCCCGCCGTGCTCTTCATGGTCACCGCGATCCCCGCCCTGATGAGCGCCGTGTCGGTGCAGACCCCGGACCTGCTCGTCGTCGCGTGGATCGTCGGGTTCCTCTGGGCGCTCCGCTGGGCCGACCAGGCGCTGCACGGTTCGACGCGTGCGCGGGTCGCCTCCGGCGCGGTGCTCGGCGTCGTGGCCGCGCTCGGGTACTTCACCAAGCTCTTCCTGCTGCCCGTGGCCGTCGGTGCGGTGATCCTCTGGCTGCTGCTGCGCGTCTGGTCCGCCCGTCGCCGCCGCGAGCCCGTCCGGCACTGGTGGACGGCCCCGGTCGCCACGATCGTCGTGTTCGCCGTCGTCATCGCCCCGTGGGTCGGCGCACTGACCCTCAAGTACGGCACGGTGACGCTCGGGTCGTCGCTGTCGGTCAACATCGGTTCGAAGTTCGACGACGGCGGCCGCGCGACGGACTGGCCGTTCCTGCCGGTCCCGCCCAACGACCACGCCTTCTCGCCCAACGAGGACTTCACCCCGTCGGTCTACAAGCAGGGTCCGATGGACAACCCGGACCCCGCCGTGGTGCCGCCGCCCACGCAGTCGACCACCGAGGACACCGCGCCGAAGGTCACGAAGGAGTCGGGCATCGCGGCCCGCGCCGGGTACTACCTGCACGAGCGCATGCTCGCCCTGCCGTACTACCTGCAGAAGATCAGCACCTTCGCCCCGTTCGCGGCACCCATCGCCCTGCTCTTCGCGGCCGCCCTCGTCATCGGTGTCGTGCGGTTCCGCCGCTACGCGTTCACCTGCATCGTCGCGGCGACGACCCTGGTGTACTTCGTCGGCTACGGCATGATCACGTCGTCGTCGAGCGGCGGCGGCAACGCCCGGTACTACTGGCCGCTGTTCTACCTGACGGCGATGATCGGGGCGCTCATGCTGCCGGCCGTCTGGCGGCTGGTGCGCCGTCGGGGTGTGGTCCGGACGATCGTGGCGTGCGTCGCGATCGCGGTCGTGCCGATCGCCTCGTACACGCAGAACTGGTTCGGGTCCCCGGCGCCGTTCTACCCGTCGGTCAACCGCACCGAGGCGCTGCGGGTGTTCGGGCCGACGGACGTGCCGGAGATCGTCCGGCTCGCCGACCAGATCCGGGCGAGCGGCGCGCTGCCCGAGGACGCCACCGTCATCGGCTCGAACTACCGCTCGCTCTCCTCGCTCGCGTTCCTGACCGACACGCGTGTGTACGGTCGCTCAGGTCAGGGCTACACGTACCACTCGGACGCGATGCGCAACCTGTTCATCGACGAGGGCGTGCAGTACTTCGTGCAGTTCGACCCGGCGACCGCCCCGGCCCGTGACTACTCGGTGGCCGGCAAGCTGGTCGGCACGTACAACGCGACGATCTCGTGCAGCGCCGACCGCTCCACCGACCCGGAGATCCCCTGCCGCGTGCAGATCGTCAAGCTCGCCCGGTGACGCTCGACCGGTGACGTCCCCGGCACCCGCTTCCTGCGGCAGCACCGCAGGGAGCGGCCCGCCCCAGCGTCTACCATGACCTGAGCCCGTGACCTGAGCAGGAGACCCGTTTGTCCGCAAGCACCAGCGACACCCCCGCGCCCGAGGGGAAGCGTCCGTCGAAGCGACGACGGTTCCTCGGCAAGGCGATCCCCATCGCCTTCTACGTCCTGCTCGCGGTGTTCCTCGTGCTGTACGTCCGGAGCGTCGACTGGGGACAGCTCGCCGGGCTCGACTGGCAGTGGTCGTGGGTGATCCTCGCGACGGTGATCAGCCTCGGCTTCCGGTACTGGGGCGTCGGCATCTGGTTCTACCTGCTGCGACGGCTCGGCGCGACCGGGCTCAAGGGCAGCGGTGTCACCCTGACGTACGTGTACGCGAAGTCCTGGATGGGCCGCTACATCCCCGGTGCCGCGACCTGGATCATCGGCAAGGTCTACTTCGCCTCGAAGCACGGCGTCTCGAAGGCCCGGCTCGGTGTGAGCGGGTTGCTCGAGGGCGCCCTGCAGATCGCCGCGACCCTGGCCCTGGCGCTCGTGCTGCTGCTCATCGACCCGCGGACGCACAACCTCGACCCGTGGCTCATCGTCCTGATGATCGCGGCGTTCGTCGGCTGCGTCGTCTGCCTGATCCCGCGCGTGTTCGTGTTCCTGATCGGGATCGCGCTGAAGATCCTGCGGCGCAAGCCGCTCGAGGCCGACGTCCGTCCGAACCTCGGCACGGTCCTCGGTGGAGCCGGGCTCTACGTCGCGGGTGCGGTGCTGTCCGGCACGGCGTACTACTTCATCACCCTCGGCGTGTACCCGTCGCTGAAGCTCACCGACGCGGCCTTCGTGATCGGTGCCGCGAGCATGGCCTCGGCGATCAGCATGCTGGCCGTCTTCGCCCCCGGCGGGCTCGGCGTCCGCGAGGGCGTGCAGGCCCTCCTGCTGGCGCTCGTCATGCCGGCGCCCATCGCACTGGTCGTGGTCGTCGTCACCCGTGTCTGGAGCCTGGCGGTCGACGGACTCTTCCTGCTCTGCGCTGCGGCCCCCACGTGGTTCCGGCGCAACCGCCCGACCGACGACCCCTCCGCGGTCGAGGGCGGCGTCCCCGCCGCCTGACGCGCGTCGCGCGCGGCGTTTCGTGAGCAGCAATGGTCGGGTCCGGATGACGGACCCGACCATTCCTGCTCACGGAGTGGGGCACCGGTCGCGCGTGATGACGGACGGGAGGCCCGGTGCCAGCTGGCACCGGGCCTCCCGTCCGTCTCGTGGGTGCGCCCACCGCACGCCGCGCGCCGTCCGCCGAGGGGTCACGAAGTGTCGGCTGCGGCCGCGCCTGCCGACCGTTCGCGACCCCTCGGGGCCGCGCCTGCGGCACGTCGTGCCACCGCGGCACTCCGCGGCCGGGCGTGTCAGCGGACGGGAACCGTCGTCGACAGGGCGCGACGGTCGGCGCGCGCGACCTGCAGGACCGACGCGACGAGCCCCACCGCGACCAGGGCCACGACGACGACGAGCACCGCGGGTGGCACCGGCCCGATCTCGGAGTACCGCAGCAGCCCGCGGCCCGTCACCGGGAACAGCGCCGCGTTCCAGAACCAGGCCGACGCCACCGCGAAGCCGTACACGCCCACCGCGGGCAGCACGACGGCCAGCGCCACCGCGGCCCAGGTGCGTGCCCGGCCGGCTGGCACCAGTCGTCGCCACGCGAGCGCGCTCAGCACGATCAGGCAGACGATCGCGGGGAAGTAGTACCGGCCCTGGGTGGCGGCGACCTCGGTGGTGGTGAGGTACGAGTGCGCGCTCGTGCGGTTCTGGATGCCGATCAGGAGCGCCGGGAACACCGCGAGGCACAGGGCCACCCGCAGGTCCGGGCCCCGGCGGAACGCCCAGCCGACCAGCACCACGAGGGCGACGAGGGTCAGGACGGCGGTGAGCAGGTCGCCGATGGTCACCTGGGCGCGACCGCCGAAACTGCCCCAGAACGTGCGCGACAGGGTGCCCCAGCTGACGTCGAGGAAGTGTCCGAGCGTGGGGCTCTCGCCCGGCGGGAAGTCCTTCGGGGGCCGCATCGCCGTGTAGCCGTTCGGCTGGATCCGGCCGTACGACACGAGGTTGTGCAGCCACCACCAGGCACCGATGCCGCCGGAGACCGCCATCGTGACGACCGTGCGGACGATCCGTTGCCGCAGGGACAGCACCCCTGCACCGGCGAACAGCACCACCACCGCGACGAACGGCACCGCCGGCAACCCGGTGCCCTTGATCCAGACCAGGGCCCCGAGGACCACCGCCAGTGCGATCGTGGTGCGCCATCGGGTGTCGCCGGTGAGCAGACGGGTGGCGAGCCAGACGACGATCCCGGCGACGAGCAGCACCGGGGCGTCGTTCGAGAACGACGAGCCGATGGACGCGAGCTCGGGCGTCGCGAACACGGCGAGGGCCCCGATCAACGCGGCGCGGGGGCTGCGGGTCACCCGGCGCACCGACGCCCAGGCGAGCAGGGGGAGTGCGGTGACGGCCAGCACGTCGGCCAGGCGGAGGGCGATGAACGCGTGGTCCCAGCGGAGCTCGCCGAAGTCGACGGCCCGGAGCACGGCGGCTCCGGCCAGGTAGGCGGTCGGAGGGTGCTGGGTCATCTGGTTGACCGTCGCCGAGGGCCCTGGTGCGTTCTGCAGCAGCTCGCTCACCGTCGACCACTCGTCGGACGGCTTCGTCGCCTGCTCGACCTTCGCGGCCTGCACGGCGTTGGTGACGTGCAGCTCGCCGGGGGCCGCCCAGGCGTCCCCGAGGGCGACGTGCACGGCGGCGTCGATGTGCGCGGTCTCGTCGGGGGCCTCGAACACCGGGACAAGCAACGCCCACGCCACCAGCCAGAGTCCGAAGGTCGCCGTGATCACCGCGATCGCGACACGTTCCCAGCGCGCGGTGCGGGGTGGGGCGGGGGTGGTGGTCGTCTCGGCCGTCACCCCACCGATCCTAGGTCAGGCGTCGTGGGGGACCCGCGGGCCGTCGGACACCGACTCGTCCGCGGCGGCCGGCTGCGTGGCCGTGCGCTCGGGGTGGTAGACCCAGACCTTGTAGAGCCAGAACCGGAAGACCGTGCCGAGCACGAGCCCGATGATGTTCGCGACGTTGTCGGCCAGCACCGAGGTGAGCCCCATCGCGTAGTGCGACACCCCGAGGCAGGCGAGCGCGATGACCATGCCGCCGAGCGACACGACGACGAACTCGATGCCCTCGCGGGTGGCCACGGCGCGACGCTGCTCGCGGAACGTCCAGTACCGGTTGCCCATCCAGTTCACGAAGATCGCCACGACGGTGGAGATGACCTTCGCCCAGAACGGCCCCGAGTGGACGTCCTCGGGGTTCAGGACGGTGATGCGCAGCACGTTGAACACCGTGGTGTCCACGACGAAGCCGACGGCACCGACGACGCCGAAGCGTGCCAGCTGGGCGATGAGGCGCCGCACGAGCCCTCCAGGATCCGTAGAGTTGTGACCGGTCGTGCAGAGCGCGACCCGAACAGCGATTGTAGACAACGCGTTCCCACCGCACGGTGGGAGCGCCGGAAGGATCACACAGCATGGCGTTGCGCGTCGGGGTCATCGGTGGGGGACAGCTGGCACGGATGATGGTGCCGGCCGCGGTCGAACTGGGGATCGACATCCGGGTGCTCGCCGAGGGGCCGGGCATGTCCGCCGCGATCGCTGCCACCGCCGAGGGCGATTACCACGACGCCGCCACGGTGCTCGAGTTCGCCCGACAGGTCGACGTCGTGACCTTCGACCACGAGCACGTGCCGCAGGACGTCCTGCGCAGCCTGGTCGACGCGGGCGTGTCGGTCCACCCCGGACCGGACGCGCTGGCCGTCGCCCAGGACAAGATCACCATGCGTCGCCGGCTGAGCGAACTCGGGCTGCCGGTGCCCGACTGGGCCGCCGTGCAGGGGCCCGACGACCTCCGAGCGTTCCTGGCGGACCACGGTGGCCGTGCCGTCGTCAAGACGCCGCGGGGCGGGTACGACGGCAAGGGCGTCCGGGTCGTCTCCGACGCGTCCGACGTCGACGACTGGTTCATCGCCGTGGCCGAGGCCGGCGGTGACCAGGCCCTCCTGGTCGAGGAGCTCGTCCCCTTCACCCGTGAGCTCGCGCAGTCCGTGGCACGCCGTCCCTCCGGGCAGGTCGTCGCCTGGCCGCTCGTCGAGACCGTGCAGCGCGACGGGGTCTGCGCCGAGGTCATCGCACCGGCCCCGGACAGCGCCGGCCGGATCGCCGACCTGACCGAGTCGATCGCCGTGCGCATCGCTGAGGAACTCGGTGTGACCGGTGTGCTGGCGGTCGAGCTCTTCCAGACCGACGACGAGCGCATCCTCATCAACGAGCTCGCGATGCGTCCGCACAACACCGGGCACTGGACCATCGACGGCGCCACCACGAGCCAGTTCGAACAGCACCTGCGCGCCGTCCTCGACCTGCCGCTCGGGGCCACCGGCTCGTTCGCCCCCGCGTCCGTCATGGTCAACGTGCTCGGCGGACCCGCGGACGGCGACCTCGCCGCCCGGTACCCCGCAGCGCTCGAGGCCTTCCCCGAGGCGAAGTACCACTTCTACGGCAAGGCCCCCCGGCCCGGCCGCAAGATCGGGCACGTCACGGTGCTCGGGGACGACGTCGACGACGTCGTCTACCGCGCCCGCGCGGCCGCGGCGCACTTCGACGACTGAGACGGTGTCCGCGACACCGGGTGGCGTCCTCGACGTGACCGGATGACGGACGGGAGGCCCGTGGCGACGCCGCCACGGGCCTCCCGTCCGTCACGGGTGTGGGACACACTTGTCGGCCGCTCTGCGGACACCCCCTCGGGTGGCACCCGCTCGGGAGGCTGGCGGGAGCCGGGAGCGCATGTTCCCCTGGTACAGTCCGCGCCCACCGTCCAGGGAGTCCCCATGCGCCGCCGTCCGCGTCGTGCCGCCGTCTGCGGCGCAGCCATCGCCCTCGTCGCAGCCGTCGCCGGCCTGCTGCCGACCGCGACCGCGTCCGCAGCGACCTCGGCCTCGACCATCCGCTCGGCCACGTCCGCGTCGCTCTACGGCGCCGGGCCGTACCGGTCGCCGACGAGCGAGGCCGCGAAGGCGCAGGCCGCCCTGGCCGCCACCGACCCGGCCGGGGCCGCTGCGGCGAAGACCATCGCCGGGTACCCCGTCGCGACCTGGCTCGGCGACTGGAGCCAGGGGACGCAGCTGACCAAGACCATCAGCACCGCCCTCAGCGGTGCCGAACAGTCCGGCACCACCCCCGTGTTCGTGCTCTACGCGATCCCCGACCGTGACTGCGGCGGGTACTCCGCCGGCGGCTTCGACGAGGGGTCCTACGACACCTGGGTCGACCAGGTCACCGCGGCGCTGGCGGGACACCGCGCAGCCGTCATCGTCGAACCGGACTCGCTCGCGATGCTCAGCAACGCCAAGTGCAGCGCCGCGCTCGACGAGCAGCGCTACCGGATCCTCTCCCGCACCGTCGCCGGGCTGACCGCCGCCGGGGTCCCCGCCTACCTGGACGCCGGCAACTCGAACTGGGTGCAGCCCGCGCTGATGGCGTCGCGGCTGAACAGCGCGGGCGTGCAGCAGGCCCGTGGGTTCTTCACCAACGTGGCGAACTACTACCCGACCGCCCAGGAGCAGGCGTACGCGCAGAAGGTGTCCGCCGCCACCGGGGGCTCGCACTACGTGATCGACACCTCGCGCAACGGGCAGGGCTGGCGCGGGACCTGGTGCAACGGACCGGGGGCCGGGCTCGGCACCTCGCCCCGGGTGGTGTCCGACGGTACGGCGCTCGACGCCCTGCTGTGGGTGAAGACCCCCGGCGCGAGCGACGGCACCTGCAACGGGGCCCCGGCCGCCGGCAAGTGGTTCTCGACCTACGCACAGGCCCTCGTCGCGAACGCACGCCTGGGTGTGCCCGCCGCCGACCTGACCCCCCGTGGCACGCTCGAGGCCGTCGCCGGCACCGGCGGCGGCGTCCGCGTGTCCGGGTGGGCCTACGACGAGGACGACCCCACGCAGCCCGTGCGGGTCCGTGCCACCGTCGACGGCGTCTCGGCCGGCGTCACCACCGCCGGGCTCGACCGGCCGGACGTCGACGCGCGCTTCGGGGTCGGCGCGACCCACGGCTTCGACGTCGTGGTGCCCACCGCGGCCGGCGCTCGCCGCGTCTGCGTCACCGCGGTGAACATCGGCGCGGGATCGGACACCCCGCTCGGCTGCTCGACCGTCCGCGCCTACCGGCACGACCCGTACGCCGAACTGGAGTCCGCCAAGGCCGTGACCCGGGGCATCGCGGTGCGCGGCTGGGCGTTCGACGGCGACGCGGTGGCCTCGGCGAGCCGGGTGGCGATCACCGTCGACGGCAAGCGGGTGACGTCGCTGGACGCCGGTCGGAAGCGCGCCGACGTGGACGCGACCTGGGGCTCCGGTGGGTCGCACGGCTTCGCGGGCACCGTCCGGGCTGCGGTCGGCAAGCACACCGTCTGCGCGATCGTCCACAACACCGGGAGCGGAGCGGACCGCAGGGCGTCGCCGTGCCGGACGGTGACGGTGCGCTGAGAGGGTCTTCTCCGTGCGGCGTTCGCCGTGCGGTGTCCGTCGTGCGGTGTTCGCCGTGCGGTGCGAGGTTCCGTCGTCGGTGGGAGGCTCTGCGGCTCGCACCGCGCACGGAACCCCGCACCGTTCGTGACCTCGCACGGTGCGAGGTGCCAGGTGCCAAGTGCGAGAGGATGGGCGCATGCCGCGTGATCTCGTCCGCCGGGCCGTCGGACGCCTGCGCCGCGCCGTCGCAGGTGCCCCACCACAGCCGGCGCCCCTGCCCGTCCTCGGGTACGTCGTCGCGGGCGGTGGCGGCGCCCACCCGGCCTCGGCACACGTCCGTGTCGTCCGCCGCACCGAGCACCTGGCCGCGAGCGGCACCGCCGAGGTACGCCAGGTGGACCCGGCGGCGTTCGTCGACGGCTCCGACCAGGCGCCCTACGCCGCACTCCTGGTGCAGCGGGACATCCTTTCCCGTGCCGACGTGCAGCCCTTCCTGGCAGCGGCCGCCTCCCGGGGCATCCGCGTCGTGGCCGAGGTCGACGACGACTTCTTCACCGAGTCCGGACGCGCCCGCTTGGCCCGCGCCGAGTACGACCCCGACCGGCTCGCCTCGATCGACGCCCTGGTGCGCGGTGCCGACACCGTCGTCGTGAGCACGCCCGAACTCGCCGACGTGGTGCGTCCGGTGGCGCGGGACGTCGTCGTCGTGCCGAACGCCCTCGACCCGACGATCTGGACTGCCGGCCCCACCGCGGACGACGACGAGCGGCCCGCGGGGGAGCACCGCGTGCTGTACATGGGCACGCTCACCCACGCCGCCGACCTCGAGCTCCTGCGTGACGTCTTCGCCGACCTCGTCACCGCCGACGGCACCCCGATCCGGCTCGAGGTCATCGGGGTGACCGACGAGGGCGGTGCCGACTGGTTCCGCCGGGTCGAGGTCCCCGACGGGCACTACCCGGCGTTCTCCCGATGGCTCGTGGCGCACCGGGAGCGCTGGCGGGCGGGCGTCGCACCGCTCCGTGACGAGGAGTTCAACCGCGCGAAGAGCGACCTGAAGTTCCTCGAGTACACCGCGCTCGGGCTGCCCGCCGTGGTGTCCGACCGTCCGTCCTACGCCGTCGCACGGGCCCACGGGGCCGTGGCCGTGCCGGACGACGTGTCGGCGTGGCGGGACGCCGTCCGGACCGCCGTCGACCGTGGCCGGGCGGACGAGGGGGCGGCCCGCTGGGTCGCCGAGGACCGCACGATCGGCCGTGACGGCGACACCTGGCGACGCGTGCTGCTCAGCTAGGCTCGTCGCGTGACCGACACCGCCGCACCCGCACAGCCGCTCGTCTCGATCATCATGGGGTCGGACTCCGACTGGCCGACCATGCGGGCAGCGGCGGACATCCTCACCGAACTCGGCATCCCCTTCGAGGCGGACGTCGTGTCGGCGCACCGCACCCCGGACAAGATGACCCGCTTCGCCCGCGGCGCCGCAGCTCGTGGCATCCGGGTCGTCATCGCCGGGGCCGGTGGCGCGGCACACCTGCCGGGCATGGTGGCCTCGATGACGACGCTCCCGGTGATCGGTGTCCCGGTGCAGCTCGCGCGTCTCGACGGCCTCGACTCGCTGCTCTCCATCGTGCAGATGCCGGCGGGGATCCCGGTCGCGACGATGGCGATCAACGGTGCCGCCAACGCCGGTCTGCTGGCCGCGCGCATCATCGGTTCCTCGGAGCCGGCCGTCGCCGCTCGCCTGACCGAGTACGCCGACGGGCTCGAGCGCCTGGTCGAGGAGAAGGCGGCGCGCCTCCGCGACTCGCTCTGAGGCCGCCGCTGCGGGGTCCGAGCCGCGCTACGGTAGCGGGATGCGCCGCGCCGTCCCCGTCCTCGTCCTCTCCGTTGTCGCCGTGCTCGCCGCGGTGGTCTGCGTGGTCGCTGCGGGCGCGGCCGGACCGGTGAACCCCGTGGCGGGGTGGTTCCGTGGCGCGGGCCAGGACGTCGTGGCGACGAAGTCGCAGTTCGACTCGTGGTTCGCGGCGCTCCACGTCGCCGAGGCCGCAGGGGTCGTGGCCGTCGTCGCCGTGGTGGCCGCCGTCGTGGTCGCCGTGGTCGCTCGACGCCGTCGCGCACGGCCCTGACCCCACCACCCGACGTCGGCGCGCGGCTGATCCGACCGATGCCGACGCCACGCCACGCGCACTGACCAGGACTTCTTGCCCGACGGCTGATCCTCGCGCAAGCCCCGTGTACTGGGGGTGCGCTGCAGTGTCAACCCCCAGGCGCAGATTGTGGACAGCAACTACCGTGAACGCCGGGTAGCCGAGATCCGGCCGCCCGGCACCCACGGGAACGGGTGCGAACAGTCACGTCAGGGAGTGACCGACCTCATGCAGAAGCGCACCACCAGGAGGGCCGCACTCGCCGTCGTGCTCCTCGGAGCAGCACTCGTCGCCGGACCGCTCGGTCAGGGGACCGCAGCGACGGCCAGCTCGGCACCGCTCGGCGACGTCGGGAACTTCAAGCAGACCTTCCGCGAGCAGTTCAGCACCGCGGCCAGCGCGAAGGGCGCCTTCGCCAAGAAGTACGCCAACTCGTGGCAGCCGTACCCGGACGGGACCGGCGGCATGTACTACTCGGGCTCGCAGATCAGCTCGCACAACGGGTACATGGACGTCAAGCTCGACGGCAAGCACGGCGCCGCCGGCACCTTCGGCACGCCGACGGGAGCCTGGGGCCACAAGGGCGGCAAGTTCATCGTCCGCGCCAAGGCCACGGGCGGTGCCGGCAACGGCGCGGCCTTCATGCTCTGGCCGTCGTCCGACCGTTGGGCCGACGGGGAGATCGACTACCCGGAGGCCAACTTCGACCAGCAGCCGATGCTGCACCACCACTCGATGATCGCGGGCCAGGAGGCCAACGCGACGAGCCTGAGCACCGGCGTCTCGTGGCGCTCGTGGCACACGTACTCGATCGAGTGGATCCCCGGGAAGTCCGTGCGCTACCGCCTCGACGGCAAGGTGATCAAGACGATCACCTACGACGTGCCGAAGACCGCGCACCGCTACATGTTCCAGGTGGGCGACTGGGGCGACGCGGGGCACCTGTACATCGACTGGGTCAGCACCTACACGTACAAGGGCTGACGTGCTCCGGCCGTCAGAGGTCGGCGTGCAGCTGCCAGGTCTCCGCGGCGGAGTCGGACCAGTCGTACATGCGTGCACGGTCCGGCCCCGCCACGGCCAGCCGGCTGGACAGTTGCGGGTCGTTCACGACCTGGTAGACGGCCTGTGCGAGTCGTGTGGGGTAGGACTCCCGCGGTGACCGGGCGACGGTGACGCCGGCGTCCGACGCGACCTCGGCCACGGCGGGGTCGTCGGAGTGGATCACCGGGGTACCGAAGCTCATCGCCTCGATCACGGGCAGGCCGAAGCCCTCGGCGAGGCTGGGGAACACGAACACCGTCGCACGGTCGTAGACCACCGCGAGGTCCGCGTCGTCGATGCGGCCGAGGACCTTCACCCGGTCGCGCGACAGTCCCGCGCGCTCCGCAGTGCCGTACACGTCGACGTCGCCCCAGCCGTCCGGACCGGAGATGACGAGGGGCACGTCGGCGGGGGCGTCCGGGTGGGCCATCGCCTCGATCAGGGACGCGAGGGCCTTGCGCGGCTCGAGCGTGCCGACCGCGAGCACGTAGCGGTCGGGCAGGCCGAGGCGCTCGGCGCGCAGGTCGGCGTCGACGGGCAGGCGGAGGCGACCGCTCGGGGCACCGCCGATCACGCGGAGTCGGTCGTCGAACCGGTGGATCTCGTTCAGCGCCCCCGCCACGGCGTGGGTCGGCACCACGACGGCGTCGGCGTGCTTCCACGCCCGCTTCACCATCGCCTTGTGGAAGTGGACGCCGCGCGGTGTGAGGGTCTCGGGGTTGGTCCACGGCACCACGTCGTGCACGGTCACCACGGTCTGCCGGCCCGGGTCCTGGAAACGGTCGTGCTTGACCAGTGGTGCGAGGACGCTGGGCGCGTGCACCATGCCCTTCGCGATGCCGCCCACGAACCCGCCCTGCCAGGCGAGCGACAGCTCACGACGCGGCAGCGGCAGCCGCTGCAGGTCGGACAGCCCGGGCAGGAGCGTCCGCAGGTGCGCCATCTCGTCGGATCCGACGGCGGAGACCACACCCGCGACCTCGCAGCCGCTCGGCGCGTGCTCGACGAGGTGTCGCGCGAGCTCCTCGGCGTAGCGCCCGATGCCGCCCGGCACGGGCGCGACGATCTGGTCGACGATGACGTGGAGGGTGGTCATGGTGCTGTGCTCCTCGTCGTGGTTCGTGGACCCGTGGTCAGGGGGCCGAGGGCCGGCCCCGCGCTCGGCTGCCCGACACTACCAGGATGGTCCCGGCGCCCCCTGGGCGCGGTCGGTGGTCGGACAGGAGGCGCGGGTCGGGTCCGCGGTGTGCGGAACCCGACCCGCGCCTCCCGGTCGAGAGCCGTGCCTACGCCGTCAGCGCACCCGCCGCGACCGCAGCGTGCAACGCGTCGCGCCAGTCGCGCATCGGCGCGAGTCCGGCACGCGACCAGCCGTCGTGGCCGAGCACGCTGTACGCCGGGCGCGGCGCCGGCCGGACGAAGGCGGCGCTGTCGGTGGGCAGCACGCGCTCCGGGTCGAGCCCGAGTTCGCGGTAGATGGCCTGCGTGAAGTCGAACCAGGAACCCTGGCCGGCGTTCGTCCCGTGGTAGATGCCTGCGGGGGCGTCCCCGTCGACGAGCTCGACGATCCGCGCGGCGAGGTCGCCCGTCCACGTCGGCTGGCCGACCTGGTCGGTGACGACGCTGACGGTGTCGTGCGACCCCGCGAGCCGGAGCATCGTCGCGGCGAAGTTCGGCCCGTGCGCGCCGTAGATCCACGCGGTGCGGACGACGTACGAGGTGTCCGGGGCGATCGCGCGCACGACCGCCTCGCCGGCGGCCTTCGTGCGGCCGTAGGCGTTGATCGGGTCGGTCGGGGCATCCTCGGCGTACGGCGCGGTGCCGTTGCCGTCGAAGACGTAGTCGGTCGACACGGTGACGAGCTTCGCGCCGTGGCGGACCGCGGCCTCGGCCAGGAGCTTCGGCCCCGTCGCGTTGACCGCGTGGGCGTCGTCCTCGTGGTCTTCCGCGTCGTCGACCTTCGTGTAGGCGGCCGAGTTGATCACGACGTCGTGCCCGGCGACGGCGGCGTCCACCGCGGCCGGGTCGGTGATGTCGAGGTCCGCCCGCGACAGCGCGGTGACGTCGCGGCCGGCGAGTGCGGCCTGGAGGTCCTGGCCGAGCATGCCGGCGGCGCCGGTGATGAGGTACCTGGTCACGGTGTGCCGGTTCAGCTCAGGGCCGCACGCTGCTTGAGCGGCTCCCACCAGGCGCGGTTGTCGCGGTACCACTGCACGACGTCGGCCAGGCCCTGCTCGAACGGCACGAGCGGCTCGTAGCCGAGCTCGGCCTGGATCTTCGAGATGTCGACCGAGTAGCGCAGGTCGTGGCCGAGACGGTCGGCGACGCGGTCGACGTACGACCAGTCCTTGCCGGTCGCGTCGAGCAGCAGCTGCGTGAGCTCCTTGTTGGTCAGCTCGGTGCCGCCGCCGATGTTGTAGATCTCGCCGGCGCGGCCACGGGTCAGGACCATCGCGATGCCACGGGTGTGGTCGTCGACGTGCAGCCAGTCGCGGATGTTGTTGCCCTCGCCGTACAGCGGCACGTGCACGTCGTCGATGAGGTTGGTGACGAAGAGCGGGATGACCTTCTCGGGGAAGTGGTACGGCCCGTAGTTGTTCGAGCAGCGCGTGATCGAGAGGTTCAGCCCGTGCGTGCGGTGGTAGCTGCGGGCGAGCAGGTCGCTGCCTGCCTTCGACGCCGAGTACGGCGAGTTCGGCTCGAGCGGGCGCTCCTCGTCCCACGAGCCCTCGCTGATGGAGCCGTAGACCTCGTCGGTGGAGACGTGCACGAACCGCTCGGTGCCGTGGCGGAGGGCTGCGTCGAGCAGACGCTGGGTGCCCACGACGTTGGTCTCGACGAAGATGCCGGAGTCGCGGACCGAGCGGTCGACGTGGGACTCGGCGGCGAAGTGCACGATGGCGTCGACGGTCGGGACGACCTCGTCGAGCTTCGCGGCGTCGCGGATGTCGCCGTGCACGAAGGTGTAGCGGGGGGAGTCGGCGACCGGGGCGAGGTTCGCTTCGTTGCCGGAGTAGGTCAGTGCGTCGTAGACGACGACCTCGGCGCCCTCGAGGCCGGGGTACGCGTCCTCCAGCGTGCGGCGGACGAAGTTCGAGCCGATGAAGCCGGCTCCTCCGGTGACGAGGATCTTCACGAGTTCTCTTTCCTGACGGTCGGTTCGTGGGTCGGCGGCGATTCTAGCGGGCCGCTGGTGGGGGCGGCGGGCTCGGCGGCGGTGGCGGGTGCTCCCGGCTCGGCGACGGTGCGCCACACCAGGACGACGGTCGCGACTGCGGCGGCCGCGAACACGATGGCGACCAGCAGGATCGCGAACGGCCCGGCGACCGCGCCGCCGGCCATCGCGGAGATCCCGCCGGGTGTGATGCGGAACTGCGTGTTCTCCCACCCGCCGCGGTAGGTCAGGCCGATGCCGTACGTGCCGATCGCGAGCGAACCGATCACCGCCAGCCGGGCCAGGCGTCGGCGGAGCTCCGGACGGACGACGAGGGCGTGCCACGCGACCGCCTGGGCGAGCACGAGCGCGACGACCGCGACGAACAGGAACCGGCCCTGCAGCCCGTTGCCCTGGTGCGTGCCGAGGTAGTTCCGCCAGTTGTAGGCGAGGGTGGCGACGAGGACGACCGTCGGCCAGACGAGCAGGATCGTGGTCACCCTGCGGCTCGGAGCCCGGCGGGCGTACGACCACCCGATGACGGCCAGTCCGACGACCGCGAGCGTGTCGATGACCATCGCCGGCAACGGCCACTGGTTCGCACCGAGTGCGCCGAAGAACGAGGCGGTCAGGCCGTCCCACTGGCGCCCGGCGAACGCCCCGGGGTTCGCACCGCCCGCCGGGTACGGCTGCACGGTCGTGACGGCGCGCAGGGCGTCGGGCAGGAGCGTCCCGCTCACGAGCAGCGTCCGCACCCACCACCAGCCGGACACGGCGACGGCAGCGAGGACGACCACGCCGGCGTGCAGGCCCCGGCGGCCCCACGTCCGGCCCGGTGCCAGGGCGGACACGAGGACGACGAACGGGATCGCCAGGAGCCCCAGCGCGCTCAGGGCCGCCAGTCCGGTGACGGCGACGGCGAGCCCGGCGGTGGTCCACCACGAACGGTCGCCGGTCAGCACGCGTGCGCTCAGCCAGACGAGCACGGCGCCGAGCAGGACGACCGGTGCCCACACCGTGACGCCGGAGGTGACCTGCGCCAGCTGCGGGACGGCGAAGAGCAGGACCGGGGCGACGAGTGCGGTGCGGGGCGAGCGGGTCACCCGACGGACCGTCGCCCAGACCAGGACCGGCAGCGCGGTGACGAGCAGCACGTCGAACACGCGGAGCACGAGCACCGAGGTCGCCCAGTCGTGCGAGCCGAACCGGATGACGCGCAGGATCCCGGCGGCCACCAACCAGTACGTCGGCGGGTTCTGGGACATCGGGTCGATCGCCGGGGAGTCCCCGGGCACCGCCGCCAGCAGCGCGTCGACCGTGGGGCGGTCGACGGCTGGGACCGGGTGCTCGACGATCTGGCGCACGGCGGCGAGGTAGTGCATCTCGCCGCCGTGCGGCCAGCCGAGTCCGAGCGCGAGGCGGAACGCGGCGTCGACGTGTGCGGGCTCGTCGGGTGCCCCGAAGGCCGGGGTGACCAGGGCGAAGGCCAGCAGGAAGGCGAGCCAGGCCAGCGTCACGGTGCCGAGCAGGACCCACTCGTGCCGGCCGACGGGCGGTCGGCGGGCGCTCACGCGAGCACCTCCGGACGACGCATGAACCGGACGAGCAGCACGGCGGTGACGGTCAGTGCGACCGCGGCGACGGCGACGAGGGTGAAGTTCGTGCCGGCGGGGACCATGCCGTAGCGGTCGAACCGGCCGACCGCGAACTCGTCGACCCAGAAGGCGGCGTCGCGCCCGAAGGCCCGCAGCGCGTAGACGACGCCGTACAGCGCGATGGCCATCGCCGCGATCGACATCCCGACGGCGAGTCGGGTGGTGCCGGCTGCCGTCACGGTGACCCGGCGCCAGGCGAGGGCGCTCAGGGCGATGAGGGCGATGAGCGTGGGGTAGTAGTAGCGCCCCTGGGTACCCGCGACGATGGTGCTCCGGACGTACCCGCCCCACCCGCTCTGCAGGTGCAGGGCGATGAGGATGACGGGGAACGACGCCAGCACGATCGCCGGGCGGAGCGACGGGCCGCGGCGGAAGCCCCAGACGACGATGCCGACGATCGACGCGATGGTCAGCCCGTCGATCAGGACCTGGGCGAGCTGGAACTGGGTGAGACCGCCGACGCTGCCCCAGAAGGTGCGCGTGACGCCGTTCCAGTAGTCGCGGAGGAACACCTCGGGGCTGGCAGCGGTGCCGGCCGGGAACGGCATCGGCGGACGTGCACCGGCCATGCCGTCCGGCTGGATGTCGCGGTACACGAGGACGTTGCGCAGCCACCACCAGCCACCGACGACGGCGGCGAGCCCCAGGGTCCACAGCGTCCGCAGCGCGTTCCGCCAGACGGTCGCCCGGGTGCAGCCCGCGGCCATCACGGCGATGCCCACGAACGGTATCGCGGGGAGTGCGGTGCCCTTGACGAGCAGCATCGCGCCGAGCAGCAGCCCGATCCAGATGGTCGTGCGCACCCGCAGGTCGCCGGTGAGCAGTCGCACCACGAAGTACACGAGCGCCCCGGCCAAGGGCAGCATGAGCGCGTCGTTCGTGACCGAGGTGCCGATCGAGGCGACCTCGGGCAGGGCGAACACCGCGGCACCGCCGACCAGGGCGGCCCGTGGTGACCGCGTCAGCCGACGCACGGTCGCCCATGCCAGGAACGGCAGCGGCAGGACGAGCAGGGCGTCGAACAGTCGCAGCACCATGACGGCGAGGTCCCAGCGGAGGTCCTCGAAGTGCACCAGCTGCAGGACCCCGGCGGCCAGGGCGTAGTACGTGGCTGGGTGCTGCGACATCTGGTCGATGCTCGTCGGGTGCACGCCCGGGAACTCGCGGAGCAGCTCGCCCCACGTCTGGTTCACGTCGGTCGACTGCCGCATGTTGCTGATCTGGGTGTCGTGCACCGCGTTGAGGTAGTGCATCGCGCCGGGCGCCGGCCAGCCGTCACCGATCGCCAGGTGCAGCACCGCATCGACGTGGGTCGGCTCGTCCGGGGCCTTGTACGTCGTGGTGACGACGGCCCAGACCGCGAGGACGGCGGCGAACGCCACCGTCAACGCGATCACGAGGATGCGCTCGCGCCGCCCGACCGCGGGTCGGACGTCGGAGCGCGACACGGCCGGGGCCGTGTCAGTCGCCATACCGCTGCAGTTTCTGCAGGTCGAGCTGCTCCTCGGCCAGCGTGCGGTTGAGGCGGGTGAGGTCGGCCACGACGCCGATGACTATGGAGAGGAGCGCCGTGATGAGCAGGACGACACCGAGGATGATCGACTGCAGGTGGTTGCCGCCGGTCTGCATCGCCAGGAGCACCAGGTAGCGGATGAGCGGCCAGAGCCCGAGCGCACCGAGCACCGCGGCGACCCAGAGGAACAGGGCCATCGGCCGGTACATCAGGTAGACGCGGGCGATCGCCGAGCCGGACTCGAACATGTGCTGGAAGATGTTGTTGAAGAGCCGCGACTCGCGGGTCTTCGGGTTCGTCGTGATCGGCACCGACGCGATCGCCAGGCGCTTGTAGCCGGCCTGCACGATGGTCTCCATGCAGTAGCTGAAGCGCGTCACGATGTTCAGGCGGATGAGCGAGTACTTCGAGTACGCGCGGAACCCGCTGGCCGCGTCGGGCAGGTCGAGCCCGGCAGCGCGGCTGGCGACCCACGAGCCGAAGCGCTGCATGACCTTCTTGAAGCCGGAGAAGTGCTCGATGGTGCGCGTCTGCCGGTCGCCGATGACGATCTCGGCTTCCTTCCGGAGGATCGGCTGCACGAGCTCGGCGATCTGTGCCTGCGGGTACTGGTTGTCCCCGTCGGTGTTCACGACGATGTCCGCACCGTGCAGCAGCGCGTAGTCGACGCCGTCACGGAACGAGCGGGCGAGGCCCATGTTCGTCGTGTGGTGCACGAAGTGCTTGACGCCGTGCTCCTTGGCGACCTCGACGGTGCGGTCGGTGCTGCCGTCGTTGATCACGAGGATCTCGATCTCGTCGATGCCGTCGATCTCCCGCGGGATGGAGTCGATGACGCTGGCGAGGGTGTTCTCCTCGTTGAGGCAGGGGATCTGGACGAATAGCTTCACGGGCTCGCTTGGTCTCGTTTCGGGAGTCGGCAATGCGCAGAACCATGACAGCCTATGCGAACTCACGGCTTGCTAGGCTTCCCCGGTGCAGATCCGCGAACTGAAGATCCCTGGCGCGTGGGAGTTCACGCCCGTCCAGCACGGCGACGCACGAGGAGCATTCCTCGAGGCGTACCGTGCCGACGTGCTCGAGGAGACCGTCGGTCACCCGCTCGACCTCCGCCAGGTGAACATGTCGATCTCCGCGGCCGGTGTCGCCCGCGGCATCCACTACGCCCTCGTCGCACCGAGCCAGGCGAAGTACGTCACCGCCGTGCGCGGGGCGTTCATCGACTACATCGTCGACATCCGCGTCGGGTCCCCGACGTTCGGCCAGTGGGACTCCGTCCGGATCGACGACGTCGACCGCAAGGCCGTCTACCTGTCCGAGGGGCTCGGCCACGCGATCGTCGCGCTCGAGGACCAGTCGACCGTGAACTACCTGGTCAGCGCGCACTACAACCCCGAGCGTGAGAAGGGGATCACGATCCTCGACCCGACGGTCGGGCTCGACCTGCCCGAGGGCCTCGGCGAGCTGGTGCTGTCCGAGAAGGACACCAGCGCCCCCACCCTCGAGGAAGCCGCGGCACAGGGCCTGCTGCCGACGTACGAGGAGTGCGTCGCGTACACCGAGTCGCTCCGGACGAAGAAGTAAGGGACGGGACACCGATGAAGGGCATCATCCTCGCCGGCGGTTCCGGCACGCGCCTCTGGCCGATCACCAAGGGCATCAGCAAGCAGCTCATGCCGATCTACGACAAGCCGATGGTCTACTACCCCCTGTCGACCCTGATGATGGCGGGCATCCGACAGGTGTTGGTCATCACGACGCCGGAGTACAACGACCAGTTCCGGGCCCTGCTCGGTGACGGCTCGGCGTTCGGCATGGAGATCGAGTACGCCGTGCAGCCGTCCCCGGACGGTCTGGCGCAGGCCTTCGTCATCGGCGAGGAGTTCATCGGCGACGACAGCGTCGCCCTCGTCCTCGGCGACAACATCTTCCACGGCACCGGCCTCGGCACGAACCTCCGGAAGAACACCGACGTCCAGGGCGCGACGATCTTCGCGTACCACGTGGCCGACCCGAAGGCGTACGGCGTCGTGGAGTTCGACGACGACTTCACCGCCGTCTCCATCGAGGAGAAGCCGGCCGAGCCGAAGTCGAACTACGCCGTCCCCGGCCTGTACTTCTACGACAACAAGGTCATCGAGATCGCCAAGACGATCGAGCCGAGCGCCCGCGGCGAGCTCGAGATCTCCACGGTCAACGAGCGCTACCTCGAGGCCGGCGAGCTCGGCGTCCAGGTCCTCGACCGCGGCACCGCGTGGCTCGACACCGGCACGTTCGAGTCGATGATGCAGGCGTCGGAGTACGTGAAGGTCATCGAGGACCGTCAGGGCTTCAAGATCGGCTGCATCGAGGAGATCGCCTGGCGGAACGGCTGGATCGACGACGCGCAGCTCGCCGAGCTCGCCGCGCCGCTGGTCAAGGGCGGCTACGGCGTCTACCTGCAGCGACTCCTCGGCGTCTAGCTCCGCACGTGACCCCCGCCCCTGGTTGGTTCGGTCGACGCCGCCGTCCGGATGCGACGGCCTCCGGCCACCCCGGCCAGGAGGCCCGTCCCGCGTCCGTGACGGCGGCGTCCGTCGTTCCCGTGACCGGGTTCCCGGACCCGCTGCCGCGGCTGGACCAGGACGTCACGGTGCTCGTCACGACCCGTTCGGACCGGCACGCCGAGGTCGCCCGGCTCGTGTCGGTCGCCCGTGATGCCTTCGGCCGCGGGGTCGACGTCCGCGCCGTGAGCTACGTCGCGGATGCCTCGCCGGTCGACCCGTTCGGCCGTCGCCTGCCGTGGGTCCGACCGGAACCCGTCGACGGCCTCGGCTCGGCGATCAACGCCGGTGTCGCAGCCGGTGTGGGCCGGACGCTCGTGGTGGTCGACACCTCGGTGTCGGTCGACGTGCCGGCACTGCACGCGCTGGCGGCGGCGGGTTCGGTCGCGCAGGCCCGGGTCCGGATGCCGGACGGCACGCTCCGCTCCGGTGCCCGGCTGCTGCGCCCCGGCGCCCTGCCGTGGTCGGACGACCGCGTCGACACCGAGACCGGCGTCGACACCGTCTTCGCGGCGGACCAGCCGGTGCTCTCGGTGCCGGGGGCTGCGCTGGTGCCGGCACCGTGCCTCCCGGACGAACGCATGACCCTGACGGCCTGGAGCCGCGCAGTCGCCGATGCCCACGGCGGACCGGTGCGCGTCGTCGGCGAGGCGACCCGCTCGGTCGAGGCCGGCCGCACGGTCGACGCCGCGACCGTCGACGCGTTCACCGCCTGGCGCGACCGCGCGTCCGAGGGCGACGGTGTCGTCGCCGGACCGCCCCTGCCGCCCTGGGGCGCCCGGCCTGTGGCCCCGGCCGCGCGCGTGACCGGCGGTGACGCCGAACACCTCACCTGGTCGCTCAAGATCGCTGCGCCCGCCGGGCCGGAGGATGACGGCTGGGGCGACGTGCACTTCGCCGCCGAGCTCGCCGGGGCACTCGAGCGGCTGGGGCAGCGCGTCCGGATCGACCGACGCGACGCCCACGTGCGGGCCGACGATGCCTCGGACGACGTGACGCTGGTGATCCGGGGCCTCGACCGGGTGCCGCCGAACCCGGCGTCGGTGAACCTGCTCTGGGTGATCAGCCATCCCGACGACGTCGCCGACACGGAACTGCGGTCGTTCGACGCGGCCTTCGCGGCCGGGCCGGTGTGGGCAGCCGCAGCCGCTGCGCGTGCGGGCGTGCCGGTCCGGACCCTGTTGCAGGCGACCGAGCCGGCCGTGTTCCACCCGGGCGCGCGCACGGCGACGAGCCCCGATGCCGACCACGTGGTGTTCGTCGGGTCGACCCGCGGCGCCGCGCGACCCATCGTGTCCGACGCGGTCGCGCTCGGTGCCGATCTGCGCGTGCACGGTCCGGGCTGGGGAGAGGTCGTCCCCGCGGAGTCGCTCGGCGAACCGTCGCTGACCCGGCCCGAGGTCGCGGCGGCCTACGCCTCGGCGCGTGTGGTGCTCAACGACCACTGGCCCGACATGGCCGCCGGGGGCTTCGTGTCGAACCGGGTGTTCGACGTGCTGGCGTCCGGGGGAGTCGTCGTGACCGACCCGGTGGCCGGGCTGTCCGACGTGCTGGACGTCCCGACCCTCGAGGTTGCGGGCTCCCGTGACGAGCTGGCCGACCTGCTCGACCCGGCGCGCGCGTGGCCCTCGGCTGCCGAGCGGGCCGCCGTGGCCGAGCGCATCGCCGCCGAGCACTCCTTCGAGGCCCGTGCCGCCGTGCTGCTGGCGGCGGCCCGCGCCGAGCGCGCCCGCCTGCACCCGCGCCGCACCTGACGCCGTCCGGCCCGCCGCGCGACGCTCCGCACAACCAAAGTGTGTTCGAGCCGCGCAATCCCGCGGTTCGCGTGGACTTCGGTTGTGCGGAACGCGATCGAACCGGGGCCTCCGAAGCCGCGACCAATGTGCGCACCCCGCTGCGGGCGTTGCGCCCCGGGGAGTCGGGGCGCGATGCCCGCGCGGGGGCGCACCGCGGAGGAACCGCCGCGGTGGACGCGTGCGCGTGCCGGCGCACAACCAAAGTGTGTTCGAGCCGCGCAATCCCGCGGTTCGCGTGGACTCCGGTTGTGCGGAACGCGATCGAACCGGGGCCTCCGAAGCCGCGACCGATGTGCGCACCCCGCTGCGGGCGTTGCGCCCCGGGGAGTCGGGGCGCGATGCCCGTGCGGGGGCGCGACGGCAGACCCCGCGCGCAGACCCCGCGCGCAGACCCCGCGCGCAGCGTCCCGCGAGCGGGAGCTACTTGCGCGTGACCCAGCGGGCGCGGAGCGAGAGGCCCGCGTGCAGCACGACACGCAGGGGCCAGAGCCACCACGCCCGGTACTTCCGCGACAGGAACCGGTACGCGCTCCGGTGGTGTTCGATCTCCATGCGGCGCCGGTTGGACGACGTCGAGTGGGCTCCGGTGTGGGTGACGACCGCCGAGGGGACGTACACGTTCGCTCGTCCCGACCGACCGACGCGCTGCCCGAGGTCGACGTCCTCGAAGTACATGAAGTACGACTCGTCGAACCCGTCGAGTTCGCGGAAGAGCGACGTCCGGATGAGGAAGCACGCGCCGGAGAGCCAGCCGGCCTCGCGCTCGACGACCTTCGTGGTGGACCAGTACCGCTGGCTCCACGGGTTCGCCGGCCAGAACCGCGAGAACGCCGCGTGGCCGAGGCCGGTCCGGAGCGAGGGGAGCTGCCGGGCGGACGGGTAGGTCTCGCCCTGGTCGTCGAGGATCCGGGGCCCGAACGACCCACCCGACGGCAACCGGTCGGCGGCGGCCACGAGTTCGTCGATCGAGCCCTCGCCGAGCACGACGTCGGGGTTCGTCACGAGCAGGAACTCCGGGCGGACGTCCGGCAGCACGTCGTCGAGGGCGCTCAGTGCCGCGTCGATCCCCCCGCCGTAGCCGCGGTTGCCGCCGGAGGACACCACGACGGCGCCGTAGGACTCACCGATCGCCCGGAGTGCGTCGATGTCGGCCGAACCGTTGTCCGCGATGACGACGGCGACCGGGTCCTTCGAGGCACCGGCGACGCTCGCCAGGAACGGCCGGATGGTCTCGCCTGTGTTGTAGGTGACCGTCAGCACCGCGACCCGGATCACCGCGCACCCCCGGCGACGGACTCGTAGGCCTCGACGTGCACGGCTGCCGTGGCCTCCCAGGTGAACGAGGAGGCCCGCGTCAGCGCCGCCGCACGGTGCGACGCCACGAGCGCGGGATCGTCCAGCAGCGCGGTCATCGCGGACGCCAGCGCGGTCGCGTCGGGCTCGCTGTAGACGGCCGCGTCACCGCCGACCTCGGGCAGGGACAGCCGCCGGGTGGTCAGGACGCACGCGCCGGAGGCCATCGCCTCGACCACGGGCAGCCCGAAGCCCTCGCCGAGGGACGGGTAGACGACGAACTCCGCTCCGCCGAGGAACCCGGCGAGGTCCTCGAGCGGCAGGTAGCCGGCCTCGATGACGTGGTCGGTGGGCTGCAGGGCGTCGAGCCGCGCGATGGCCGACTCGTCCCAGCCGCGGGCACCGGACAGCACGAGCCACGGGGTCTCCGAACCCGGGCCACCGTCCGACCCGGCTGCCGCACGTGCGGCGCGCACCGAGGCGTACGCGTCGAGCAGCGCCGTGACGTTCTTCCGCGGTTCGATGGTGCCGAGGAACGCGATCCACGGGGCACCCTCGGGCAGGGTGGCGGCGATCCGGGCGTCCTCGACCGCGGCGACGTCGGGCTCGTGGAACACCGTGCGGTCGACGCCGAGCGGTGCGACCCGGACGTCGGCGCGGATGCCGGTCACGACCCGGGCGGCCTCGGTCGCGGTCGCGGCGCTCGGCACGATGACGACGGGTCGGGTGCGCAGGGACCGGCGGCTCCACCAGGTGAAGAAGGTGCGCTTCAGGCGCGAGTGCCACTCGGGGTTCGAGAAGAACGTGGCGTCGTGCAGCGTGACGACGGACCCGCCGCGCCAGCCGAACGGGAACGTGTAGTGCGGGGAGTGCAGCACCTGCGCCCCGATCCGACGGCCGAGCGCCGGCAGCCCGGTCTGCTCCCACAGGAACCGCAGGGGCACCGAGTCGGTCCAGCCCGGCGCCGTGTGCACGGTCGCGTGCGGCGCGACGGCGGCGAAGTGCGGAGCGTGCACGGGGCGGACGACCAGGTGGACGTCGAGCGACGAATCGGTCAGGTGCGAGACGACCCCCTCGACGTAGCGTCCGACGCCGCCGAGCGCCTGCGGTACCGCGGTCCCGTCGACGAGGACGGTGAGCTGCGGCACGCGTGGTTCCTTCCGGGCGGGGACGTCGTGGCCGGGGCCGTCGACGGGGGAGTGTCCAGGATAGCCCGCTGCACTCATGCGCCCGGGTCCACGCTGCGGCGCGGGACGGACGCGCGCCGGGTCTCGCGCAGCCGGCGCGCGAGGTGGACCGGCAGGGTCCCCGCGACGTCCGCGAACGCCGTCAGGACGAGCCGCGCCTCCCGGCGGGTGCGACCGGAGGCCAGCCCGCGCAGGCCGCGCACCAGGGTGCGGACGCTCGCCCGCGCGACGGTCGGCCACGGGGCGTGCCAGAGTGCGACGACGATGCGGTTGCGCGCGTTCCGGAAGACGAACAGGTCGCTCTGCACGCCGGACGACGCCGAGTGGTCGTGCTCGACGACCGCGTCGGCCGCGTGCTCGACGCGCCAGCCGCGGCGGCGCAGCCGCCAGGCGAGCTCGGTGTCCTCGTAGTACATGAACAGGGACTCGTCGAGCAGGCCGACGTCGTCCAGCGCCGTTCGGCGCAGCGCGGACGCGCCGCCGGAGAACCCGAAGACGTCGACGTCGGCGACCCGGTCGACGGGCGCGAACCAGTCGCGGTCCATCCCGTTGCCGTCGCGGTCGACGCGGACGCCGGTCGAGTTGAGCCGGACCTCGCCGTCCGCCGACGGCGTCCAGCGACGGCCGTCGTGGTCGCGCAGCACGCGCTGGCCGGGTGCGGGCTCCACCCCGGCCGGGAGGCCCGTCCAGCGTCCGGCGAGCACGATGCGGCCCGTCACGGCGGCGACCTCGGGCCCGGCGTGCGCCAGGTGGTCGCGGAGCGCCGCGACGAAGCCCGGTGCGGGCACGGCGTCGTTGTTCAGGAGCACGACGACGTCGGCGTCCGTGTGCCGGATGCCGGTGTTGGCACCGGCCGCGAAGCCGCCGTTGTCGTCTCGTGTGATGACGGTGGCGTCCGGCAGGGCGCGGCGGAGCACCGCGACGGAGTCGTCGGACGACCCGTTGTCGACGACGATGACGTCGTCGGCCGTGCCCTCGTCGAGCACGGCGCGGACGGCCGCGGTGGTCAGGTCGGCGCGGTTCCAGTTGACGACGACGACCGCGGTGCGGAGCGTGCCGTCGGTCCGGGGCGCGGAGCCGGCACGGGTCGTGCCGTCGGCGCGGGACCCGGTGTCACCGTCGTCCGGGGTCAGTCGAGCTCCTCGATCGAGGGTTCGGCGTAGACCGTGCCCACGGCGTGCTCGAACCCGGGGACCTCGAACGAGTCGCACTCCGGCATGTCGTGCAGGTGGCGCCCGGCGGAGTCCATCATCGACACGTTGATGAAGTACTTGCCGGTGCCGAACGCGGTGTCGGCGATCCGCAGGCGGAGCTTCCGGCGACCGTGCAGCGGCTGCAGTTCGAGGCCCATGATGCCGGTGGTGGTGCCGTAGACGACCTGGCCACCGGCGTTGTTGATCTGGACCGCGGCCTCCCAGTCGGCGATGCCGTCCAGGTGCTCGAACTCCATGTCCACGACGAGGTCGTCGCCCGGCATGACCTCGGCGCGGGGCTCCTTGCCGTCGACGCGCACACTCGCGCCGATGACCTTGCCCCGGCCGACGGCGACGTCGGTGCTGAGCTCGCCCTGACGGCGTTCCTCGAGCACCTCGCGGAACATGCTGACGGCCTGGACGGGGTCACCGTCGTGCAGCACCTTGCCCTTGTTGAGCAGGACGACGCGGTCGCACATCTCCTGCACCTGGCTGAGGGAGTGCGTGACGATGATGATCGTCTTGCCGGCCTCCTGGAAGGTGCGGATGCGGTCCAGGCACTTGCGCTGGAAGGCCTCGTCACCGACGGCCAGGACCTCGTCGACGAGCAGGACGTCGGGGTCGGTGTGCACGGCGACGGCGAACGCGAGCCGCACGTACATGCCCGATGAGTAGAACTTCACCTGGGTGTCGATGAAGTCACCGATGCCCGAGAACGCCAGGATGTCGTCGAACTTCTCGTCGGTCTGCTTGCGGCTCAGGCCGAGCAGGCTCGCGTTCAGGTAGACGTTCTCGCGGCCGGACAGGTCGGGGTGGAACCCGGCGCCGAGCTCCAGCAGGGCGGCGAGGCGACCGCGGCGGGACACGGTGCCGGAGGTCGGCTGGATGATGCCGCCGATCGCCTTGAGCAGGGTCGACTTGCCGGAGCCGTTCTGGCCGATGAGCCCGACGGTCGAGCCGGCCTGGATCGACACCGTGACGTCGTCGAGTGCCCAGAAGTCCTGGCGGTGCTTCCGCCCGGCGCGGCCGAGCGTGACGATGCGCTCGCGCAGGGTGTTGTCCTTGCGGACCGTGAAGCGCTTGCGGACGTGGTCGATGACGATGACGTCGGGACGCTCGGCGGTCTCGCCGGCGGTCGTCGGGGCGACGGGAGTGCTGATGGCCATGGTCTAGAGCTCCTGCGCGAAGTTGCCCTGCAGGCGGGAGAAGATCCGCTGCGCACCGATGAGGCAGAGGACGCCGATCACGAACGCGATCCCCAGCCGCAGCATCAGGTGGTCCGGGTACGTGACGTCGGCCGGGTCGTGCAGCCAGATGGCGTTCTGCAGGCCCAGCACCGACAGGGTCAGCGGGTTGTTCGTGTAGAGGGTGAGGAGCCAGTCGGCGTTCACGGTGGCGACCACCCGCGAGTACGAGTAGACGATCGGCGAGGCCCAGAGCAGGACCATCAGGCCGACGTCGATGACGAACTGCACGTCGCGCAGGTACACGTTGAGCGCGGACAGCACCAGGCCGATGGCCGCGCCGTAGACCAGGATCACCGCGAGCGAGGGGATCAGGTAGACCAGGCCCTCGTGCCACGGGAAGACGCCGATGACGACCGTCGCTGCCAGCAGGATCGCGAACTGGATGGTGAAGTTCACCAGGGCCGCGCCCACGCTGGCGAGCGGGAAGACCTCGCGCGGGACGTAGACCTTCTTGATCAGCCCGGAGTTGCCGACGATCGACCCGGTCGACCCGGCGACGATCTCGCTGAAGAGCGTGTAGGCGGTCAGGCCGGTGAAGACGTAGATCGCGAAGTTGTCGATGCCGTTGGCGGCGCCGAGGACCTTGCCGATGACGAAGTAGTAGATGAGCAGCTGGGTCAGCGGGCGCACGAGCGTCCACACGAACCCGAGTGCCGAGTCCTTGTACCGGGCCTTCAGGTCACGTCGGACGAGCATGCCGAGCATCTCGCGCTGCCGGAAGACGTCGCGCAGCTCACGGAAGGTCCCGCGGAAGGCGCTCGTCGGAGCGCCGATCACGACGAGGGGTTCCTTCGCGAGCGCGGTCATGCGGGCTTGGTCGACCATACGTCTCTTCGTTCGTGGGGGCAGGACCGGAACAGCATACTCACCGGGCCCGCGGGACGGGGTTGGGCGACGGTCGTCGTGCACCCCGAGTGGGGGTGATTCCGGCCGATCCAACCCTCAACCTTCACTTTCGAGTTACCGTTGTTGCAACCCGGACCCTTGTCAACATCCACAGGACGGCCCGTCAGCATGCTCCTCGCATCCAGGCCGATCGCTGCGTTCGCGGTGGTCGGTGCACTCAGTCTCCTCTTGGCCGGTTGTTCCGGTGGTGGCGACGACGCCACCCCGTCGCCGTCCGCGTCCGTCTCGCGCACCCCGAGTGCGACCCCGACGGACGACGACTCGGCGACCTCGGCGCCCACCGACGCGGCCTCGACGCCGACCGACGGTGGGTCCGGCGACGACGCCGGCGCCTCCGACGACGACACCCCCGGTGCGTTCCCGGGCAGCGGCGCGACGAACCAGCCGGACACCGACCCGTCGGAGTACCCGGCCACGTCCGTCGTCACGTTCGCCGGCTGGGACACCGGCTCGAAGACCCTCCAGGCCGGTGGCCTGGTCTCCGGTACGACCGACACGAGCGGGAAGTGCACCTTCACCGCGACGAAGGACGGCGTCACGCGCACCGCCACGAGCACCGCCCAGGCGAGTGCCTCGTCGGTGAACTGCGCGCAGGTGTCGTTCCCCGCGGCGAAGGTGTCGAGCGGCACCTGGTCCGTCACCCTGACCTACGCCGTCGGCTCCGCGTCGACGACGTCCGACCCCCTGACCGCCGAGGTCCCGTGATGCGCACCCCCCGCACCCCCCGCACCC